>CAZRBZ010000013.1:0-2662 GCA_964598515.1 Candidatus Woesearchaeota archaeon
TTTACTGTCTTATTTATTTCCATATAAGTAATATTTCCAGTTAAGTTAGTGTATTCTTTGTAGTATGACCAAGAAGAATTAAACCAAGCCCATTCTTGTTTTAAGAAAGCAACATCATAGGGTAAACTAAATTTATCTTTTTTTAGAAAAACATAAGGAAACCAATCTACTTCTTGTGGTCCAAGATGTGCATCCCAATAAGCAATAAATTTAATTTTATGCTTTCCTTTAGGTATTGTTTTTACTTGTGTCCATTTAGTTGTATTAATTATTTCAAAACCATCTTCAACTTGTATTATCTCAGAACAATTATATTCAATTCTTTCTTTTGTTAAATTACTTTCATTATAACAAGTTTTTATTTCAATTTTATCTACATATTTGATAATTTTTTCTTCAACTATTTCTTCAACATAAAATTTATATGAATTAAAATTATTACCTTTTGCAACAAAATGTGTAAAAAATAAAGCATCATTTAAATCTAATTCATCAAAAGGATTATTAATTGTAAAAATAGATTCTCCAGAAGTTAAATCTGCATGATTATATTCCAAATCTATAAAAAAATTATCTTCATTGAGTCCTTTAAAAACAAACGTTTGTTCTGTTAAATCATTTAAATTTATAGTGGCTCCAACTAAACAAATTAATGAAATTAAAGAAATAAATATTATTAATTTTTTATTCATAATTTAAACCCCCATACAACATCTTGAGTTGGATTATTTTTTATAAAAGCAACTCTTAATTGATAGTCTCTTCCTTCCCTAAAAGCAAAAGAAAATACTCTTGTATCTTTAGAATTACTTAATCCACACCAAGTTCCAGTGCAAGATTTATTTAATGGAATTTTTCTCCAACTTGTTCCCCAACTACGATAAAGTATAACTTCTTTCATTTGTGGGTCGGTTGAAAAAGCTGTTTGTGACCAATTATCACTAGGATAAATGAAAACATCTTCTTTCACAGAAATATTTATATAAGCATAACAAGGATTTTCATAAGTTCCAACACAATAATCATCTGCTTGAAATCCAGTAATATCTACTGAACCTAAAGAAGCCATTAACCAAATAAATCCTATTGCTGCAGGAACACCAACCATTCCCAAATATATTAGCCATTTCTTTACTCTTTCAACTGTTATTCTTTTACTCACTTTTGAACCTCTAAATTTATTATTAAATTTGTATCTTTAACTTCAACAGATTTAATATCTTTTATTTTAGTAAAATCAATTTCACAATCTTCTTGTTTTATTTTAATTTGTTTTTTCATCGTTCATTTCCTATATAAAAAGTTAAAGTCAATTCAATTCTTGCAACACCATCATCTTTTAAAATATTAATTGAACCAGTATCATCTGCAATAAATGTTCCAGTAATATCTTCTAAAAAAGCTTGTTGAGTTGTATCTTTAAATTCTATATTTTCAATAGTTAAATTAGTTAATTTACCACCCCTAGAACACATCGCCCTTAATCTCCAATATTTTTCCCAAGCAGTATCTACAGAATCATCTTCAATCCACCCATTTATTACAATATCATCTGCTCCATTTTTCAAATCTACAACTTTATTATCAAATTCATCACTATTTTCACTAGCTTGTCTTGTTTTATTTTTTCTTCTATTTATTTTAATTAAACTTTTATTAGTGTGTAATATAATTTTTGTTGTTCCATCTAATGAAATTGTTTGGTCACCACCAGTCGTATAAAAATTACTTGAAGTTGGTATTGTTTTTCTTATACTTACTACCATTTATATAGACCTCCCTTTTGATGCTCTTTCAAAATCTGAAACCCAATATCTTTTTAATTCATCTGCAAGTCTACGCACATCATAATCTGAACTTACATTTGCAGTAATATTAATTGAAGGAACCATTGTACTCTTTGTTTCATGTTCTGGAATTATTTTTTCTCCTTTATGTAAAAAGGCTGGACCAGTATGTGGCATTATTCCTCCTGTTTTAAAAGAAGGCATATTAACTAAAGGTTTCATATCAACATTTTTGAGAGACTCAACCCAATCCACTTTATTTATCGTCTTACCTTTTCCACCAAGTAATTTATTAACTTTATTAGCTAACCATATAACCCCATTAACAACTGATTGAATTATTCCAACAACAAGTCTAAGAACTCCAACTGTTATTGCTAAACTAGCATTGATTATAATTTGAACCACTCCCAAAATTAAATTTCCGAAACCTTTAAGAAGTTTAATAAATCCCTCCTTCATTTTTTCAAAATTCCCAGAAAATATTCCTGAAATTATCATAAATACTCCACTGAATACTTGAACTAATCCCTTAAAAAATAATTTAATACCTTGTATAAAACCTTTTAAGATGTCTTTCATTCCCATAAAATTTTCTTTCCATGCTAAATACATTCCAATAAGAACTGCTGTAACAATTGCAGAAACAGCCAAAAAAGTTGTTCCAATTCCTGTTATAATAGAACCAAACCACTTAAATAATCCTCCAGCTTTGAAAATGGAAGAAAATAAACCTCTACCAAATAAAAAACCAAATGCTTGTATTACTGAGCCTATTCCTAATCCCACTGTTCCAATAATTGTTAATAAACCTCCTATTGCTGTAACAATTGCAACAATCATATTAATTATTTTTTTTTCTGATGGAGTTAATT
>CAZRBZ010000013.1:2762-18536 GCA_964598515.1 Candidatus Woesearchaeota archaeon
GCTGTAACAATTGCAACAATCATATTAATTATTTTTTTTTCTGATGGAGTTAATTGGTCAACCCAATCTAAAAATTTTAACGCCCAATCAAGTAATTTTTCTGCTATTGGTAAAAAAAGCATACCCAATGCAGAACTTAAAACATCTGAAACCCCCATCCATTCTATAGATTTTTTTATTAATCCACTCGTTACACGAGCTATAGACATCCCAAAAAACATTATCCCTAACATTTCCATACGAAAACCACGTAATCCATGTGTCATCATTCTAAGTCTATTTGCCATTTTTCCACCCATAGTGTTAAATTTACCACCTTGTTTATTAAAATTTGACCATTCTTGTTGATTCATTCTTATAGTTCGTCCAAAACCCTGATTAGCCATTTCATTATTCCGTTGAACTTGAATACTTTGTTTATTTATTTTATTTTGATTTTGAAGGCTTTTATTTAATATATTTGCTCCTTGAATTTGTCTTTTTATTTGAATATCTCTTTGTTTAGTAACCTGATTTTGAACTTTTTGATAATTATTACTTTCTAACAACAAATTTGTTTGTTGTGTTCTCATTTTTTTCATAGCATCATTTGTAGCTTTAGCTCCCGCTACAGATAAATTAACAATTACACTTATTGTTTTTCTAATACTATCTATTCCTGCCATTTTATTTCGTTTTGTTTTTTTCCTTCAAATACTTATTTATCCAATTTAAAGTGGGTAAAGGAAGTTTTTGTAATTGTTGATAACCACCGACTACTTCCATTACTGCACATAAATTAAATATTTTATTGTTTTTGTTTTGCTTCTCTCGCCCTAGCAAGCTTTTCTTTAACGTCTCCAATTGACTCATTTTTTTCTGTAAAGCCGTTGAATTCATTTATTGCTTCCATTACTTTTGTATAGGCTGAAGCTGGTAATTTTTTGATGTCTTCTATTGAGACTGTAGGGTCATCTAATGATTTTAAAATCAGATTATGACTCATATCCATTTTCTGTTCATTAGTCATAGTTTTTTGCTTTTCTTCATCTATTGAAGGCAAATCTTCTACTTTCAAAGGATAAATTGTTAAAGTTTTACCTTCTGTAATTTCTACTTCTCTAGAACCACCTAAAAATTCACTTATTTCACTGAATTTCATCTTTTTCCTCCTTGTTCTTTTCTCTCACCCAACATTTTAATGCCTAGTGATTTCTCTTCGTTTATTTCTTCTTTATTGACTAAATCAATAACTGAATCTAATTTATCCCCCAAGATATCTAATTTCATATTAAGATTTTCTCCAAATATCATTTTCATTTTTTGAAATTCTAAAACTTCATCTAAACACCATTTAAGACAAAGTCCGTAATCTGAACAAAATTCTTCATTTGCTATATTAACAAATAATTCTCTAGTCTTTTCTGGTATACGAGACATTACTAAGCCTTTGGCTCTTACTTTCTTATTAAATTCTTTGAATTCGTTTACTTCCATGATTATAAAGCCCGTAACGTGGGCAAAACGCTTAAACTAAATTAAGATGAGGTATATGCAGATACTGCAATTAAATCGCCTGTACCATCAGTAGATTCAATAGTTCCATTACTTGTTCCAGTTTTATCAAAAGCAGGAAATTTCATTGTTACAGTTGATTTCAAAACTCCATCAGTAAAAGATGGTTTTGAACTAGTAACATATCCATTCTTTAAAACAAACCTTAAAGCAGTAGAACCGCTTGTTGGTGCATCAGTAGCATTTGTAGCAGTTGTATCATCTGTCCAAAGTACTACACATCTAATTTTTGTTCTTGATTTATCAAAACTAATTGACATTGGTTGTGTTGTATCCCCAGTATGAATTAAATCTTCAAATCCAGTTCCAGTTGTTCCAGTTGCTGTTCCAGCTTCTACTGGATAGGCTTCTAATGTAATACTAGTTGGTTCTTGCGGATTAAATTTAACTAATCTACCACCTTTTAGGGTGTTTATTACATCAAAATCTTTATCACCAATATCTAAATCAACAGTTTCTGTAATAGTACAAAATTCAACATCAGATTCATCAATTTTTGTAATTGCTACATATGCAGTTTCAGACCATGTGTCTTCTTGTGCCATGTTAATATTCTCCAAAAGAATTTAATTTTTCTTCCAAAGGTAACCAGTGGGTCATTTTGTCCTCATCGCTTTTGTTGAAGCGGTGTTTAATTTCTGTGCAAATGTGTTTAAATTATGTTCTATTGCTGGTGCTAAAAAAGGTTTACTTTTTTTAACAAAATAAAGTCCTGGAGTTAATTTCTTTGAATTTTCAATATATGCCCAATGTGGTTTAAATCCTAATTCTTGAAATATTGCTGCTCTTGAGTTAACTATAATCTTCCATTGTTTAGTTTTTCCAGCTGTTTTCGTTTTCTTTAATTCAATAGATTTGGCTGTTTCACTAGTATCTCTTGGAGCCCTTAGTTTAGCAGATTTTCTAACAGCTTTCATAAATTCATAATTTGTTTTACTAAGTTCTCTATCTAATTGAATTGGTAATTTTATAATATATTCCCTCACCTTTATTGCATTATGAATCTCCATTTTTACCATTAAAATCCACTCTCCCGAGAATATCTATATTTAAAATTAAATCTAACTAATCTCATATGTATATTAAGTGCACCACGTTTAAAATTATCACTATCTGTATCATCTATTTCTATACCTTTTATACCTACTTTAGCTAATTCTGCTTTATATGTTTCTATAGAATCAATTATTTTATCTTTAAACTTTACGGCAGCTATATTTTGTCTTGAAAAAACTGAAACATTAATGGTTCCTTCTATTTGTGCTTTTTTAAATGTGAATGGTTCACTGGGTAATTCTGGGTCTTCTACTACAATAATTGGATAATTATCTTTATTATCTAAAAGAATATCTGAATAACTAGAAGCATAAGTTTTAATTGTTGTAGTTCCAACTTCTATTAAATTAGTTTGAACTGAAGTTACTTGAGATTTAATTCTATCATAGAAATTTTTCCAAATATCATTTGTTTTTGTTGATTTATCAATACTTACCATTTTCTCACACTGAGTTTATCCACATTGGATGTTTTTAAAAGAAATTAGTTATATTTAAAGTTTTCTATATTATTACTCTCTTTTACTTCTTAATTCTTTAACATAAGTTGTATCGTTTAATTCTCCTTCAAGAACCTCTTCAATTATGTAATTATTACTTGAATGAACTATAACATCTCCAATCTTTACAGTAATTGTACCTTTAACAAAAAATATTTTATCTCCAGCAGTATATTTTCCTTCAGTAACTAATTCACTTTCACCACCAATAATATTCACAACTGCTTTAATTGAATTAGAAACATAGGTTTTATCTTCATCACCATAATCATTATAAGAACTAGTAACTGTCTTCAAAATAATACTACTTCCATATTTATCTATCTCTCTGTTTACTATATTTGAGTTAATCATAGTCCCAATTTTTGTTTAATTCCTAAATAACCAAAAAAGACCGCTGTTAATCCAGAAAGCCAATAATATTGTATTTTTTTATTTAATATATAAGAAGAATCTTTTTTCTTAGAATCATCAAATTTTTTATGTAAATTTAAGATATTTTTAAAAAGAATTAAGTTCTGTTCTTTTCCAGTCATATTAGAAAATTGTGTTTCATCAATCGCAAGTCCTGGATGTTCCATTTTATATTTTAACTGTAGACTCCATATAATATCCTCCACCAGAAGCCCTTGAATTTATTTCTTTTAATATCATTTGATATCTATTATAATATGTTCCATATGATTCACTAATTTTTTTAACAATTTTAGTATTTCCAAATTTTACATTAACTGATGTACCTGCATCAATTTTTAAATAAGCATAGGCAATAGTTAAATAGGTTGCTCCAAGATTAATTAGAGTATCTGGAGTGTCTTCATCAAATGTAGAATAAGCATGAGTAATAAATAAATCATCTCCAGAAACTGGAGCTTCAGAAAGAACTAATTTACCTTCATTATGAGTTATAGAAGAAATAGTCATTGTATCTTCTTCATTATCATTATTTACACGATAAACAGTTAAATCAGAAATAGTAACATCACCATCATTATTAAAATCAGCCAAATATCTACCTTTCCAATTTTTTATATAAAAAGTTTTATTAATTCCATCAATATCATTTTCTCTAACTTCATCAATATATTCAACAAATTCACGAATAACTTTCACATTAATTCTTGAATTTATTTCAGCAACTGATTTGCCTAATAGATATGTTAAATCATCATCAGAAATATCATTAGTTGTTAAACCACTCATAGCCCGAATATCTGTTATTGTTGTGTATGCCATAAAGAAAGATATAAAGAGTTATATTTAAAGTTTTCTATATTATTTAGTCATACAAATAATCATTTTTGCATTAGTGTCATCATCTGAATAATAAATTGCTTTTCCAGAATCAATACCTAAATTTGCAGCTTTTTGTAAAACTTCTGCAATAGTTCCACTTAATCTAATGAATACTGTATTTCCACTATAATCTGTTTTAACTAATGTCATAATAAAAAGATGAATTTACTTATATTTAAATATTTCTATATTTCTATGCACCAAATAATCTTCCTTGACCTTTAATTTCAAATGAACTTAAATCAGTTAAATTATCTTGAACACGTAATTCTAAATAATCTCCTTGTGTTCCATCTAATTCAACAATGAATTGTGCTTTTGTAAATGTCCATCTACCTCTTAATCCATATTGTCCAGCAGGAGCTTTATCTGTATAAGTAACATCAAACATATCAAGAGCAAAATCTCCATTATTTTTCCAATTAGTTAAATTTTGTATTGTTCCATCTCCTTTAACAATTCTTAAATTTACTCCATTTGTTAATGCTATACCACCTCCAAATTTTCCATCATCCATTGTAGTTGCATCAGTGATTGAAATTAAAAGTCTTGTTAATTGCCATAAAGGACCTTCTGTTCCAGTTGGTGGAGAAATTTTGAATATAACTGGAGAATTTAATGAACCATTCACATTTAAATTTGTTAATACCACATCAACAGCATTTCCTATTGAAAGAACTGAGCCAATTGGTCTATCAAGAGTTATAACATTTCCAACAATATTTGTAATAATCATAAAAGATTGACCAGTTAAAATTGCACCTGTTAATCTAACCTTATCTCCAATTGTAAAATCAGTGGAATCAACAACTGTTATCGATGTGTTTTCTGTGGTCGTTTCAACTGCCAATGTTGTTTCTGCACTATCTTCTTTAAAAAAGAATAAATTTACTCCTTGTTTATGAACCAATGCACTGTCAACTTGTAATGCATTTCTAAATGAATTAATTGGTTCAACGGTTTGAGTCAATTCACTTATTGATTCTATTCTTGAAGCAACTTCTGTATTTTTAAAAATTCCAATTAATCCAATACTTACTGCATCAGCAGTATAAAATTCAATTTTTATTTTACTAAATTTTATTGGAAATATATCAAATAATCTAATTAAATGTTTTGTATCATCAAGACTTTCATCTATCACAACTTGACTCGTTTGTCCTTGAAATATTGTTATTTTTGTATTACTAAAATTTCCATTAGGACCACCATCTATTCCAAAAGAACTTGTTAGAATTGGACGTTGAAATGTTAATGTAATTGATTTAGGATTATTAATTGTATCATTCTTTTTTTCAATATGAACATCACCAACTAAACTACTTAAAATTCTTGTTTTGTCAGCTGTTGGTTCAGTTGGAATAACGAAATCTCCTTCATCTGATAAATCAATTATTAAATCTTTAGGATAAACAGAATCTCCATCTGTTGGAAGTGGATTTTGAACACTTATTTCAGAATCTGAAGTAATAATTCTAGTATCTACAGACTTTCCAGAATTTAAAGTTTCAGCTATCTCTTTATATAAATCAATAACATCTCCACTTTCTTTTTTTACAGCAAGTTTTGCCATTTATTTTTAAAGCTTGTAATACTTTTTAAGTTTCTTAACTATATTATTCCTTAAAGGAACAGAATCAGTTAGAATTGCTTTTTTTAATTCTTCAGGATTTTTATAAATTCTTTTAATATCTGCTAATGTTTCTTTACCAATACCTTTTAATTTTATTAAATCATCTAAATTATCATTAATAATTTCTTTTTTTATCTCTTTTTTAATATATTTAGAATCAGAAAAAATAGAATGAATTTCATTCAATTTAGCTTCAGCTAATTCTAAATCTCCATTTCTAATTAGTTTTTTGTATTCTAATTTTAACTTACTTTTTTCCATTAATTTCACCTATTTATTTTTTAGGTTTAACAGTATCAATCGCAACCCAGTCTATACTTACAGCTTGACCAGTTAATGCTGACCCATCTATTCCTGGTATAAAAGTTAACTCATCTTTACTTCTAATTGTTGGTGTTCCAGTTGTATCTACTCCTTGTATAGTTAAAGTAATTTTTGGTGTACTTTTAAACTTAACAGGATATGTTACTTCTGTAGTTCCATCACCAGAGGCATCAGTTGTTATACTTAATGTTCCCGATTGTATGTTTTGTGGAATTATATATCCACTTCGTACAAAATATTTTCCCATATTTTATGTTCTCCTTTGTTATTTTATTGTGCTACCCCCACCAATGGTGCGAGTTACTTTTACATAAACACAATGCTTTTCTTTTTTAAAATTTAAAAAATTTAAAAAATAAAAATTACATCAATTTAATCTGATACATCCAACCAAATAATAGCATCATCGTGAATAACTTTACCACCAAAGGCAAAGTCTGTTACAATATCAATTTGTTTTCTTCGTGGGAACGGTGTAACTGAAATTTCAGGTTCTTTCCCCCAAACAAATGTGAATGCTTTCTTAGGTTTCATAAGGATACATCTTGTCATATCTGCTGATGCAGTAGTTCCGTCAGGTCCAGTAGAACCAGAAGCGACTGACTCCACATTAGTAGTCATAACAATTTTTATTCCTTGATATTTAGCAACTTGACCGTTTAAAACGATATCATTACTTCCATATTCTGCAGCATTTGAGAACTGAGAATCCTGTTGTAATGCCAAGTGTTGAGATGGTCCAACATAAAGTACGTAGTCGTCTTCATTAACCCATGGGTTTTTCACAGCAGTAGCTTGAGCCACTTTTGTAAAAGTTGTACTATTCCAATACCAAACATATTTATCTCCAAGGAATTTTGCAGCCTTAACAATTAAATCAGGTGTTAAGATATCACTACCAGCAAGAGTAGAATCTGAAGTTGCATCACCACCATATAACTGGATAGCACCAGTTGCACTAGATGTTGATTCAGTTGCATCACCAATTTGTGTTGCAACGAATTGGTCAATCTTATCTGCAGTAGCATAAACTAAATCTTCCCTAAATCTTTCGATTAAACTAAATCTGTTAGTTCTAACATTCCATTCTGTCACAGTTATGTGAGCAGTATAGTAAGTAGGAACAATTTGAACACCATCAAGGTTATCCACAGAAGTGTTTGAGATATCAGCAGTAGTTGCTTCACCAGAATCAAAAGTTACACCAGAACTTCCTAAATAGTTAGTTCTTTTATATTCAACGTAATCTTTATGACCTTCTTCAGTATTTCTTACATTTACAGATTCTAAAAAGTAAAATCTCTTTTTAGCAGCATCTAAAAATCCATTACCATATTGTAACGGTTGATTTACATACGCACTAGAAACAGCAGTACCCCTAGAAGTAGTAGAAGAAATCTCATTAGCTAATTCCATTAATTCTTTACTCATTTTATATTATTAAGAGTGTTAAGTAGATTCATCTCAAAATCAGATAAATTTCTAGCACCAGGTCCTAAACTTTCTCTTGATAATTCAAAAGATGTTTGTGATACTGGTTCTTTATCTTTAGCAGACAATTCTGCTAATTGTTCATTAACTTTTTCCAACTTTTCAGATAGTTCTTTAACTGCAGAAACCTCTTCTTTAGCAGGTTCTTCAATTATTTCTTCTTTAGGTTCTTCCTTTACGGGTTCTTCTTCAGAAACAACTTCTTCTTTAGTCTCTTCAAGTTTATCAACTTTTTCAGATAATAACATTAAAGTATCTAGAATTTGAGTAATCTTAGAATTAAGCTCTTCAGTTGTTGCTTCCTCTTTAACAGAAGCTTCAACTTCATTAACTTTTTCCATATTTTCTTTTTTATCCTCCTTTTTCAACTTTTTCAAATCTTCTTCTAATTTTGTAATCTCAATATTAAATTTTTTAGCAGCAGTAATTATTTTTCTTTTTGCTTTTGATTTTTCTTCAGAATTTATAAAATGTGTTTGATTAAATCTAGCTAAAGCATTTCTAACATGTGTTACATCAAAAATTGGTAATGCACTATTACTAGGAGGGTCTCTAGGTGCTGCATAAAATTCACTAACAGTCATTCCTAATTCTTTTCTCTTTTTTTCCATAGCAGTAATTAAAGCTAATTTTTCTTTTTCTCCATAATCAATTGGTTCATTTACGGTAGATTCTATAACTTCATTTCCTTTAGATGTATCAGAGCTAACAATTCCACCTTCAGTTAAATTAATAAATGCTTCTCTACATGCTGGGTCATAAACAACAGAAAAATTTTTATAACTATCAATAAAAAACTCTGGACCTGTTCCATCTCCTGCAACTTTTGCGGAAATTCCTAATTTTGCTTTACCTTTACCTAATTTAATTGCTAAATCTTTATCATATATTTCTAAATCCCCATATAATTTACCTTCTTCAGTAATTTGACGATTAATAACATTGCCAACCCAATTTTCAGCCAATTCTGTATGTGAATAAATTAAAGCATAATTTTCTTTATTAGACCAATCTGTTTTATAAAATCCTTGTATAATTGATTCTTTAGAAAAAATCTTATCATTCCAAACACCAGGGGATAATAAAAGAACATCTTTAATCAAAAAAGGTTTAAAATTTTTAACTTCTTCTTCTAAATTTTGAGAAAGATTTTTAGTTTGTTTCTCATTAGAAATAATTTTAGGAGATAATAATATTTTGTCCATACTCAATTATGAAATTAGTCATATTTAAAGATTTCTATATTTTTTACTGTTTTTTAGTAGTTATCTCTTTTTTTTCAACATCTTCTTCAAATTCTGGAACATCTGTTGTTGCTTTTCCTATTGGAGCCTTTGTATCTAAAAATCTATTTTTCATCCAATCTTTATATTCTTTTTCATTTGGTTCTAAATCTTCAGCATTTAAAGTGTATTCTCTAGCCTCTGCTGGGGCAATTATTCCATCTGTAATAGCTAAATTTAATCTTTTTGCTTTATCATTTTTTTCTTCAGCTTTAATATCCCCCCAAACTACTTTTGGAGTTGTTTTCAAATTATTTACTTCCTTAATTCTTCTTAATATGAATCTTTGAAAACTATCTGTAACTTCATCAGCATAATATTCTAAAACTAATTCAAATATTTGTTGTTGATTATTCAATGTTGCCCTATTAGTTGCTTCTCCTGCACTAGTTGCAAAAGGCATTGGTATTCCAGCAGCAGCAGCTTGGTCTTGAGTTAAATATAACATTGACTCTGAAGCAGCATCTGTTGAACCAACTTCTAATGGTTTAATTTTTACAAAATAAGGAAATGAGAAATATCTATCATGCCTCATATTTTGTAATGTTTCTAATACTGCTTTTAATTCTGATTCACTTGGTTCATGATTAATATCTCCAACTTCAGCTATTACTGGATATGTTCCTCTTGTATAAATAGAATTTGTTTGTGCTTCTTCAATACTTTTCTTTCTTAATACTTGTTGTAATATGGGTTCTAAAAGTCCAACTCCCCAATATCTATCTCCAAAAGCATTTATTTTGAAATGAGCTATTCTTTTTGGTAATAAGAAGATTTGTTGGTTATTTTTTGAAATAAATCTTTTATATTTTTCTGGAATTATATCTCCTTTACCTCTAGCACTCATACCATATGGAATAGATATCATATAACCAATTGGTTTACTATTTTCATCAATTGCAATATTTCCTTCTTTAGTTCTAGCATAATCAACCATTTCTGTATTAATCAATTTTAAATCTACAATTTTATTCCCTCTTTTATTATAAATTAATTCTACAAAAGAATTACCATACATAAATAAATCTTTAAAAATAAATTCAAATAATTTTTTTAAAGTTGTTTCTTCTCCAATTCTTCCAATTTCATCAAAAAAGTTTTCAAAATAAGTTCCAATTCCTTTTTTATCAGTAATCATTTTATAATCTGCTTTCATTATTGTTTGAACCATTTTATTTATAATATTAAAAGAAACTCCATCTTTCAAATAAATGAAATCAATCATTTTAAAATCAACAGTTCTTACTCCCCTAGAAGAAATATTTGTTATTGTAACTCCTGATTCTTTTCTAGATAAATCTAAATTAGTTGACAAATTAAATGTTGTCATTCCAGTTTTTAAATATTTTTCAAAAATTCCCATTTTTATTTCCTAAACCAAAGCCTCCTAAATACCCCTATAATTTTATTTTCAATAAACCAAAAAAGAGCACCAAAACTTATAATATTTATAAAATTAAATTTAATTCCAAAAGTTAAAACCCCTATATTTATTATAATTCCATAAATAATTAAAGAAAAGAAAAAATCTCCAATTGCTGTTAAATCTTTACTTTTTTTTATATTTTCTAACATTTTCTTTAATTTTTTTATAAATTTAACATATTTCTTACTTTTTTTTAGTATTTTCATATTATTTTGTATTTTTCTTTATATTTAAAGTTTTCTATATATTATCCGCTAATTCCGAATAAATTTATCTTTTTTATCTTTCCTGCCTCTTTTGCAGCCATTGCTATTGAAATTGCTACATCATCATGTGCAGCTGTAGAAGCAAATAATTCACTTCCAGTTTTTTCACTTTTTTTTCGTTTAAATCCAATTAATTGTTCAAGTAATAAATTTGTTTGTTTAATTGTATCTCTATCTTTACCATCCCTTGGAATAATAAAATTACCACTTTCTAACATATTATTTAAAGTCATTAAAAGTTTCTTTCTTTCTGCATGATGAAAATTTTGTGCTACAACAGTTATTCCTTGTGACCTTAAATCACTAATAACCATTGTTCCCATGTTTGATTCATCTGCAATTATCTTAACTGGATAATCAGATTTAAATATATTATATAATTCAATTAATCTATTTATTTTCATTGGTCTAGTTATACCATGATGTGTTTCAATATGTTTAATTGTAAATAATTCATCAAGTTTTTCAATTACAACAAAAGCATCATCATCTGCCCTAATACCTTTTGAAATTGCAAAATCAGCACCAATAAAATATTGTGCTTTTGGATTAACATTTTTATTAAATTTAACAGTTGAATCCCAACAATCAGTAATCGTTTTTATTTGAAAAATTGTATCTTCATATTCAGTCATTGTATTACACATATAATTCATTTGAAAAGAATTTTCTCCCATAGATTTTCGTTGTTTCAACATATATGGTACATTAAATCTTTCTGACCAAATAGATTCACCAGTAGATAAATCTCCCTTAATTTTACAATTTACAATAGCAACATTTTTCTTAAAAATAAAATCATCTGGATTTCTTTCTTTAATTTGTCCAATAAGTTTAGTTGGTCCTTCTGGAGTTGAAATAACACAAATTTTACCCCCTGGAATAATTCTTGAAAGAACATGTGTAAAAAATATTTCTGGATTTTCATATGAATCTGCTTCATCACAAATTATTAGATGTGCACGATATGATTTTATATTAATTGAATATGGTACATTTTTAACCCAACACCCATTTGTTAATTTAAATTCTTCTTTATTCCATGTACTATTTAGACCTTTTGGTATTAATTCTTTAAGATATTCATTATCTTCCATATATCCTTTTATTCTACCAAGTAAATTATCTGCAGCTTGTCTAACAGTTTTAGAAACTAATAATATTTTAAGATGTCTTTCATTCCAAATCCTCCAAAGTGGATAACAAACACCAACAATCTCTGTTTTAGAAAAACCAGATGGTGCTTCAATTACTGTATTATCATTATTCTGAATTAAATAAAACCATTCTAATTGAAATCTATGTATACCTCCAAACTCATTCATTCCCAACATTTTTTCACAAAAAAACTTAAAATCAATTCTACAATTAAGTAAAAATTCTATTTCATCCATACCTTTAAGTATTTCTTCTTTAGTTCTCATTTTAATTGTTTTAATATTATTTTTTCAACGAATTTTGCAAATGCTTCTGCTATTATTTCATTCCTTCCTAACCCATAGTGAAAAGCAAAATAATGACCTAATTCATGTAATAAAATTTGTAAAGGAGTATTATAATCATCATCATCTGCTAAATAAATAATTCTATTTTCTTCATCTAATTGACCAATACATTCTTCACCACATTTAATACAAGTTAAAGCATGTTTACTTAATTGAATTATTTGATATTCTTCTCCATATAAATTTATTGTTTCTGGTATTTTCATTTTAACTTGGGCTTATTAGTTTTCTCCAAAATTTAAGCTCTTCTTCTTCTCCATAACGAATTATTCCTTTAGAAAAATTATAATCTTTCTCTATTGGAATTGGTTTTTGTCCCCAAACAAACTTGTATCCTCCATTTAGTCTTGAGATTACACATTTAGAACAATCACAACTCATTTTATATCCTCTCTGTATTTTTTTCTTTCTTTACGTTCTTCATTTGATTTAATTAAATGGCAAGGCTTACATAAAACTTGTAACTTTTCTGCAGAACAAAACATTCTTGCAATTATTGTATTCCAATCTAGGTCTGATGTACGTTTATTTACTGGGATTATTGGATTTATATGGTCTACTTGAACGTCTTTTTTCTCAAAGACTTCACCACATTTAGCACAAATAAATCTTGCACCACCCTTTGGTCCTTTAATGGTTGGATGTGTAGCTAATTTAAGTGCTTGTTTAACTTCTGGAGAATATTTTGCTACTTGTCTGAGTGCACCTTTTATTCTAGTTTGTTGATTATATTTAATCGTCATTAACTCTTTTTAAATATTTTTCCATCTACTATTAATTCTCCTTTTTTTATCTCATGTAGGCGGTAATTACTATTTTTACCTTTATATGTTTCAAATGTTACAAATCCTTGTTGCCAATTTGCATTTCCAGGTATTTCACATAAACATCCAACTTCTACACCAGTCATATCTCCATAAGGTGTTCTTTGTTTTACTAAAGCCAACCTATGAATGTGTCCTATTGCAACACTTTGTTGAATACCTCGCATAGTATTACTTGCTGAATATCCTGCATGTCTACTTGTACTGGCACCATTAAGTCTATTATCTCCATGCATTATAATCAAATCTCCGATTTTTAAATGTCCAGTATCTTTACCCCAATAATCTCCATCTGTTTTTATATATTTAATCTTTGATTTTTTAAATTCAAGCAAATTATCTAATTTAAGTACATCTAATCCATGTAATTCTGGATTTCTCCAAAGATATCTTTGTAATCTTTGTTCATGATTCCCTTCTATAAAATAAATATTTGCATCTTTAAATTTTTTACGTATTTCCCTAATAAATTCTTTTCCTTTCTCAACTTCTTCTGGAACAGAATCAACTCTTTCTGGAGATTGGTCAAATGTACTTAACCTATAAAAATCTAAAAGGTCTCCATTAATTACTATGTTATCTGGTTTATATTTTTTACCATATTGATACATTACATCAACTGCTTTTTTATCTTGATATGGTATGTGTAAATCACTTATAATCATATTTTTCTTAAAATTTAATTTATCATCTATACTTCTCATCTTTTCTTTAGATGAAAGTTTCTTCTTACTTTTAAACTTTTCTATCTTTTTCATTTTTTTTTGTAAACACTATCCTATAATTGTAAAGTATCATCTAAATTTTCAACTTCTTTTTTAGGAATTAAAATAACTGTATAGTCTCCAGCTAAATATTTTGGAATATGTATATGTGCACTAGTTGCATTTTTACCAGGCAAGGTTGCTTTCTTTTCTAAGACATATCCCTTTACTATAACCTTCGGTAAAGTTATATCTATCATTTGATATTTATTTTTCATATTAATTACCTAATAATTTTACAGGTTTTGTATTTTCAATTTGTCTTAAAGCAAAATCTTCTTCATATTCTATTCTTTCAATTTCTATAGAACATAATGCGGTAGGAATTGTATATTCTGATTCATTAACTGTATCCATTATAATTAATCTGCTTTTAATCATTATAATATCTTTCAAATCATTATAAATCATTTTAGCAGAATCAAAATTATCATAAGTAAAATCTTTTACTAAATTACCAGCACATAATACATTAACTTCATAAACTTGTTTCATTTTTATTTCAGCTTCTTTTTTTTTCATGTTTTTCTTTGTATAATTTAATTAAATAAGAGACCATGTCCCTTCCAAATGCTATTTTACATAATGTATATTGTTCACCATTCATTTTAAAATCACTCCGTTAACCATGGAAGTAATGTCTTCCCCATTTATTTTGATAGAAATTTTTTCTTTTTTTATTTCGTCTTTTGTATAAACGTGTGAAACCGTTATATAATATGGCATTACTATTATTTCTTTTTTAGGATATATTTTCTCAAAGTTTTTAGAAATATTTTGTAGATATTGTGTAGTTGGTTCGTGTTTATCGTCACCAACAATTATAAATAAGCTCTCTTTTTTATGTATATTCAATAATTGTTTAATTATTTTCATACTTATTTAATACGTTACTTATATTTAAACCTTTCGGTTATATAATAATTGGTAAATTTATGGTTATGCTATGACATACCATAAAAAAATCACTACTCCCCTGTGAAACACCTAATTATGTATTACCTTTATAGTAATAACAATAACCAAAACATTTAAAAAGTATCTTCTTATATATTACTTTATAAACTTATGTGTCATTATAATCATTATGCTGTTATACACAACATTTATAAACTATGTTCTATTCTATATGGTATGATAAACAACAGTTGTTTATTTGGTTAGGTTGCTTTTAATCTAACGGATTACATAAACCAATAAAAAAATAAAAAAACGCAAAATGGATAAGGGACTAGTTCCCCCTGAGCTGTTTAAAGTGTAGGGATAAATAAACACTAAATCGAAAACTCCCTTTGTAGTAATCAAATAGGCTCTTTGGTATTTGGGATTTATACCTAAACAAAGGGCTTTATTTCTTTTATTGTGGTATGTTAAATATAAATAGACGGCTTAGTCGTTTAAATAAATTAAAAAAGGATTAAAACCTTATAAAAAAATAAAAAAAAGAAAATGAATAAAGAAACTAAATTAAACTTGATAAGAATACTTAGTATTGTTGATTGTGTTCTTTTATCTGAATTAACAGAAGATGAAGATAATAACTTAGTTATTATAAGAGATAAATTGGTTGAGGTGTTAGAATGAAAGGATTAACAAAAAAGAAGATAAAGGGTTTATTTTCTAGAGGAGTTATTAAAGAGATAGACATAAATAAACATACTACTGCTGTAACTCTTGAGTTAAATGAAAGTGTGGGTTTATTTAATTGTAGGGGGATTTTGGGAATTAGTAGTTATACAGTTCTTAATGAGTTGGTTATAACTTTTGAAAATGATATTTTAAAGGAGGTGTTAGAATAAATATGATACTAACACATAATAAAATTATAGAATACTCTGACTTAGTAAGACATA
>CAZRBZ010000014.1:0-17659 GCA_964598515.1 Candidatus Woesearchaeota archaeon
TGAAAGTCAATTGCGTTGATGGAAAAGAAAGAATAGGCAGAGTTCCAGGAAGACTAAAAAGATATTTATGGTTAAGACCTAATGATGTTATCATTATCGAACCTTGGGAACTAGATAACACAAAAGGAGATATTCTTTTAAAATACAAACCAAATCAAATTAAATGGTTAAAACAAAACGGTCATTTAAAAACAGAAGAAGACGAATTTTAATTATCAAATTTCAAAAAATAAAATAATTTATAATTTAAATAAATTTTTTTCTTTAAACTCAACATATTTTTTAGATAAATTAACACAAATAGATTGTAAATCCTCTTCAAAAAGTAAATTGCCTCTCATTCTAGAAGTTTCTTCTAAATGAATATAATCACAATACTCTGTATCAAAAGATTTTTGAAATTTAATAATTGGTTTATTTTTTTTAATTCCAATTGAAATCAATTCTTGCTTTTTATTTATTCCCAAAGGATAATATTCTCCTTCTTTTTTAAAAGATAAATTAGGTGAAATATTCCCTTCATCTTCAAAAACTTTTTCAAAAATATATCCTGAATTTTTTAAAGGAGAGACTAAATTAAAACTTGGATCAATTACATAAGAATTAGAATTTTTAATTATCTCTTTTTTTATATTGCCCTTGAGTTTTAAAAAATTTCGAGAAATTTTTTTTGTAAGCAAAAGATTATAAAAATGAACATCTTGTTCTCCATTAAAATATTTTGGTTCTCTTCCCAAAACTTTTACTAAATTTAAATGAGAATTGGATTTACAAAAATCTCTTGTTAATTTAATACAATCTCCCTCTCCAAATTTATCTCCTTTATAAAAATCTTTAATTTCAATATTTCCTTTAGAATCATACTTAAATTTAAAATTATTATTGATTAAATTAAATCTTCCATAACGATAACCTTCCATTCTTTTCAACAAATCTTTTTCCAAACTACCCATAATATTTTTTCTTCATACAACTTTATAAAACTTTCTTAATATAACTCTTAAAGAATAACAACAATTAACCCCAAAACTTATAATCCTTTTTTTCTCCATTAATTCATGCAAACAATATTATCAGAAAAAATAGTCAGAATAATAAAAAATAAAAAAAGACTTGAAAAACTCCTAAATGTAAAAATAACAAATAAAGGGAAAGAAGTCACAATAAATGGAACTGTAGAAGAGGAATATAAAGCAATGAAGGTAATTGATGCACTAAACTTTGGTTTTAGCTTTTCAGCAGCAATTTCAATTAAAAAAGAAGATAGAATATTCGAAATAATCAATATAAAAGATTACACAAATAAATCAAACCTAGAAAGAATTCGGGGAAGAATAATTGGGAAAAGTGGAAAAGCAATTGGAACACTAGCTAATCTAACAAAATGTTATATTGAATTAAAAGACAATCAAGTTGGGATAATTGGAGAATCAGAATATATTGAAGGAGCAACAGAAGGAATAGTAGAAATAATCCAGGGAGCAAAACATGGAAATGTCTACAAAGGATTAGAAAAAAACCAACCAAAACCAATTTATGATTTAGGGTTAAGAAGTGAAAAAGAGCCAATAACTATGAAAGAATATGAAAAAAGATTAAAAGAAAAAGAATAATTAATCCATAAATTTTGTTTTTATACCTTCTTTTATTTCAGACATTATTTTTTTAGAACCATAACTTACCCTACATGCTCCAAATTCATGTCTTCTTTTTCTTACCTTAGAAATAGATTGATAAATATAAGATTTAGTAAATTGTTCTAAAGGTATTTTTAATTTTTTACTCCAAAAAGTTTTAGCTTTTTGTTCATCCAAATGTTCCCAAATATATAATCTACATTTTAATCTTTTTTCTTCAACATCAAAATATTTTCTAAACCAAAAAACAAAATAAGCTAAAACATTAGGGTCGGTATTTGTTAATGCAATAAAACTATCTTTAGTTTTATCTCCCTCTCCCCAATAAAGCATTAACCCTAATTCTTTAGACATCTCCATATATCGGTAAATACCGCTTAGATTATAAATTTTTCTAAACAAAAACTTTTAAATACAAATTTTCTAACATATTAATATATATGACCTGGTAGCTCAGTGGTTAGAGCGATCGGCTGTTACTCTTTCGGGAGCAGTGACCGATAGGTCGCAGGTTCAAATCCTGCCCGGGTCGTATTTATTTAAAAATTTTTCATCAAAAAACTTCTCGCTCCGCTTAATTAAATTACTCAACACAAATTTAATTTTCACTCCGCTTTTAGTGAAAATGGAATTAATTGAAAAACATCTTCTCTATCAAATTATTATATTTCCAAAAAACCTTTAACCCCTATGCACGCAGTACGACGATTAATTAAAATTATCAACTCTAACTATAAATAACATTCTTCAACTTAGACACAATTAAATCATGAGAATAATTTTTCTTCAAAATTTCAAGATTTTTATTAATCCAATTCTTCCTCATAATTTTGCTAGATAATAATTTAATCACAGAATCAATCTTTTTATTATCAATAACAAATTTATCAAAAGATATTAATTTTAATTTAGATTTAGAAATATCTTTTTTATAAACTGGATATTCATAAATAATAGGGGGCAATCCCGAAGCTAAAACCTCTAATAAATTATTTCCAAATCCTTCAACATCACTAAAATAAGTTGCAATCCCATTTAACTGCGCAAAAACCTTTGGATAATCTAAAAAATCCAAATTAGTCTTATCAAAATAATCCTCTGCAAAAACCAAAAAAACATTTTCTTCTTTAAATTGTTTTTTTAATTTTCTATTTAATTTAATCAAGTCTTGTTTCATATTTATAGGATCATTACCAGAAATCAAAAAATAAATTGCTTTATATTTCCCCTCTTTCTTCAATTTCTTCAAAAGAGAATAACAAAATTTCAATGCAAAATCAATTCTTTTTCTATGAACCATTCTTGTAGGTTGCAAGCAAAATAAAGTATCTTCAACAAAAAAACCTTTTTTGCCCAAAAAATCATAAATATTAAAATCTCTAAAAAAATCATGAACTAATTTTCCAAACTTATTATCTTCCAAATCATTAAAATTCTTAATAAAAGTATTAGTGGTATTAAAAATAAAATCATAATTTTTTTCTATTTTCTTATAAAATCCAGGATATTTTTTATCAACTTCTTTAAAAAAATTCTTGGCAACATCCCATTGTAAACTATTGATAAACAAAATATAATCTACATAAGGTCCAGGTAAACCATCAATTAAATATTCCTTAATATCTTTCGAAGGTTTAGAAAAAGATTTTCTCTCTAAATGAGAATCATGCCACCATAAAATATATTTTGGAACAAATAATCCATTTTCTTTTCTTTCTTTAAAATATCTACTTAAAGCCATAGACATAATAAAATTGACAGGATGACTAGAATTATGTGCAATCAAAACATCAATCTTATTTTTCTTAACAAATTTTTCAATAGTAAATTTTGCAAATTCAATTGCTTTCTCAATTTTAAATTTATGATCTTTACTTAACAATTTACTATAATTTTCCAGAGCTAAAAGATTAACAGAATTACCATTCCATAAAATTCTAGATTCAGTTATTTGTTTTGATTTGACTTTTGATTTCCCAATTAAATAATAAATTTTATTTAAAGGAACATTCATGTTTTTGTGAAGCACTCCCTCAAGTTGTTTCATAACAATAGAAACTCCTTCGTCATCTCCAAATAAAGAATGAACCATCCCATATCTTAATTTAGAAGTATCTCCTCTTCTTTTATTAAAAAATAATTCCATAATTTATATACTAAAAATTAACTTAAAAACATTTGCATGATTAAATATTAAAAATAAATAAATTATCTTTTTTTCCTAGAACTATCCTTTGAAGATCTCCTACCTACATCTCTTCCTCGCGAAGGTCCACGAGAATCATTTCTACCTCTTGAAAAACCACCAATCCTCCCAGAATCTCTCCTACCTGAGTCTCTCCTACCAGATGAATCTCTTCTCTCTGAATTCCTTCCATTAGATGAATCACGAGTTCCAAAATTGCTTCTCCCCCTTCCAGAAGATTCTTTCTTAACAAAACAATTAGAACAATAAACGGGCCTACCAGTTATTGGTTTAAACGGAATTTTACAAGGTTTTTTACACTTTGAACAAACAGCATCAAACATTTCTCTATCTCCACCAAATGATCTTCTATTTTGATTATTATCTCTACGTTGAAAGCTACTCCTTTGGTTGTCTTTTCCTCTAGATTGAAATCCGCCACTTCTTCTAGAATTATCATTTCTATCTTTCTTAACAAAACAATTAGAACATAAAACTGGTTTTCCATTAGTTGGTTTAAATGGAACTTTACAAGGTTTTTTACACTTTGAACAAACAGCATCAAACATTTCCCGGTCACCACTCTGCCTATTTCTATCTCCAAATTTAGAACCTCGAGAATTTCTCCTACCTTCCTTAAATGAATTCCCTCTTGATTGTCTCCTATCAGGTTTATCATCTCTTCTATTAAAATCTTTTTTAACAATTTTAGCAACAGCCTTACTAATTCCTTTCTGTCTTGGCTTTCTTCGAGGAGCAGGCCTATTGTTAACATATTCCTTAAAACTTGATTCTTTGGGTAAAGGTTTTTCTCTTCTCATAAAAAAATCAGATAAAATTCCCTTATAATAGTATGTATTAAAAAATCTTCCTCCCAAAACCCTTTTAATCCAAAAATATATTGTAATTCTATGAAACTATTCACAAAAAACCAAAAACCAAAAATTTTAGTAGGGATGTCCGGAGGAGTGGATTCGTCAGTGGCAGCACTACTTTTAAAAAAACAAGGCTATGATGTCCACGGAGCATTCATGAAAAATTGGTCAGACACAAAAAATAAAATTACTGGACAATGCGCATGGGTTGAAGAAAGAGAACACGCAATCAAAATAGCCTCACTTTTAGAAATCCCAATAATAACTCTAGATTTCGAAAAAGAATACAAAGAACTAGTGGTAGACGAAATGTTCAAAAAATACAAAAAAGGAATAACTCCAAATCCCGATATTGACTGTAATCAAAAAATAAAATTTCCAATGTTTCTAAAAGAAGCAAAAAAAAGAGGAATAAATCTAATTGCAACAGGACACTATGCTAGAATAAAGAAAAAAAACAATAAATTTTCCTCTTCTAATAATTCTGCTCCAGGGGTGAGCGGTCAGGGGATGAATGGTGGAAGTAAATTCATCTACGAACTTCACAGAGCAAAAGACGAATCAAAAGATCAATCATACTTTTTATATCGTCAAAATCAAAACGATTTAGCTCACACAATATTTCCAATAGGAAATTTAACGAAAAAAAAAGTTAGGAAAATTGCAAAAAAACACAAATTCCAAAACGCAGATAAAAAAGGAACAGTTGGAATATGTTTTATCGGAAAAATAAATTTAAAAGATTTTTTAAGCAAAAGAATAAAACCAAAAAAAGGAAAAATCCTTGATCCAAAAGGAAATAAAATAGGAGAACACGACGGAATATACTATTACACAATCGGTCAAAGACTAGGACCAAGATACGGGTTTGATCTAAAACGTCAAGACCCAAAAACAAAAAGAATGATAAAATGGTATGTAGCAAAAAAAGACGCCAAAAAAAATATAATAACAGCAGCACCAGAAGGCCATAAAATACTACTAAGAAAAAAAATAAATGTAACAAACTTACACCTAATAGATATAGAAAAAAAAGACTTACCCAAAAGAGTTTTAGTAAGAATTAGGCAAGTAGGAGAATTAATGCCAACAACACTAGCAAAAAAAGGAAAAAACATTATTGCAACTTTAGATAAAGCAATAACAGGTGTTTCTGAAGGACAAGCAATAGTGCTTTATGAGGGAACTAAGTGTTTGGGTGGCGGAGTTATTGATTTTTAGAAGATAAAACACTCGCTCAATTAAATCGCTAAATGCAGATTTACTTTTCACTCATTCCTTTTTTGAAATAAACAATTATTTGCAAACAAATTTCACTTTAAATTATTAGATTTCACAAAAAAACCTTATCAAATTTTCCCAGATAATTATTTTCTCTAAATTTCCGAATTACTTCGTGAAATTTATCTTTTTCTTATAACCAAATCAAACCAACCCAAAAAACTCTTTCTTAACCTTCTCAAAACACTTACTATTCAATCGACCAATTTTCTTAACAATAATTACCTTATCAATTGTAAATAATTTATCAACCTTAACCAAACTCTCCACAGGTAAAGCCCCTTCAGACAAACAAAAATTATTAATCAAAACTGAACCTTTTCTTTCCTTCAAATTAGATGTAACTCCACAAACAATTAAAGCATCACTATTTTTCTTAGATAAAACTACAACTGGTCTCTTCTTAATAGAATGTAAATTGGAAAAAGGAAAAGGAACAATCAAAATATCGCCTTGATTAAAAATCATTCCAAACCTCATCTTCTGGATTATCCCAAATTTTACCCAAACTCTTTTCAGAATGTTTTAACAAATCACTAAAATCATCATCTTTAATTTTTTTCAAAATAATAACATCTTCCGATCTTGATAATAAAAGATTATCTCCAGAATAAATTGATAAAGCTTCCCTCACAACCATTGGAATAGAAATCTGCCCTTTATCTGTAACTTTAATTATTTTTTCATCCATTCAAAAGTAAGAATTTCCTTACTTATAAATTTTTCTAACCTTCCTTCCCTCTTTCATCATAACATCATAAACATATTTTCTATACAAAGGAAATTTTTCTTCTAATCCCTTAATCCCCCAACCATAAATATTATTCATAGCAATTCCAACAGCAGGAGAACGATTTTTTCCAGCCATACAATGAATCATAATATTATCAACTTTATTTTTAACTTCTTCAAAATCATCCAAAATCTTTTTAGCCATATTTTCATCAAATAAAGTATACCTTCCAGAAGGGTGCCCTTCACTTTCTAAAAAATCAACAAAATTCCCATAATTAACATCATCAAAACCTCTCAATATATGATTACTATATTTATTCCAACATTCATTCCAAATTCCTCCAGAAAGAATATCTTCTGGTTTTATCCAACCATATTCTTTCCAATCCTTGGGCCACATATCATTAAAATCATACCTATTTATCTTCACCCAATTCTCACTCTCTTTCAAAGGATTAAAAAAAATTAACTGATCAAAGGGAGCCTCAATACGAAGCCCATAACTATTTTCTTTAGGTTCATACTTTAAAGCTTCTCCAAAAGATAAAATTTCTAATTTCATAACAAAATAAAGATTTTGAACTATTTTAATCATTCGTATTAGCCCTCAAAGATATTATTTAATTTCATCAAATATGGAAAGAAAATTCTTCAAACAACTCTTATCTGCCCCATTCAATCATATCTTAATCCTCCCTTTAATTCTTTTAGATATATTCACAGAACTTTATCACCACCTTGTATTTCCATTACTAAAAATTCCCTTAGTTAAAAGATTACATTATATCAAAATTGGTAGACACAAATTAAAATATTTAAGCTTCCCAAATAAAACATCTTGCACATATTGTGGATATACAATTGGTTTAATACATTATCTTTCAGAAATAGGTGCAAGAACTGAAACATACTGGTGTCCAATAAAACATCAGCAATCAAAAAATTTCATTAATCCAAAATATCATAAAAAATTTGTAGAATATGGTAATAAAAAAGCTTATTGGAAATATAAATTTTAAAAATTTCAATCAATATAAATTGATTAGATTTAAAAATCTAAACTTCACCGATGTCTGCCAGTGACAACGAATAATTTAATTTTATCTATCCTAAACTTTAATTTAACTTATAACAAATAACCCAAAACCCATAAAAACCCCCTCTCCCTTATTCAATCATGGATACAATAAGAGCAATCCAATCAAGAAGAAGTGTTAGGAAATACAAAGATAAAAAACCAGATTGGAGGGATATTCTAGAAGCAATTAATTCTGCACAATATACTCCAATGGCAGGAGATGTTTTCACATTAAAATTTATAGTAATAGATAAACTAAAAACAATGCAAGAAATTGCAAAATTTTCTGAACAAGAATTTATTCAAGATGCAAAATATGCAGTAGCGTTTGTTTCAAATCCAAAAAAAACCAAAATATTATACAAAGAAAGAGGAGAAAGATATCTAAAACAACAGGCAGGAGCAGCAATTCAAAATTTCATGCTTCATCTAACAAATCTCGGATTATCAACATGTTGGATAGGGCATTTCAACGATGAAAAAATAAAAAAATTACTAAAAATTCCAGAAACAAATGAGGTGGAAGCAATAATAACAATCGGATACGAAAAATTTAAACCAAAATTAAAAAAAGAAAAAGGGAACATAGATAAAATACTCTACTTCAACGAATGGGATAATAAACGAATGGATGAAATAAAAAAAGTTGAAGGCAGAGGTCCAGGTTGGTATTAATCTAATTCTACTTTAACTCCCTCTCTTTTTAACCAATCAATTGTATTTTTAGAATATTTATCACGAATATTATTTCCAATTAAAGAAAGATACATTAGCCCAGGCAATTGCGTCAAATTAAAAGGAATTCTCTCCAAACCACAATCATTTAAATATAATTCACTCAAACTTTTCAACTTCACAATTGTTTTAGGGATAGTTTTAATTTTACATCTAGACAAATTCAAAAAATTTAACTTATCCAAACCACAAAGTTCTTGAGGAAATCCTTCAACCAAATCTTCGAGAATCACTCTATCCACTCTCCCTTTATTCAATTTAAAATTTATCCCTTTAAGCCCTTCCAAATATAAAGCATGTTTATTAAAAAATTTCTTGATTATATAATAATCTTTCTTCAAAATTGCTTCCCCTTCAATCCAATTATAATTTTGACTATTAAGAGGAATAAAAAAATTCTCCCCCTCAATTATTTCGGTTTTGTTTCCTCTCATAACAAAATACTTCAAATTAAACAATTCTTCCATAAAAATCTAATAATTCCAGGACTTTTAAGAATTATTATACTAAAAATAAAATAAAAAGCAAAAACTCAAGAAGAACCCTATTTTCTTCTTGAGCTTTAAAGTTAAAATAAAAATGTAATAATGCTTTATTAATTTAACCTAAGATATCAATTCCTAGATCAGACATTTCCCTTGAAACAGGCATTGTTTGTTCTTCAAATTCTTTACCTAATACATAAGGAGATTTAACTCCAGTCATAATAGTAATCACTCTAACTTTTCCAACAAAGTCTTTAGCAATTCTAGCACCAATTATAACTTGTGCATCAGAACTTAAATTATCTGAAACAGTTCTACCAATCGCATCAAATTCTTCAAGTTTCAAATCAGGGCCACATGTAATATGCACTAATGCACCGCTTGCACCTTTATAATCCACATCAAGTAGAGGATGAGTAAGGGCTTGCTTAACAGCTTCAGTAACACGATCTGCAGCATCTGATTCACCAATTCCAATAACCGCAACTCCGCCGTTTCTCATAACAGAAGAAACATCAGCATAATCTAAGTTAATTAAAGAAGGTAATGTAATTGTTTCGACAATACCTTTAACCATTGTACTAACAAGTTCGTTAGCAACAGCAAAAGCTTGTTCCAAAGGTAATTGTCCTGCAATATCCACCAATCTATTGTTATCTAAAACAATACAAGTATCAGTAGATTCTCTTAATTCCGCTAATCCAAATTCAGCTTTATCAATTCTAGCTTTTTCAGATTCAAAAGGCATTGTAACAACACCAATAACAACAGCACCAGTTTCTCTAGCCAATTGAGCAACAACTGGAGCAGCTCCTGTTCCTGTTCCTCCACCCATTCCAGCAAGGACAAAAACCATATCAGAACCACCAACAGCCTTTTTCAAGTCAACCAAAGCCTCTTTAGCTGCTTCTCTACCCTTTGTAGCTTTACCACCTGCACCTAATCCTCTTGTTAACTCTTTACCAATTAAAATTTTCTCATCAGCTTTAGTAACAGAAAGATGTAGGGCATCAGTATTAGAAGCATAAACCGTAGCACCATTGATACCTTTATTGAAAAGCCATGTAACCATATTGCATCCACAACCACCAACACCAATTACTTTAATTGAAGCTTTACCAGCTCTCAACTCATCAAAATTAATGCTGTGGCTTTCAGAATTTTGAATAGCTTGTTTTGCAAATTCAAGTACCATATTCTTTTTTTCTTCCTCCTTTATCATTATGTTTAACTCTACTAAGTAGAATCACTTTATATAATATAAATAAAGAAATTTCATTTATATATATTTAGCTGAAAAAATAGATATTTTGGAAAATTATTCTAAAACACAAGTTCGATTAACACAATCATATCCTTCTTTACAATCAAAAGAAAGGAAACAATCTTGACACAATTTGTAAACGCAAGTTTCAACACCTTCTTTACAATTTTCACAAGGTTCCTTACAATCTGCATCATAATTACATTGATATTCAATAGTTTCACCCGAAACAATTATTTCTTTGTAAATTATCTCATCCGGCTCAAGATCTGAAAGATCTTCCACAACTTCAGAGAAAGAATAATCTGAATCACAACTATTATGTTTAGAACAAAAATATAATTCAATCTCATAAATATAAATTCCAGAAACATAAAAAAAATCCGTTTCAAAAAAACCCTCTCCATCTACAAATGATTTAAGCCCTACTGTGCTTATTGAATTCACAGATTCTTCGCTAATTCCAAAATATTTCCTATCTTCATCTTTTTTATATCTATATAACAAAAGTTTAGCATCCTCAGACAAATCTGAAACCTCATATGAAATATCAAAAATTTCTCCTGTTTGAACCTCCTCTTTATTATAAATAAATTTCAAATGTTCAGTTTCTTCTAAAAAAACAATATTCTCTCCCTCATTTGAATATTCAATAATATCATTCAATTCACAACAAGAAGAATCATCTTCAATTTTAACAATTGTATTATTACAAAAATGAGTAGCATTATCCACAAAGTAAACAACATTCTCATAATTAGATTCATATGATTCACATACCTTGCTCAAATCATAAGAAGTAGATGTATTGGTTTGATTAATAATTGCATCTGCAAAGAGATATTCAGTTTCATTCTCCCCCTCTTCATCTTCATTTTCCACAAAAACTTCATTTTCTGGAATTGAGACATTTAAAACCATTTCATTGTCTTCCAATTCAATTTCAATTTTCTTAAAATATAATTTTGGAATTCCATCAACAATACTTTCCAATTTAACACTAATATCCACTAACCCATCTCCATCCAAATCTATTTCTTTTTCTTCTCCAATTTCTAAAATTTCATTTTGATTCCCAAAATTAACTTTAATTGAATCATTTAAAACCACCTCCAATTCAAGGTTTTCTTTTTCTCCATCCAACTCAATTTGAATTTTATTTTGCATCATATCAATAGATACTCCTTCACTTAAATCTTCACTCAAAACAACTGCAGATGAAGAACCTTTCAAAAGAAAAAAGATTACTAAAAGGAACATCACAAAAAATCCAAAAACAGAATATAAAACAAATTTGGGTGAAAAAAAAGAAAGAACCTTCTCTGGTTTTTTTATTTCTTCTTTTTTAGAATTTAATTCATTTATTGCTTCACTAATATCATAATCAAAAAATCCTCTTGCAAGTAAATTCGATTTTAATTCTTCCAAAGGAAAACCTCTTTTCAATCCTCCTTTAATATATTCAAATATATCTTTATTTGTCATCCTCTCCAATAATTTAAAACAAAAATAATTTATAAAAGTACCTTGCAAAATCAAGCCAAATCAACTTACACTCCAGACTCATTTTCTAACTCTACAATCTTTTCCTTAAACTCTTTAATTGCTTCATCAATATCATAATCAGAATGCCCTTGACCCAAAAGATTTTGTTTAATGACTTCAATACTTAGTCCCCTTTCAAAATTAGATTTAATATATTCTAGTATATTTTCCACCATTAAAATGATAAGAAAAAGAGAATATAAAAAAGTTACTAAATAAACTTCCCTTTTTATAATTTCAAATATCTTTCCAAAAATCTAATATCAACCAATTTCCACTAGCAGAACGGATAATTTAACATATCAATTCTTTGTAAAACAAAGCTATTTCTATATCAACCCTTCCAAATCCTTAATCTTTTTCCAACCTTTCTCAAGATTACTATTTGCTTTTTCAATAACTTTTTTCAAAAAAATATTGTCAACTAATAAATCACCATTTTCAATCAAAGGAAATTCCAATTTATCCGTCAAATTCAATTCAACAACAATATTCTTACCTAAACTAATTATTCCAGATTTTTTAAATCCAGCTTTCAAACCTTTCTCCAACAAATATTCAGCATCACTCAATTCACGACAAGCAATATGCAAAATAACAGATTCTTGTTTAAATTTTAAATTTCCTTCCAAACCATTAATCTTTCCCAGAAAATTATCAAACTCAACCAAATCATGACTAACAAACTCAAAAAGTCCAGGACCTTTTTTCGCCTCATTCTTCATAATAATAATTCTTCCAGAACAGGACGAAGTAGAATAATAATTAGCCATAGAATTCAATTTATTGCAAATATCTAAAATTCTTAAATCCCACTCACCCTTACTAGATTTATCCAATTTAGATAAGACATCTTTCTTACGTTGATTAAACTTGTCCATATAAAATAAAACAAACTAAAACTTAAATATCTTCCTCAATTTCTTCCCTTTTTCCCTTTGAAAACCACTCTTCAATTTCTTCCCTATATCTAAAATAAACAAAATACTATAATTGAAAAGAAATGCCTAAATATAAATAAATCTCAGAAATAAAACCCTGATGGGCAGCTTCCCCCTTAGAAATACTTTCAACAGCCATTCCAGTCAAATTAATTCTAAAAAGTCCAACAAAAATCAATCCAAAAATAAAAAACAAAAATGAAATAATAAAAAACTTTTTCATAAATTAACTAACAAAAACCAATTAAAATATTTTGGATATTTTTGGGATAACTAATTTTTTGTCTATTTTCTCCTAGTTTTTATCTCAAGTTAACTCACTTCGTTTGTAGCAGCTAATTAAACTCTCATAAATCTCAGAACAATATTTCGACAATCTAAATTCAAATAATGTCTTCGCCGACCTGTAGGGCAAGTTTTTGTGCTGGAAATGTAACGAGGCAGCATAGCAATAATTAAAATTAAATTTGCACGTTAGTGAGCAATTGATTAATGTTTTAAAAATTATATACTAAATCTAATAAACCAATCAAAAATCCTCCAAGCTCCCATATCCTCCAGCGAAGCGGTTAATTTAACATATCAAACCTAAACTTTAGTTCATCAAAATCCTATCTCTTATCCAAAATCTCACACTTAATTCCTTCACCTTCACAAAGCCCCCTAAATTCTTCAGCATCTTCACGAGTACCAACAATAGAACCCCAGTGCATAGGAATAACAACACTTGGTTTAATTAATTTGGCAGCCTCAAAAGCTTCACTAGAATCCATCGTAAACCTTCCTCCAACAGGCAATAAAGCAACAAAATTCTTATTATAACCAGTTAACTTTTGCATCTCAGGAATCAGATCAGTATCTCCTGCATGATAAATAATAACATCATTCATCTTAATCAAATAACCAACAAGTCCTTCATCTTTAGAGTGAAAAGGTTTATCCACATTATAAGCAGGAACTACAGAAATTTTAATATTTCCCAAATCCAATTCTTGTCCAGCTTCAACAATTTCCATTCTAATTGGAACATTAAAACGAGCAATTTTACTCTGCGAATCAACAGTCATAATAATTCTAGTTCCATCCTTAACAATTTTTTGTAAATCAGAAACACTACAATGATCATAATGACTATGAGTAATTAAAATTAAATCAGCTTTAGGTAAATCCTCACAAATATTATAAGGATCTATATAAACAACCTTTCCATTTTGTATTAAAAATCCTGAATGCCCCAACCAAGATAACTCAACATCACCAATTTTCATATATTTTCTTTAATCGAAATTTCTTTTTAAGGTTTTGTATATAACAAGACTTTCCTACTTTTATTTATAAAAAGAATTTATTATTATAAAAAATAACTCATTCCATTTGTAATTAATATATTAAATTATTCATCACACCGTTTGCATAAAATATTGGGAATTTTAAAAATATTGTGATTAATTAAACTCAATCAATGCCCTCGCCAGAAGCAATAATTATTTTATAAAAATGAGCGAAGCAAACAATTTATTTTAAAGATTGATTCTATTTTTATCCAGATCCTTGATTTCATTTAAAAGGGTTTTCTAGTAAGTCCAGCATATAACAAAAATTCATAAACAAATAAATAACTCCGTTCAATTAAATGTTTATCACAAATTTAATTTTCGCTCCGCCCTTGCATTGAATTCTCAACTAACTCACATTCCACAATTTAATCAATTAAAAATCCTTACAAAAAATATTTGAATATCTAACATTCCTCAAAAAATTTCCACACTAATCACATTCAAAAATTTTAATTTACCAATTCTGAACTTTAGTTCGATTATTCAACCCAACAATCTCTCTTTAAGACAAAATTTATTTTGTTTTTATGAAATGATTATAATAATAATCGTTTCTTAAATTCTTCCAAATCTCCTTCCTTAATCTTAGCAGCAGCAGCAGGAGCATGCCCTCCACCATTTGCATTTTCAAAACCAGCAACACAACTCTTCATCAAAATACCCATATCTCGACTATTACTTTGATTCCTTGCACTAAATTTAATAATATCTCCCCATCTTTGCATAAAAACAAAAGAACTCCCAGATTTCATTTTAGAAATCAAAGTTGTAACTAAAGAAACAACATTAAACTTAGAATCAATTTCATAAAAATACAAATCTTGTTTTTCTGAATAAATCTTTTTTTCAGGAAATGCTTCAATCAATCTATTAATCTCCTCTTCAATAATTTCATGAACTTCATTTAACTCCTCTAATTTTCTTTGTTTAACCAAATCATAAACATATTTTTTATTATGTTCATAATAAATTAAAGCAGAAGCAATCCTTCTCGCATTAATTCCGGGAATAGAACTAGAAATATTATCTAAATTAACTTCTGGATAAACATCTCTCAAATAATCAAAGTTTTCTTTTTTCTTATAAGAATAATCAGAAAAAATTGCTGCAAAATTTAACCATCTCCAAGAATTTGTATTAAAAATTCCTTCACCTAAATCAAAAATAGTCATCGCTGAACAATCATCCGTAATAGTTTTAATAATATTTCTTTTATCAGGAAAAGATTCATTCAAGGGATGATGATCAATTAAAAAAACATCCATATCCTTTTTCAAATCCATAAATCCCTCTGGATCAATACTATCAATTCCTAAATCACAAAAAAATACTTTTGTAATTTCGAGAGCATTTAATTTGACACTCACTTCTTTAACCATGTCTGATTTAATTGTAATAAAATCAATATAATTTAAAGGAATATTATTAGCTTCCAAAATTTTTTCTAAAAATAAACCCGAAGCTAAACCATCCAAATCAATATGTGTGACAATAGCAACCTTATCTTGATGAGTTATGAAATTAACAAAATCATAAAACTCTTTTTTAGCCCCTAAAACATATTCAATCTCCATAAAAAGAAAAAGGAATAGAAGCTTATAAAATTAATTGCTCCAAATGAATATCAAAATATTCAATCAATTCATTTAATTAAATTGTTAAACACAAATTTAATTTTCATTTCGCTTTTACTAAATAAATAATTATCTACCAAAAGATTTCTTTTAATTAAACTACAATTTATCAAATTAATATTAATTATTATCTTAAATTTCCAAACTATTTTATGAAATTTATTTTACTTATTCTAAAATCTTTGATTTTAGCAAAACTTAAAATTAATTCTTCTTATTCACCATATTCTCCCATAATATTTTCAATTTTATTCAAATAATAATTTTTTAATTCATTAGAAGTTTTCAATTTCTTAATATTATATTCAGCCTCTTCCTGGACAAAAGGCAACAACCACCTTTCATCAAAAGCAAAATTACTCTTTCCAGGCCATAAAATTTCTATAATTCCACTTTTCAAATCTTCTAAAATTTTTCCCCCAGTTTTTTTCTCCAAAGCATTAATTTCTTTCATATAAAACAAAAGACATATAAATATATAATATTATTTGATTTTTATTGATTAAACAAAATTTATAAATCAAATTCAATTTAATATTAAATGAAAAATCCAAAAATACTTTTAGGTACTCCTACTTTTGAAGGTAAAGAATATTGTTTAGATTTATGGATTAAAACAATAAAAGAAATAAAGAAAACAACATCTTGTGATATTTTATTAGTAGATAACAGTAAAGGGAATTATTACAAAAATCTCTTAGAAAAAAAATACAAAATCAAAACATTAAAATCAAAACAATATAAGGAAAAACCATTGAAAACATTAAAAGAATCAAGAGAAAAATTATTTGATTATGCAATTAAAAATAACTATGATTATTTATTTTCTATAGAACAAGATATTTTTCCTCCAAAAGAGATATTAAAATATTTATTAAAAATTAGAAAACAAATAAAAGACAACGAAGCAATAATTGCAACCCCTTACATAATTGCAAGAATAAGTTATGAAACAATACCTTATTTGACAAAAGATCAATTATCAAATATAGCAATAGAAAGAATTTATTCTAAAAAAATGAAAAGAAAAATACAAAAAAATTTAACCATGAAAGAAATAAAAAGAAAAAAGAAAATATTCAAAATATATGCAGGAGGATTTGGTTGTACATTAATTGATACATCAATATTAAAAAAAATAAAATTAAAATATACTGAAAAAGCCACAAGACCAGATGATGCTTTTTTTTATTTGGATTGTTTTAAACAAAAAATAAATTCCTATGTTGATCCAAAACTTGCAGAAAAAATAATACATATTCCTGGAAATGCTAAAAATATAAAACATTGGGCTAATGATTAATTCTTCCTATACTTCTTCCTCAAACTCTCCACAAATTTCACTCCAACCTTCCCTGCCTTAATTTCTAACAAAACCTGCGCATCTCTTCCAAAACCAGCATTAACAACGATTGTTTTTCCCAACTTCCGACGACCATAATATTCATGAATATGGCCTCCAACACAAATTTCAGGTTTCTTTTTCAAACAAAAATCACGAGCAATAGTTGAGCCAGCATGCTCCCTATTTGCATGACTTTTTTTATCATGAATGATATCCATAATACCATAAGGAATATTATGGCTAACAAAAATACTAACAACTTTCTTATTTCTTTTCTTCCACAATTTATTTAATCTTTTCGGAATCTCCAAGGATAACTTCTTCAAAACCAATCTCTCTTTCTCACTAACCTCAGCTTCCTTAACTTTTTTCATTAATTTTTCAGGACCACTAATTAAACCATAACCCAAAATATTAAACTCTTCAGAACTATATAATCCATACTGCAAATCATAAACATTCTCCAAACCCCCAATCAATTTTTTATTACTTCTCCTTCCAAGCCACCAATCAAGCCAAGTTCTCAAATAATTATAATCATTCTTATCCATATCTTTAATTCTCGTAGAACCATAAGAATTA
>CAZRBZ010000015.1:0-16199 GCA_964598515.1 Candidatus Woesearchaeota archaeon
AAAAAGAACAGACAAATTTATGTAAATAAAGTATTTGCTAATAATTCAGTTTTTGGAGATAATTGTATTTTTATAAAATGTAAATTCGGTTCAGACTGTAAATTCAGTTCAAACTGTGAATTTGGTTCAGACTGTAAATTCAGTTCAAACTGTGAATTTGGTTCAGACTGTAACTTTGGTCCAGACTGTAACTTTGGTTTATACTGTAACTTTGGTTCAGACTGTAACTTTGATTTATACTGTAAATTCAGTTCAAACTGTGAATTTGGTTCAGATTGTGAATTCGGTTCAAACTGTAAATTCAGTTCATACTGTATAAAAAACCATAATAGAGGAAAAAATGGAATTTGAAACAATCAAAAAGTTTAAAATTACTTTAACTAGAGAAGAAGCAAGAAAAGTTTTTGACCAATTAAACTATTTAGAGTTTTATAAAACAACTTCACCCGAACTCTGAGAAATTTACAATAAACTTCCTAGTTTTTAAGCAAACAAATTAATTTATATTAACTTGACCCCCAAGGAAGCAATAGAACAATACAAGGAGAAATATTTAACAAAAGAATGAATCAAAAACAAAAATTTAAACTACAAGAATTATTTGAAAAACAACAAAGACTGAATAAATCATTGTTTTTTGGAGAATTAGAAGTTTTAAATAAACATATGGATTACAAAGAAGAAAAAACTCAATTAGAATTATCAATATATCAAACCGAGAAATCAATAAAAGATTTAATTGAATATGAAAAACAATTCACAATAAATAAATTAAACGGAGAGGTGAAAGACTGATGGGAAAAGGAGTAAAAAAAGTTCACTTAGATTTTGATTGGAGAGATAAAACAATGGACAAAGAAGGATATTGCGAATTATGGAAAGGTTATCTTTTAGAACCAATAAAATGTTTCTTATGTGATAGAACAGGAAAAAATACAAAAGGAAAAGAATGTCCTTTATGTGGGGGAAGAAAGAAAGTTTATCCAATAAGTTCTTGGGATGAAAATAAAGAGGGATTTCAAATTTCAATTATGAGAGGAACCTCTTATGAATCTTGGTTAGCTATGATTAAAGCAAAAGAACTATTTAATATTGTAGAAGAAGACTTCGTAAAAAATAAAAATATAGAATCAAATAATAGTCAGCAACCCAAAGACACACTTGTAAAACAGGGGGGAGTAGCTAAAGCCGATGAGTTACAAGTAGATTCGGATAACGGTTCTCCTGCTGACACTTTTAGTAAAAATGAGGTAAAGAAAGATGAATAGGCTTCTAGTTGAACTTAATAGGAAATTTACAAAAAATCAAATAAATAAGGAAATTGATAAACTTTATAATGAAATAAAAAAAGTATCTCTTGAAAATTTTGAGTTAAAAAAGACTAATGCAAATATTCAAAAAGAAAAAAATAAATTGGCTTACGTTTATGCTAGGAAGATTGGAGTAATTCTAACACAAAAAGAATATAACAGAAAATTTTTGAAGTATATAAAGGGAGAAAAAAAATGAATAAAAAATTTGAAAAGATAATTGAAAGAATTGCAATAATAAAAATGAACATCTTTTTTATAATCATATTTGGTGGAGGAATGATGTATTCAGCTGAAATGTTGAGAAATGCAGATTCATTAAAAGAAATATTCTTTTGGACATCAATTATATTGATAATAACACTTCAAATATTTCCATCAGTTTCAAGAATTATGGATAAAGTTCAAGAATTTATTGTAAACAAAAAGAAATTCGCAAAGAATAAATTAGACGAGGTAGAAAATGAAAAAAGTTAAAATATGTCATGTTTGTAAGAAAGAAAAGAAACCTTATACAGTTTTTTTAACTGATGATATTCTTTCTTTGATAACTCATGAACAAGCAAGAGAACCAGGGGAGATTTGCGAAAGGTGTAACCAATATTTTGCAATGACTGAAGAATTTAAAGATGCAAGTAAAGAAGAATTTCAAATAGCAGTAGATTCAATTCAATTTACTTCAATGATGAAAAATTGGTGGGAAAAAGATAAAAAAATAAATTCAGATGGAAATAATGAAAGGGAATGGGATGGAACTCATTACATAGCAAAATGGTACAGAGAATTTAAATCAAAAAAGAACTGCGTGAAGTCTGGAGGAGATGAAAAATGACTTTGAAATGTTTTGGAATATATGAAATAACCGACAATGGTTTGATATTTCAATCTGATGAAGATCACTTTATAACTTCTAATGAAAAGGATTTAAATGATTTGAAGAAAGCTGTAGATTTCGCAATTTCAATGCTCTCCGAAGAGAAAAAACAATGACCGATATAATACAAGAAAACATAGATTTGAAGAAAGAACTTGAAAAAGCAATTTTAAAAATAAGGCAAATAAAAGAAAAATTAAGAATAATTTCAACAGAATTAAATAAGGTGATTAAAAATGAAAATAAAAAAAGATAGTGATCTAGATGATTTAATAGAAATTTTAGATTAAAAAATAAATAATTGGAAAACCAAAACTATTTAAACTTTATTATTAATAATATTGTATGGTGAATTGGACAAAATTTCAAAATAAATTTCTTAGTGTTTCTGGAGGAACAGCGACAGTTCTTTTAATAGCATTGATTTTAAGTTTTTTTGATTTAATAAAAACAGAAATTTTAACTGCAATTTATTTATTTATTTCTTTACCATTAGTTTTTTCATTTTTGTATACTATTTTTGCAAATAATCCTGATGCTAGATTAAGAACTAGAAAATATGGTTCAATTTTTTATTTTATAATAATTTTGGGAGTATTTTTTTATTATCATCCTACAGAAAATTTAATTGACACTGGAAGATTATTTTTAAGCTTTATAATTGGACTTATAATTGCAATGGTATCTGGGAGCATATATTTATTGGTTTTTAATTTAACAAAAAAAAGACAGTATCGTTGGAGGGCATTACTTGGATTTGGAATTAGTCTAACAGTAACTCTTATAATTATATTTATGGCAAGACAAATAGATTTCATTAGCAAGGCAATAACATAATGGGAATCATGAATTATTTAAAATTCACTTTTGTTCTTAAAAGATATTTGTGGATTCTAGTTCTATTAATTACAATTGTGCCAATAATAAGTAGTGGTGTTCAAGAATCAAAAGAAACTGGAGATTGGAGTATTCTTTTTAATAAACTAGGAGAAGGTTTAGTGACAGTGGATAATACAATTGGCGAAAAAATTGAAGATAAAAATTATGAATTTGAAAAATTTAAGGATACAGAAGATAAGGTAAACAAAACCTTTGAGTTTTTTAAAGATTTATTTTTGGAACTTTGGAAATACGTTGCACTTTATTTGGCTTTAATATATGGGTTAATTCAAGGAATAAAACAATTAAATACTGAGAATCACTGGTCTAAACCAATAAAGTCTGTATTCTGGACAACAATTATTTTAGCAGTGTTCTTTATTTTAGGTAAAGGAACTCCCTTTAGAGGGTTGTGGACATTAATTAAAACATTTTGGGAGTTTTTTGGGTGTTTCTGATGGAGTGGATAGAATCTAAAGGAATTGAAAAAGAAATAATTTTAGTACTTGGAAAGAAGAAAATGTTTATTTCAGAGGTTGCAAATAAGATAAATAAACCAATTCAGACAGTTAGTCCAAGAATAAATCAAATGGAATCTCAAAATTTAATAAACAAAGAGAAAGAATACTCAATTAATAAAGATGCAAGAAAAAGTTTAATTTATATAAACAAAGGAATGATTAAAATAAAAAGAATGGATAAATTTTATAATTATTTTTTTATTTTGGCTCTTTTGACTGTATTTTTTAATTTCTTTTTATTTATAAAAACTTCTTATTTGTATTATTTATACGGTTCTTTAATTAGTATCATCCCAATAGTACTTTATATGGCTTATTTCTGTTTTTTTGAAGGAGACAAGATTACCGTCTATAAAAAAACCAAAGATTAAGTATTTTGAATATATTAATTAGTATTCCCACTATTAACAAAAATCCTTTTATAAAGAAGAAAGTCATTAGTTTTCTATGGAATTTAACCATAATTATATAGCTGAAAGGGAGGAATTGAGAAATGAATAAGAAAGGACAAATAAATACTTTTGGATGGATTGCGATTACAGTGATTGGACTTTTATCGATCATGGCAATTTTAGCTTCAACTAATGTAATTACACTTTCTGCTCAACCAGGCATTGTTTCTGCTTTAGAATATGATGGAGAATTTAACGATTTTACTCTACCAGAAGAAGTTGCTGGAACTAGTTTAATTGCTAATACCTCTTATGCTGAGGCAAGTGAAGCTTTCACAGTTGCATTTGAATCATTTGCTAATATAAATGCTACTGCTGGTTTAACTTACCAATTTGCATCTAGGATGGAGATTGATGGTGACCTAGAAAACTTTGATGTTGAAGTCGCTTTAGGAGACGCATTAGTTACTGAATTTCAAATAACAAAACTTTACATTTTATATGATGAAGAAGGAGTTGTTTTGGAATCTACTAATCCGTTATACACTGGAGAAGTAAATTCAGACCAAGACGAAGCTGAATTCAAGGATTTAAATATGCTTGAAGGAGACTATGTTATTGTTGTTGAAGGTCGTACTTTACCAGCTGTTAGTGCCTTGTTAGGAGGAGAATCTATTTTAACTATGACATTTGATGCCACTAGTGATGATAGTGATGCAGTTGACGAAGGTGTTTTAACTATTTACAACTATATATAATTGTGAATTAGCATACTAAGTGAAGAATGGGCAATCTTTTACTCTCAACCCACAAGACTACGGTAGAACATCGTAGGGCAGGTGAAAATCCTGCTTTATACTCACGGACAAATGTCCGGATAAAAATAAAAAGGAGAAAAAAATAAAAAATGTTAGGAGCTGTATTAAGGTCTGATGGAAGGGACTATGGAGAAATAGCGAAAGCTGGATTTTTTTGGGGTTTAATCTTGGGAGTTTTAGGTTTTATTGGTGTTTTAATTGCTGGAACACCCACACCTATGGCAACAGGATTTTTAACTTTAATATCTAGTTTAGTTGGTATTCCATTATCTTTTTTAATAATGGCTGGAATGTATGACATTTCAAATTATTTTATAGATAACTAAACACAAGTTATTTATAATCACATTTATTTAAATTATTATGAACAAAACAAAAAAAAGAAATATCACAATCTTAGGAATTATTTTAGCTGTGTTTTTAGGTTTTTTAGTAATTGCTGTTCCTAGTTTGTTGAGTTCTTATCCGTCTACTCTTTCTCTTTCTAAAGTTCAATTAAAATCAGATTTTGTCCCATTAGATGGAGATGCTTTTTTATTGACTTTTACTCTCGGTCAAACAGAAGGACAATCTTATCGTGGAAGTTTTTCTGCGAGTGATATAAATAATGAATTATTTGGTGAAGAAGTGGAAAATGGATTTAGTATTGATATTAAATTTGATGATCAGAAATGTTCTTATGATATAGAAAGAGTTGGAAATTATCATGCTGTTTATAAATTAGATGAATATACTTGGACTTGTTTGGCAAGACCTTCTGAATCCAAAGCTTTAGAAAAATCTGGATTCACAACTCTTGAATATTATGGTTTTTATAATTATCAATGTTATGCAATTGGAACAAAAGAAATTCATCCTGTTGGAAATTTAGAAGCACCAGTAACAGAACAATCTTATGATATTACAATAACGACAAAAGATGGAACAGATACTAAAACTTTAAGTACAACTGGTCAAGGAAGTGTAACTTTTGATGATTATGCTTATGCTACTTATCAAGGTGGGCTTTTAACTGCTTATAGTTGTCAAAATAAAGCAATAGACGAAGATAATTATGTTCCAATTTATAAAGATGGAAAATGGATATTATATTCTAAATCAATTTATGATGATTATAAAAATACTTTGAACACTTTAGCTGGTGGTAGACCTTCTCAAAGAGATACATACCTAAATAATGTAAATTATTACGCAAATAGAATTTTATCTGGAGAAAATTTAGATGGATATTTTGAAAATAGATACTCTAAATATAATGGAAAGTTTATAGCAGAAATAGAATCTCCTGTTTTCTTGCCAGTAACAAGTCTTTATATTAAAGCGTCAACTTTGGGGATAGTTACAAAAGTTCCAGAATTTAAGATAAGAAGTTTAGAAACAGATGATTTTCAATTCGGACAAAGTGGTTATGTTAAAGTAGAAGTTGAAAATACTGGCGAGGTGGACGGTAACGCAGAAGTTTATATGTCTTGTCAAGGAGTATTCAGTTCAAATGATAAAGAAATAGTTGGATTAGATGCAGGAGAAACAGGATTTTATAATTTAAGAGTAACTGGAACTGCTCTCCAAAAAGTTTCTGATTATTGTACTGTTTATTTACATTACCTTGATACTACAAAAACTAAAACAATTAAAGTGACTGGTCTTCCTCAAATTCAATGTGTTCCAAATGAAGAATTTTGTTCTGTTAGTTCTACTGGAAAAGACATAATTAAGAGATGTAATTCACAAGGAAGTGCTTCTTCTATTATTGAAACTTGTGGAATAAATGAAATTTGTGAAGATGCTGAATGTGTTGAAGTTGGAAGTGAAGGAGATAATTTTTGGGATAAAATAGGAGATTTTTTTGGAAACTTTGGAAATGGAATTAAAAACTTTTTTAAGAGTATTGGAAACTTTTTCACAATGGTTAAATATATTGCAGTTATAGTCGGTGGTTTGATTGCTTTTGTTTTTTCAAGAGAATATTTAGATAGATTTATTCAAAAAGAAGAAAATAAAAAACAAATAGTTTTAGGAATTAGTTTATTATTAACTGGTTTAGTTGTTTGGTTTTTAATTGCTTTTATTGGTTCTGTTATGTTTTGGTTAGTGTTTGCTGGATTAGTAGCCTTTATTATAATTAAAAATTTTCTGAGGTTAAGATGACTTTTTTAGAATACATAGCAAATAATTTAGTCACTGTTTTAATTTGGATTTTTGTAATTGCATTTGGTATTTTTGTAGTTGTAAAAAAAGATGTGTTCTTAAAAAATATAAAAAAACAACCACTAAATGTTTTTGCTTTAATATTTACTTTATCTATGGGTGTTGCAACCAATTTATTTAATCCAGCACCATTAAAAATCACACAAGCATCAATAGTTCCAGGACAAATAAGTTATTTTTTAATTCCAGTAGGATTTATTGTTTTAATTTTGATTGTTTTAACTAGTGTAATATTCTTTTCAGAAAAAGAAATTAAAAAGAAAAGGAGACGAAGATGAAAAAGCTTTGGATTTTTGGAATAGTTGGAGTTGCTCTTTTATTAATATTTTTATTAGGAAGTAGTTTATTAAGTGTCGTCGGTGTTTCAAATAATTTAGAATATGAAACAGAATGGAGTTTAAATGATTTAGATAAAGGAATTGGTCAATCAGTAGCAATATTAAAATTACCAAAATTAACAAATGAATTTAGTTTTACAGTAGATTATGGTGGAGAAATAGAATCAATAAGAGATAAAGGAACTTGTTATGTAGATGTAGATTATGAAATTTTTAATTTTAAAAATAATCGTTTTGAAAAATTCCACGATAAGAGTTGGAGTATGAAAGAGTATGATAAAAGAGATTCAGAAGTAAGATTTGATGGTGAAGGAGTATATGGCAATGGTTTTCCAGATTATATAGAATCAATAAAAACAAGAGATTCTGACCACAGAGAAAATAGAAGATATGATTATCATATTTCTTGTCTAGATGGAATGAGTGTAAGTGAAGCTAAATTTTTAAGATGTGAAGAAGTACCAACTCTGACAAAATGCACAGATAACCGTTATACTTGGAAATGTATGTATGGTGGAGATGTGATTAGTGAACATGAATGTGATGATGAAAATTGGGAGCATAACGATTTAGTTTTATTTCCAAAATTAAATACTTACGGAATAGATTACATAAATAATGATACTGCTAAATTTAAAATAACTGTAAATAAAAGAAGTAATTGTGAAAGCTTAGATGAAAATGATTTTGAAATTGATTTATGGGATGTTAAAACAGAATTAGTAAAATTTTATAGATTTTCAAATAACGAATGTAACGAAATAGAATTAATGACTTATAGAAAAACAGTTAATGATTATGAAATACTTTTTGATTGTCAAGAAAATATAATTTTAGACAAATATGTTTTAGAAGATAACCAGTGTTCATTTCAAAAAGTTAAATTTACAGAAATTGATTCTAATATGTTTGATACAGAAGAAGAATGTTTAAGTGGTCGTTCTATCTGGAATAAGATTTGGAATTGGATTAAGTTTTTGTTTGAGAAAAAATAATGGATGAAAAATTTGAAAATCTATTTGCACCAATTTTTTTAATTATGTTCATATTTTTAATTATGAGATTAATTTTTATTCCAATAATTAGTATAAAAAAGATTCCAGAACACATTTATAAATTATATGAATCAATGGGGGTTACAAGTATTGATTTTATTACTCCTTGGATTTTATTTGTAGTAATAACACTTGTAATAATTGTAATTACATATTTTATAATAAAAAATATAAAAGAATTTAATATGAATGGTCTTGTTTTAAAACCAAAAATAAGAGAAGGATTAATTGCATTTTTATCGGTTTTATCTTGGTATATCTTTAATGATGCTTTGAATATTCAAGCAGGAAGCAGATTGGGAATTTATGAAGTAGGCATCTTATTTGGGAACTCTGGAGCATTAGTTCTTAACTTTATAGTGTTGGGCTTTTTTGCTTCACTTTATTTTGCCTTGTTATTAGTATTTAGAAAACAATGGGATTTCAATGGAAAAGAACATAAACTAGGAGTTTTATTTGGTATTTTGCTTATTTTATCGTATGTAATTATGTTTATATCAGTAGTGGCTCAATTAAATGGTGTGTGTGGTACTTGTGAAATATTCTGGGGATTAAGCAGAGGAACATTCTATCATTTATTTGGAGTAATCCCTTATGTTTTAAGTTTATTGTATTATTTTTTGTTTGAATAGTATATTTTTGAGAATACGAACATTTAAATAGTCTTTATGATATGTTCTGTTATGAAAAAGGGAAAGAATATTATGCTTGATGAAGAAGTGATAGAAAAATTAGAAAAAATGGCAGAAAAAGAAAATAGAAGTTTTAGTTATATGGTAAATCAAATTCTAAGAGAAAAATTAATACAAGAAAAAAAGGAGGGGAAAAAATAAAAAATGAAAACAAATAAAAAAGTTTTAACTTTTGGAATTTTAACATTATTTGCTCTCGCTCTTGTTAGTGCTGGATTAATTCAGTATTATGGAAAAATAAATCAAGAAGTAAATGTTGAACAAGCAGTAATTCTTAATTGTGAAGGGAATATTTGTAATGAAGTTTTGGATGGTATTTCGTATGAAGATTTTTTAGTAAGTGATGTTTATACATTAATTAATTTAGCTAATACTCCAAGAGATGTTCAATTAATTACAAGTTATGATCCAGAAGTTGTTGAAGGAGAAATTACAACAAGTTATAATTTGATGGATACTTTGATATTAACAAAAAAAGAACAAATAAATGGTATTTGGACACCAATGAGTGGAAGTGAACTTGAAATAGATTATACAGTTATTGGAAATACTTTTGAATCTAATGCAGAATTACCAGGAGGATATATTTTAGTTTATGCAATGGATAACGAAAATAGATTTAGTAATTATGCAACTGTTATAAAAGTTGAAGATATTGATGCAAGTTTGCCTATGGATGGAGATTGGAATGCTAATGCAGAACCAAATTATTGTGATAATAATAATGGAAAAGGAGATTATTATGAAAATTGTGTTGGAGCAAAAATTTGGGCAATACCAGAATCTGATTTAGATGAAGAAGTAGCACCAGGAGTTTATAGTTTAACTTGGAATAATATGACTAATTATTATTGGGAAACAGATTTAATAACTTACACTCAAGAAAATTGGGATGCAAATCCAACAATTTTAGGAGAAAGTGATTTAAGTTTTATTGTAATAAATGAGTTCAATACAGATGGATTTGATGGAACAATAACAACAGAAGTTATTCCAGCATAAATAAACAAATTATTATTTTAAATTTTTTAAATAAAACGGACAGGAGAGTGAAAGTCCTCTCTCCAATCATACTCAAAGAAAATGAAAACACAAAAAACAATACTAACCTTAGTTTTAGGAATAGCACTTTTATTTAGTGTGTCTGCTATATATTCTGGAGAAACTGTTTATTATGATTTAACAGACAGTATTAAAAATTTAGAAAGTTTAAATTGTGAAATAATTGGAAATTCTTCAAATCTTGAAGGATTAAACCTTACAGAAAACAAAACAGGATTTATAATTTCAACACAAATAAATTACAAACCAGATAATTTCAATGTTTCATGTGTTTTAAATGGTTGGAAAGAAGAAAAAATTATTGTGGAACATTCAAATTCTGGAGGTTCTAATGCTTGTTATGTTGCTTGGACTTGTTCAAAATGGGGAGAATGTGTTAATGGTATTTCAAAAAGAAATTGCGAAAAGATTCCTAAATATTGTTTTGCAGTTCCAAATGAAAAACCAACAGAAGTTCAAAGTTGTGAAATACAAATAGGTAATACAACTATTCCTTCAAATGATACAGAAATAGTTCACACCGACACAAATGATGATCCAAAAAGTAATCTAAGTTTAATTGTTTGGCTTTCTTTTGCAGGGTTAATTATTTTAATCTGTGTTGTGTCAGTTATTAAAAGAAAAAAATTAGAAAAAGACAATATCGTGAACGAAAAGGAAAAGATTTTAAAGGAGTAATTGTTTAGTTTCTTATGATAAATAAAAAGAGATTGCTTTCTAAAAAAGCACAAGTTAAGATATGGTTTTTATTCTTTTCTGTTTTGGCAATTTCTTTGATTTTAGTAAGTAGTTATGGAGTATTGGGGAGAGGATATGATGATTCTTTTATCATAACAGAACATACAGAATATGGTTTGTTTGAAAATACAATTTATATAAATATTACAAATAATTTAGAAGAAACAGAATATATAAATATTACAAATATTTTTAATAAGGGAGAATTAATAAATCAAATAAATTATAAAGAAATAAAAAAATTAGAAAAAATAGAAAAAGAAAAAATTGAATTTATTGAACATAAAGAAAAAATATTTGAAATCCACTATGAACAAGAGAGAACTTCAACAAATAAATCAAATAATTATATAGAAATAATAAAATATTTAGATAAAGATGGAATAGAATTAACGTGTGAAAAAATTGAGGGTGATTATTGTATTAATTATATAAAAGAAGTAAGAACTGAATTAGTTGAGGTTTATGTTAAAATAGAAAAAAATCAGAAAAAAGAAAAAACTTTACTTAAAAATAAAAAATTTTATTCACATATTAAAATTAAAAAATATGAAACAATACAATTAAAATTGATTTATTCACATCCATTAGCAATAGACAAAAACAAACCAACAAATCTTCAAAATAAATATGATATTGAAGTATGCAGTGTTGACGGACAGCATTGTAGTTTATTAGACCCAATTTGGTTTAATTCTTCTTGGATTTATGAAAAACAAATAAACATAACAGAAAACTCTGGAAATAATTTAACAAATTATTCTATTTTACTTTATATTAATTATACAAAAGATACAAACAGCAATGCAAAAATAGATTTTTCAGATTTAAGATTTTTAGATTCAACAAAAATAGAAGCATTAGGATATTGGATTATAAATAAATCAAATGGTAATTATGCTTATGTTTGGGTTAAAGTGCCAGAATTAATAGCAAATTCAAATACATCAATTTATATGTATTATGGAAATAGTTTGGCAAATGACAATTCAAATATAGAAAATGTTCCAAACTGGGATATTTCAACTGCAAGTTATGTTGGAAATTTTTATATTTATTCTTATGACCCTACCTTTACTCAAATTGCTTTTTCTTCAAATGGAACTAAAATGTATGGGGGTGGGAAGAATAATGACAGAATTTACCAATACACCTTATCAACTCCATGGGATGTGTCAACTGCAAGTTATGATTCAATTTCTATTTCTACAGCAGGATGTGATAGTGCATCTACTAATGATATGGATTTTAATCTTGATGGAACTAAAATGTATTTAGGAGGAAATTACGATGATGTGTGCATATATAATTTATCAACAGCATGGGATATTTCAACAATTAGTAGTCCAAACAGATATTTGGGATTTTCAGAATTTAGTTCTGGAAAAGGAAATCATATAAAAGAGGACGGAACAAAATTATATGTGTATGGTGATTCAACTATTTACCAATACACCTTATCAACTCCATGGGATGTGTCAACTGCAAGTTATGATTCAAAAAGCTATATTCCAATTGAAATTACAACTTATAATCATGGTTTAGAAATATCACCAGATGGTAAAAAAATGATATTAATAAAATCATATGGGACAGAGGATAGATTTTATCAATATACGTTAGGAACAGCATGGGATGTTTCAACAGCAAGTTATGATTCAAAAAGCAGAAACACTCCACAAACAAATGACCCTCAAGCAATGTTTTTTAATTATGATGGAAGCTATTTTTACAATTCAAATAATGAAAGAGATTATATTGAACAATTTAAAACAAAGACAATCATTTTACCCTATTTTATTGGAAAAGAAAATAATTTCTATGATTTGAAAATTATTTCTCATTCTCCAATAGATAAATATATTTCAAATAGTTCAAATGTTTTTTTTAATTGTAGTGGGACTAGTAAACAAGGTTTACTCACTTTAAATTTAACAATAAATGGTGTTCTTTATGAAACTGTACTAGGGAATGGTTCAACAAATTTATCTCTCCAAAGTACAGAAAGTTTGTCAGATGGAGATTATATTTGGAAATGTATTGGAAATAATATTAATTTAACATTAAATTCAACAACAAGAAATTTAAATATAAATACAACTCCAGATATTAAATTTGAAATTCCCACCCCAACTAATAATTATAATTCATCTATTCCCTCTTTTCCAATAAATGTGAGTTTAACAGAAACATATTTTGATAAAATTATTTTTAATATTAATGGCAATCAATATAATTATACAGATAATACAAGATTTATAAATTTTAGTTTTGGAGATGGTGTTTATTATTATAATGTGACAACTTATACAACTACTGGAGCAGAAAACTCAACAGAGACGAGAAGAATAACTTTAGATACAACATATCCACAAATAAATATATCTTTACCACTAAACAAGACTTATTTTCCAAATGAATTAAATTATAGTTTATTTGTAAATGAAAAAGTAGATAATTGTTCCTTTGAATTAGATTCAACTACTTACTATATGACAGAGATTAATGATTCTTTTTGGAATTATCCAAATCAAATAAGTCAAGCAAATGGAACCCATTTAATAGAGTTCTCTTGTAGAGATTTTGCAGGGAATATTGGCTATAATTCAAGTAATTATACATTAATTTATGTTAAACTTTTAAATCCATTAAATGAAGAAATAATTTATAATTATGATAATTTAACTTTTAATGCAAGTTTATCAGTTGATTTATCATTAAATTGGACAAATGGTTCTGAACAGACAACACATAATCCCAATTCAATATCTAATTCTATTTTATTTTTTGATGAAGACAATGGTACTTCTGCTTCTGGAACGGGGGGAGATTCAACTTATCAAAGATATCAAATTGGAAAAAATTTTACTTCACCAACTTATATTGGCAATGTTTTTATTAAAGCTTCAACAAGCCTAGATAGTATAATTGATAATTGTCAGGCATATTCGCAAATATATTTAAAAATTTATAATGGTTCTTGGTATACAATAGGTTCTTGGACAGATTATGATACTGATCCAGATGTTTGTAATTCTTTGGTGAGTTTAGACGAATTTGTTAATGTTGACCAAGTAATAACTTCATTAGTAGTTGAATTGGGTTCTTGGCAAGATTATTATAATAATAATGACTATGGGGTTGTAAATAATAATTGGTATACTTTAGAATATGAGATTGGAAACCAAATAAAAAATTCTAGCCTTTATTTAAAAGAAGGAGATGGTGGTTGGGAATTAAATGAAACTAAGGATATTTCTGGAAGCAATAATTATTCTTCATTCACCAAATCAATCTCCGACGGAACAATTTGGAATATAGAAATGTGCCAATCAGATGGACAATGTTTTATGCAAGACACTAACTGGTCAGTCCCTTATCTTTCAACTTTCCCTCAAACATGGACTTATATAAATCCACAATTAAACAAACAAACAAAATGGATAAACAGTTTAGTAACAAACATAAGAGGACTTAGTGAATATAAATTAGCCAATATGAGCATAATGACAGACACATTAGCTTTAAACGATACTATACAAGTTTCTTATTCAAACGGTACAGTTATTTCTCACACTTTCAACGAATCAACTGGTTATGTTAATTTTACTGCATTAGTTCCAGGAGGAGATAGAGAAGCCAAATTAAGTAATTATTTTAATGTTCAGTATTATACAAATAATATTTCTTTAACAAATTCTTCTGAAAATAGATTAATAGCAGGAGTTACAAATTTGGTTCATACATTAAATCTGTCTTCCAAATCAACAAGAAATATACTTGATGTTTATTCTTATTTTGCTTTTGATGATACGAATAAAGTTTCAAGTACCTTTTTTAAAGATTCAACAGAAATAACAACTCGTGCAGATGTTTTATTTTCTGATACAGATACAAATGGACTTTCAGATAAATTAGAATGGTTTATAGAAAATTTAACAATTTCAAATGAAAGTTATGAATTAAGAAATGTCGTCGGTAATCCAGTTCAAGTAAGTCAAAATATAGAAATCCTCAATGATAAAGTTGTCGCTTTTGATAATATAAATTGGAGAAATACAATTACAGTATATAATCCAAACAATTTTGAAACAGAAACAGTATTAAAAATAGAATTACCTTTAGGTTCAACAAAAATAGAATTAGATGATATTTCTAAAAATTCCCAATATGATGAATTTGGTATTTTAAAACCTTATATAAGCATAATAGATAAAAATGATCCTGCACATAAATCAAGTATTTATTTATCGTCTGGACAAACAAAAACATTTATCCTTGAATATACAACAGATTCAGTAACAATAACAAGTTCAACAAAATATCCAAGTAATTATAATGTAGGCGATACTGCCGAGATAATAAATATTTTAAGAATTAAAAATCAAGCAGATTATCCAGTAGAAGATGCACAATTCAATATTCCAATTGATTATGCAGAAGACCTTGTGGCTTGTGAAGGAGAATTTTTAAATGGTTGTGACGAAGAATTTGATGAAGCCTTTGATGAAGAATCTTTAGTGGAAGGACAGTACACACTAACAATTGATTCTTTTGATGCAAACGAAGTAAAAGAAATAACCTTAACATATTTTATTCCAACAGTAGAGATAACAAAACATCAAATAGGAAAAATAACAACAAATGGAACATTACTTAGATATGATAAATTTTTAATGGAATCAATAGCACCATTTAAATTAGATACAGTAGAATATACCTTTTTAGACATTAATTCTTCAGATATTGTAGCAATTAAAGAAATATTTTTAGATGGGACTTCAACAGACTTAACACACACTGGCTCAAAAATAAGTCTAGGTTTATTTGATGTTGCTGACGAAAAAGAAATAGTAATCTGGAGCATAGACAGAGAACAACAAAAAGACAGTCTAATAAGAAAAGCACTTACTTATGGTGATGAAATAATTTTAGAAAAAGGAAAAATACTTTATTATTTGTTTGGCTTGTTTGCAGATGAAGATCAGAACGGAATACTGTTCATACACTTTGGAAAGTTAGTATTTATAAGTGTAGGATATTTAATATTGTTAATAATAATTTACTTTTTTGCAAGAAGAAAAAAAGGAGTGTTTGTTCAAAATATAATTCAAAAAGTCAAATGAATAAAGAAAAAAAGATATTATTCCTTATTTGCACAGTGATGTTCTTAGGAATAGTTAGTAGTTATGGTGTTTTAGAAAATCCAAGTTCAGACCTTTGGAATGGAAACACTTGGTCAGATTACAGATGGCTTAACATTGACGGCTCTAATGCAAATCAAAACATAGACATTGGTTCTTATGATTTTT
>CAZRBZ010000016.1:0-3583 GCA_964598515.1 Candidatus Woesearchaeota archaeon
GAAATTAGTCAGCACATCATGGAAACTCCACACTTTAGTGTGGAGAGGATGTCATATTTTCTATTTCTCTAACCAAAAATTTTCTTAATTTCATCAATATTAATATTTTTCAACAATCCTTCTTCTTCAACAATCAAATCTTTAACTAACTTTTTCTTGCTTTTTTGTAAATCTAAAATCTTTTCTTCAATACTATCCTCAGTAATCATCTTATACACAAAAACTTTTTTTTTCTGTCCTATTCTATGTGCTCTGTCCATTGCTTGCATCTCTACAGCTGGATTCCACCAAGGATCAACGATAAAAACATAATCAGCACTTGTCAAATTAAGACCCAGCCCTCCCGCTTTGATACTAATCAAAAAAGCTTCGGCTTCTTCGCTATTTTGAAATTTAGAAACAATTTTTTCTCTATTTTTCGTTTTCCCATCCAAATAAGAATAATTAATTCCTTTTTTTTCAAATTCTTCTTGAATAATAGTTAACATTTTAACAAATGAAGAAAACACTAAAACTTTATGTCCCTCAGAAACAACTTTTTCAATTTCCATCATCAACAAATCAAATTTGGAGCTTGAACCAATATATTCAGAATCAATCATTTTAGGATGTAAACAAATTTGCCTTAATTTCATCAAGCCTTCCAAAATTTTCATCTTTGACTTGCCCACACTTTTTTCTTTAATAATTTGTTTAATTTCATTTTTATAATATTCTTTCCAACTTTCATAAATATTTTTTTCTTCTTTGGAAAAAGAACTTCTAAGAATTATTTCAGTTTTATCTGGCAATTCATCAGAAATAATTTTCTTGGTTCTTCTAAGTAAAAAAGGACCAATCAATTTTTTCAACGAATCACTTGCAACTTTATTATGTTCTTTTTCAATTGGAACTACAAAATTTTCTTTAAAAAATTCATAACCACCCAAATAACCTGGATTTAAAAAATGAAATAGGCTCCAAAGATCAGTTAAATTATTTTGTATGGGTGTCCCAGAAAGAACAAGCTTATTTTTACCTTTCAAAGAAAATACAGTTTTAGCACTAATTGAAAAAGGATTTTTAATAACCTGTCCTTCATCCAGAACAATATATTCAAATTCAAAATTAGTTAACATTTTCAAATCATTCCTTAGAACACCATAAGTTGTAATAATCAAATTTTTTTCATTTAACATTTTCTTAAGTTTAGAATCTGAAGAAATTCTCTTTGAACCATGATGAATATAAACATCTAAATCAGGAGTAAATTTTTTAATTTCGTTTTTCCAATTAAAAATTAAGGAAGTGGGAACAACAACTAAAAAAGGTTTTTTTATTTTTTCATCTTTTATTTTTTGGAGCAAACTCAAAGTTTGTAAAGTTTTTCCAAGACCCATGTCATCAGCTAAAATACCATTAACTCCAAAATCTCTTAAGAAACAAAGCCAATCAAAACCACTTTTTTGATAATCTCTTAATTGAGCTTTAATCTTTTTTGGTAGAACATATGGTTTAATTTTATCAAAATTTTTGAAATTAGAAATAATTTTACTGACTCCTTTATCCATAGATGTATTGGCAGAAAGTTCCATTAAATTATCCAAAATTGATACATGATATTTTGAGAGCCTATAATCTTCTTCAGTTAAATCAAAAAATCCTGAATAGTTTTTCAAATTTTTAATCCATTCTTTCGGAATAATTGCTTCTTTACCGTCAGATAACTTAACAAATCTTTTGTTTTTAAAAATGGATTCTAAAACTTCTTTAATATCAACAATATCTTTACCAAATTTAACTTCACCTTTTATTTCAAACCAATCAGCATTTTTAGAAACGTTCATATCCATTTTTGGCTTATTTTTTACAATCTTGAAATTAAATAAATTTTCTTCACCTAAAACCAAAATACCCTTTTTAATAATTTTAGGAATTTCATTTGCAACAAAATCAATCAAATCACCTTCGATAATAAATTCATCAGATTTTTCATCAGTTACAATACACATTCCATTTAAATTTTCAACGATCTCATCTTCATATTCTCTATCTCTTGCGATATCAAATAAAATATCATTTTCAAGAAGAACTATATCTTTATTAGAAGAAAAATAGTCAATTTCTTTACCAGAATAATTAAATTTTAATTTAACTTTTGCACTTGTTCCAAATTTTTCTAAATAAAGTTTTGCTGTTGGAATAACGCTTTTTACTTGTCTCTTTAATGTATTGGAAACATTAAATTTAAAATTATTTAAAATTTTCTGATAATATTTATCAAAAAATTCTTTTAATTCTTTTTCGTTAAGTTCTAGTTTTTTTGGCAATTTGATAATTTTCCTAGCAATATCAAAATTTTCCTGGTTTTTATATTCATAAAAAGTTCTGGAGTCAAAATCAAATACCCATAAACTAGTATTTCCAATTTCAATTAAATCCATTTTCAAAAGGCTTGTTTTTTTATTTCCAGAAATAAAAAAAGGTTCAATTATATAATCATTTTTTTTATTTTTCATAATATTTAATACAATATTAAAAGTTTCTTTAGAAAAAACAGCACCCAAAATAATTTCTTGCTCTTCAAAATATAAATTTTTTAAAACAGGCATCATCAAATCAGTATTAGCATCATAAAATCGACTTTTTGAAAATCCAGAAGAATAACCAATTCCATATGAATCTCCTCCGTTGAGAAAATTAATAACTTTTTCAACATTTTTGCTAATATCCCATTTGAAAGATTTAAAACTAGTGCCTTGAAATTTTACGGGAGCACCATATCGTCCATCTTTTTTAATTGCCCCTCTTTCAATATTCAAAATTTGCCTATCTTTTTCAAAATCTTCAAAATTAAAATAAATCATGTTTCGTCTATCATCATTTATTACATTGGGAAAAAGTTCTTTGAAATATCTTAAATCACTACCAGTTTTCTTTTCAATTATTTTTTCAGAAGAAATTTTTAATTTAGTATTAAAATCATTATCTTTTTCTTTTAACATTTTATACAATAGGATTGCGCCAGCATGAGCACATAATTTAGAATTTCCTCGATGACTACAATTGCAAAAAAATTCTAATTCACCATTAACAACTTCTAAATTAACATCATAACTTTTTTTATTATATTTAATCAAAACATAACTTTTATTTTTACTATTCAAACTTTCCCTAATTATTTCCAAATTTTCATAAATCTTAATTGAATCTACCCAATATTTTTCACAAACAAATTCAAAAAAAATTTCCATTTGGTTTTTATTGAATCCTAATTTCAGTAAATGTGTCGCTGCATTATCAATTTTTAATTTTGCCATTAGATAAGACAAATGATTAAGCTTATAATTCTTTGGGTTGTTATATATTTTAGATGGTTATCTTATTTTTAATAAAGTAATTATCATTACTGCCCCATTTCATTCCCAGCATAAGAACCTGCTCATGCAGGCTGTGGCACAGACATTTTAGGGGTTTAGATTTTTGAGATCTTTTATAGATTTAATGATAGTTATTCTAATTATAACAAGCTAACAATGTTTTCAAAAAAAGCCTCCAATCTTTTATGCACTCAGCGAGACAGACAATTATTATATTAATTACG
>CAZRBZ010000016.1:3683-14449 GCA_964598515.1 Candidatus Woesearchaeota archaeon
TCAAACTTTTCTCTTTCATCCAAATCTTTTCCAGCATAAGCTTCCCATAATTTTTTCACCAACTCTCTATCGTCTTCCTTGTCATAAACAATACTTGGTCCAGGAATATCTTCTCTCTTAAATACACTCCAATTTAATTTTTTACTAGTTTTCTCCAAAAAATCATTATCTGCTTGACTTTTTCCAACAAAAATCAATCCTTTATTCTTAAACATTCTACCTTTTTTCAATAAACTAATTTCTTTAATGGAGGGATTCTTATTATATTTAAGTAAAGCGGTTAATTTATTTCCATAAAGAGTTTCGCAAAGTAAACAGCCCCCTGCAGGAGTAGGATAATTAAAACCATATTTTTTAGCAAGTTGCATTTGTCTTTCTCTTTTTCTTCCATAAATTTCAAATAATTTATTTCTATCAACAATCCCTTTTTTTTCATAAATAGTTTCAGGCAATAATTTAGCAGACAAAGGTCTCAAAATTTTTCCAATCATTCCTGCTTTTTCTTCATCCAACAATAAAGCCTTTTTCATTTGACTCATTGGTCTTTGACCCAAAACTTCCCCCGTAACAACAATATCTGCTTTAATTTTTTCAGCCAATTTTTTACTTTGAATAAAAATAAAAATTTTACAATCCTTGCAAGGATTAATTGCAGATCCAACTCCATATTTAGGATTTTTAACTAATTCCATATACTCTTTGAATAATTCACCTTTAGTAGAATCAATAACATGCAAATCAAAATTATTTTTTTTAGCAAAATTTTCAACATCATCAAAACAACCACAACCAAAAGGCAATTTAACAAAACAAAGATGAACATTAAAACCTAACTCTTCCATAAACTTAGCAGTAACTCTAGAATCCAATCCACCTGAAAATAAAACTAATGCTTTTTTCATAATAAAATAGAGAATAAACAATTTTTAAGATTAACTATGAACATATTTTTTGGAGATATATAATTAAAATATAAATCTTTTAAAAAGTTCAAAATTAATAAAATAAATTTTACAAGGTAGTTTGAAAATTTAAAAAATAATTAGTTACAATTTAGTTAATCTAATAATTCAACCAAGAGTTTGTTTTTAGATAATTATTTATTCTGTAAAAGTGAATGAAAATTAAATTTGCGTTTAACAATTTAATTGAATAACATTAAACATATTCTTCCAAACATTTATAAAAAGTTATACATTGTATAACTTATGGAAGCAATCGTAAAAAAATGGGGAAATTCATTAGGAATAATTTTACCAAGAGAAATAGTAAAAGAAAGAAATCTTAAAGAAAATTCAAAAGTAGAAATCTTAATAGCAAAAGAAAAACCAAATCTTAACCAAATCTATGGACTTGTAAAAAAAAGAAAAATGTCTGGACAAAGAATGAAAGATGAGGCAAGAAAAGGATGGAACTAGAATATTTTTTTGATACATATGCTCTATTTGAATTAGTTCATGGAAATAAAAATTATGAACCATATATGAATTCTCCCATAAAAACAACAAGATTAAATTTAATGGAATTACACTATCGATTACTTTCTCTTTATGGAGAAAAAGTTGCAGAAAAATCATTTAATTTTTTTCTACCTTTTACAGAAAATTTTAATGATGAAGATATAAAACAAGCAAATAAGATGAAATTAAAATTCAAAAAACAAAGATTATCTTATGTGGATTGTTTAAGTTACATAATGTCCTTAAGATTAGGATTAAAATTCCTAACTGGAGATAAAGAATTTGAATATTTTGGAGAGGTAGAGTTTGTTAAATAATAATTAAAACAATCTTTAATCTTTCCTAATTTTTTTATAACAAACTTAATCCCTTTTCATGCCATTCAGCAAATAATGTAATTAAGTTAACAGAAATAAAAATAAATTTCACAAAAAACAAATCCTCCAATTCAAACATATCAAATCATCAAACAATATTTGCACGCAGCCGCGACGAATAATTGCATATTAATTCTGAGCAAACAAAGCAAATCGTTCTTATAATAAATCTAATCTCCTTTCATGTTCGTATCACATGCGTAAGTAGGTTCTCGTGCGAGGAGTTTAGCAAGACAGTGGCGAAAAATGTTCTCTAATTATTTCCTAACCAATAATCTTCTTCATCTCATCATTAATAAAATAAGTATGATGTTTTCCAGTATAACTCAAATACAATTTATTTTTAGCTCTACTAATCGCAACATAGAATAATCTTCTCTCTTCTTCTTCTCTATCATATTCATACATTTTTAAATTTTCAATAATCGGATGGTCAGATGATTTACAAGGAAAATTATTTTTAGTACAACCAATAACAAAAACCATTTCAGCTTCCAAACCTTTAATAGAATGAATAGTAGAAAGAGTCACATGACCTTTCTTAATCTCCTCATCTTTTTTATCATCATTTTTTAAAATATGTTTAATTCCTTTCTTCTTCAATAATTCAGCAAAATCACTTAACTGTCTATTTGTTCTAGCCAAAACAAAAATTTCTTCAAAAGGCATATTAATATTCAATAATTTTTCCAAAACAAAATCAAATTCTTCTGATTCACTTGAAAAATTATTTAATTTAATTTCTTTTTCTTTAACGAATTCATGCTCTAAATCGGGCATTTTCATAATTTTAATAGAATGATTCATTAATTCAACAAGATGCTTATTACTTCTATAATTTTTTTTCAAATTAATAATTTCCGCACCAGAATATTTATTTTGAAAATCTAAAATATAATTAACATCAGAACCACGCCAGCCAAAAATAGATTGTCTAGGATCACCTACACAAAATAAATTCTTAGAATTCAATAAATCCAACAATTCAACTTGATTAGAATTAACATCTTGAAATTCATCAACTAAAACATGTTCAAATTCTGGAATATATTTAGAATGCATCTTGAAAAAATTCAAAACATCATTAATTTGATCAGTAAAAGTTCTAAGCCCATTCATAACCATATGTTTATCTAAAAATTTAATAATTTCAAAAATCATTTTTGAATTTGAATAATCTTTTTCAAGATTAAAATCATCAAGAGGTTTTCTAGTAATTTTAAAATATTCAAAAACACTAAAACAATCATTCATAAACATATTTTGTAATTGATAGGAGGTTTTATTCCTTTTTTGATTAAAACTAAAATACTTATCAATAGCTTGTTCAATATTCAATCCCTGATTATCCAATGCACGAAGAATAGCAAACATTCTATCTTGATAGCTAGCAACCCTAACTTTTCTTCCATAAATTCTGCCTCCATTCTTCAATAAAATTTTTTCACAAAAAGAATTAAAAGTTTCAACAACAGCTTTAATTCCTAATTCATTCAATCTTTTTTGCATTTCTTCTCTAGCTTTCCTAGTAAAAGTAATTGCCAAAATTTTCTCTCCTTTAACTTTTTTCATTTTATTCAAAAATTGAATTCTCTTAGTCAAAACAGTAGTCTTTCCAGAACCCGCCCCAGCAATACAAAGAATTTTTTCCTTGGGGGAAACAATTGCTTTTTTTTGTTCCTGATTAAAAGTTTTCAAAAAATCATCAAGTTCCTTAAAAGCATTCATTTCTAAATCGCTAATTGTTGTTTCAATTTCTTTATATTTTTCAGAAACTTTTTTAGAATTTAATGTAGGTTCAATCAATTCATTTTTACCTTTAATACTTATAGATAAAACCTTTGCAAATTTATTAAAAACAGATGCGCCCACCTCAACTAATTCATTAATAATTAAACTTTCAATAATTTCTAAAATTTTTTCTCTTTCTAAAAAATTAAGGTTTCCAAAATTATGCAAATCATATAATTTATTTTTCTCTATAGAAGAATTATCCATTTCTCCCACCAAAAAATCAGCTAACAAATTCCTTCCAACAGGAAAAGGAATCTCATTCAAACTCTTAAGAACAAATAAATAATCATTAGAATCATCTCGTTTATACTCTTGAATAATTGACATAATCAAATAAAGTTTGACTTTACTTAAAAAGAATTGTTACTCCTCAAAATTTCGAATCATTTAAAGGGAGCAAATTTCCAATCACCAACACTAGTTGTTCCATCATTCATAAAATAATATTTTCTATATTTATATCCTTCCGGAGAATATAAAACTAATTTTCCATAAGGTACCGGAATATTTAGAATTTCTTCTAAAAATTTTTTACCAGAAATTATTTGATTTCTTGCTTTTCTTCGTTGAGAAACACTTTGACCTTTTAATTCAATAGGAACCCCATATTCAGAATGGATTACAATTAAATCACAAAGAGTATTATATTCTATTCTTCCTGCTTTTCTTCTCCATAATCCATCTTTTAAAATCCATTCAATATCTTCTTTATTTTCCTCAACAAAGTCTAAATGATAAACTAAGTTTTCCAAATATTGATCATGCGGTTCTTTAATATTTGTTTTAAATTCAGGTTTTTTTACCATCTCAATTAATCTCTTTAGTCAATCTCTCATAATAAGAATCACAAATCAATTCAGGATATGCTTGAATTGAACTACATGATACATTATACCCCATTTCATTTCTTAATTTATTATATTTGCATATTAAAGTATCTATAATGTCATCAACATTCCATTCTAAATTTTTTATTCCAGAATGCATTTTTAACAAATAAACTAATCCAAATATTTTTTCATCAATGCCTTTTTCTAAACTTTTCAATTCTAAAAATTCATTTCCAAAAAGATTAATTTGTTTATTCATTTTTTACTATTTGACCAACATATTATTTCTTGAATGGTTTTTTCGAAAGGTTCTTGATTTTCTTCTAAAATTCTATCTCTATAATATTGATATGTACAAATTTTATAAATGTGTTTTTCACTTTTCGTATCAAATAAAAAATTAACCAATGATTTGATTGTATCTAATCTTTTTTCCATACAAAACAAAACATTTCAAAGTTTATTAATTATTTTGTTCTTTAGAATATACTTTATTTTGAAATTTAATCTTCGGAACTAATAGGTTCCTAAGATATTTAAATCTTGAGAAGTCTATTGTTCGAAGAGATGAAATTGTATTGAAATTCGATAAATCTCCAGCAGTTGTAAAACAATTTTTTTCAAAATATCTTGTATTTTTTGGAAGTGTTAACATCTTCAACGATAATTTTATTATTAAATCACAATCTTGTTAAGAATAATGCACATATATATTATAACGCGAATATGTTGCACGAATATATTTAGGGTTTATAATTAATACAGAATTTTTTCATTTCTTTAATAGAAGAATTAATTGCCAATATTTCATCTGGAAGTTTTTTATAAAATTTGAAATAGTTTTGAATTCCCTGCTCATTAATTATTTTTTTATCAATTTTAAATTCTTTACAATAAACTTGGGCCATTATTTCCAATCTAAATCCAATTTCTTTATTCAAGGTTTTCATCCAATTTTAAGGTGAGAAGACTTTTTAGACTTTAGGATTTTATAAAAAATGAATTAAAATAATTTTTTGGTTTATTTTGGAATGAATAAAAATTATTTTTTATTATCAAATTGAAATGTAAAAGCTCTTTTGAAAAGAGATTAAACCCTACAAACAATAAATGATTTAATCTTTTAAAAAATACAAGTAATGAATCATCTATAAACAATTTTATTAAATGTATCTAATAATGCTAAATGTTTTGCAATTCTTTTTTCCCTTATACTTTCAAAATGGAAAGTATATCTATCAAGATAATAATTTATCTCTTCTTTGGTTGCAGGAGTATTATCATAAAAATATCCTACACTATCTAAAAATAAGATTGGTTCATCTAAATCCAATGCTTTAGTAATTCCTTCTCTTCTACCTTTAGTTGTTGATAATAACATAAAGTTACAAAGAAAACACTATTTAAAAAAATAATGAAAATAAAAATAATAAATTTATTAGCTTATTCAGCCAATTGTAAAACAGCCCACCAAGGTTTTCTTGTTCTCAAAACTTCTCCAGTTTCTGCATCTATTTCAACTTCTGTATCAACATTTATTTTGAAAATTCCAAAAACTTTTGCGTTAGTTCTTGTTTTAACACTATAAGCCATTGTAATTGCATTACCTTTGCCAACTTCTTTTAATTCAATTGCACAATTTTCACAATTATTTAATTGAAGTCTTTCTATAGCTTTTTCGGAAGCTGTATCAGGCATAACTTTAATTTCCGCTTTATTTCCATTAGAAAGTTCTGCATGGATTTTTAATCTATCTTGAACCATTTCCTGAGTTAAATTACAATTTTCACAATTAGCAGCATATTCTCCAACTTGAAGCATAATTTGATTTCCTTCACTTTGAATTTTTATAGCTTGACCTTTTTCATTAAGATATGCCCCACTTTGAATCATTTTTCTCGCACCAATTCCTTCTCCATAAAGAGTTGGAACAGGAGTTCCATTTTGACCTCCAGCAGCAATAATCTCGTCATGCAATGGCCCTTTTTTATCTTTTGTTCCAATATTTACAGCACTAACTAATCCAAAAACTAGAAAAGCAAAAACAAAAAACATCCCTATTTTTTTCATAACAGCACCCTTTTTCATAGAAATACATAGATCTGATTTATTTAAACTTTATTCTTTTAATTCAACATTTATTCCATTTAATTTTTTCTTAATTTCTTCTTTTATTTCTTCTAAATTTTTATCCAATTGATGTACCTTTTTTTCTTTAACATTTTTTCTAGAATCAATATATTCAATTTCAGATTTCATTTTTTTGATATCCCCTTCAATATTTTTATAACCCATATCCTTAATTTCAATATTTTCAATTTCTTTTCTCTTTTCATCAATTTTTTTAATTTCTTTTGAAATTTTTTCATTTAATAACTTGGCACCCTCGATTAAAGTTAAAAATTTATTCTCTTTAGATTTTTTAAGAATTTGTTTAAAATTTTCTTTACATTCCTTGACCAAAGCCATTTCTTTTCCAAAACTATGATAAAAACTAGTCAAAGCCTTAAAGTCAATAATTTCTTTTAATTTATCAATTTCTTTTTCCAATAATTTTTCTTTTTCTTCAAGTTCTTTTTTCTTTTTTTCGTTATGCAAAAACGTTTTAGAATTTTTTAAATCTATAATTTCTGTATCTTTAGTTTTTATATTTTCATTTAAATTACTAATTTTTACTTTATCCTCTTTAATGGCTTTTAAAATTTCAAATTTAGCATTTTTAATATGTTGCATATTTGTATCCATTTCTTCAATAAATTGGATAGTCTGACTATTAACAATCTCGGATTTTTTCTTAATATTATTTTCAATTTCTTTTAGAAACTTTCTCAAAATATCTTTTGTTTCATCCATTTCTTTTCCAACAAGAAAATTAGCTTTAGTGAAATTGGTTTTAGATTTATTTTCAAAATCATTAAAAATAAAATTAAATTTTTTAACAAAATTTTTCCCACTATCAATTTTTTTTAATTGGTTCATAAATTTTTCTAAATAAACGATATAATTTCTCAGATTTTCTTTCACAATATATTTAACTCTATCCTCAACTTTTCTATCACTGATATCAACTTCTTGTAAAACAGAAATTTGATTATTAATATCTGAAACAAAACTATCAATATTTTCTTTAATTTTTATAAAAAAATCATTTTCATATTTTTCAATTTCTTTTTGTTTGTTTTCTAACCAAAAATTAAATTCATTCCAAGAAATTTTTTCATTTTCAATAACTTTTTCCTTCTTTTTTCTAAATAAATCAAAAAAACTCATAAAAAAAATAACAAACAGTTTTTTATAAACTTAATTAAAAAAGAAAAAGGAGAGCACCGAAATTTTTACCAATCACCCCTCTCCAGCCTACCGAAGCAGACACTCAACCGGGCAAGAGAACACAACCGAAGTCGCAAACCCAAGATAAATTGAGTAATTATAACAAATATTTCTCCTTTATATGTGTTGTTGACCCTTTAAAAGTTAAAACAAATACGAACATGTTTGTATATTAAAAATAATTTACAAAACAAGTTAATGCCTGCGGTCGTAACCAAAAGTAATTATAAAATTTTATTTTTCAATTATTAGATTTGTTACACTCACGAAATTTTAATCGCTAAACACAAATTAAAATCTCTCCGCTAAAGAATTTAATTATCTCCAACAAGTTCTAGAATGAATTATTAAATTTTTATAAAGTCTGAGGGTAATCCTGTTGAAAACCTAAACTCAATTAACGCACCCAGCGGGACGGATAATTATAAATAAATAATGAGTGTTAGCGAACAATTTTTTTTCTTTGAAGATTATATACAATAAATTAATCAAAATCATAAACTTAATTAAAAAAGAAAAAGGAGAGTATTGAAATTCTTACAATCACCCCTCTCCAGCCTACCGAAGCAGACACTCAATCGGACAAAGAACCACGACCGAAGCCGCAAACCCAAGATAAATTGAGTAATTATAATAAATATTAACCCTTTATATATTTTATTGACTATTTTCCAGTTAAGATAAATATGAACCTGTTTGTACTTTTTCAAAAATAAAAACAATTTCTTCATGAAGAATTTTGCAAATTTCTTCTTGAGTTTTCAAAGGAGAAATTATTTTAAAACTATCTACAGCATGTCCTTGTTTAAAAAAATTTTTATTCAATTTAGATAAAGTTATAATTCCATATCTTAAATTTGGATATTTTTTTTTATATTGTTCAGAATTTTTATTATGGAAAAAAATTTTATTTAAATTTAATTTTTCTTCAATAGCCATAAAAATTATTGGACATGAATTTTTGATTACAACAAAATAACCTTTAGAAGTAATTTTACAAACTAACCCTTGCCCGTTTATTTTTTTATTCACACAATTCAATAATTTCATCGATTCTCCCCCATTGGAAAATTATTAAATTTAAAGACCAATATAAAAATAGTTACGAATATATTCGTATTTTATTTTTTTCTTTTTTCAAGTATAATTTCTAAATTAGATTTATTTTGTTCAAATCTTATGTTGAATCCCTTTCCAACATTATATTCATTTCCAACTAAATAATTAATAAAATCATTCAATTCATTTTTATTTGAAGTTGCAAATTTTGTAAATGAATCCAAAATTCTCATAAATTTTTTTCTAGATTTCAAAGTAGAATAAAAACCAGTTTTATGAATATCGACAATATCTTCATCTTCAAAACATTTAATTGCAATATGCCTCATTGTAATATAAGGATAATTGTTTTCCTCTGCATAAAGATAAGCTTTATTTCTTTCAGGCGATCTCAAATTAGCAGAACAAATATCTCTCCCATATTTATTCACAATTTCATTAAATTTTTCTTCTTTCATGCATAAACTCCCAAAAATAAGTATTTAAGGATTATTGTTCTTTAAAATCCCAAATATCTAAATCAAGAATTGTGGAAGATAAATACCCATAAATTTTTCCATCAACTTTTTCTAAATCTTAGTATATAATCTTTAAAACAAATCTCTCTCCCATATTTATTCACAATTTCATTAAATTTTGGTATATAATTTTTAAAACAAATTGCTAAACAAGTTTCCACAAGAGATAACCCTATTTACATAAGACCCAGAATAAATATATTTCATTATCTGTCGCCGCTGCGTGCATTAATTGAATTTAGATATTTTCAAAAAATCCTCCAACCATTTATGCACACTGTGTGGCAGATAATTTTTATTAATTATGAGCAAAGCGAATTAAATCAAAAAAGTATATGCCCTGAGGGTATGAAAATTTGTGTTTCGAAAATTTACGGTCAAACTTCTTGGAGCAGCAAATTTTAGTGAATTTGTGACTCTTGATTGGGGCATGACCGAAGGGAATTAACTTCTTTCTGCAAACCTAATTATTTTTATGAGAACTCCCAATCAATACCCTCCAATGGAATGGTTAATTTAATTATATTAAATGAACAAAATAACCCAATTAATTAATTTTATATACCTCTATTCCCTAATCAAAATATGAAAAGAGTTGTGATGGGTTTTCCCCATGTTAGATCTTCAATCGCTGGAGGAATATTATTAGCTGGGTTAGTTTTAATTTTCAGTTTAATAAGCAAATTCTTTTCAGTATTCAATGGAATAACCGGATTATTTATGGATTTATTTAGTGAGTTCGGATATGATTTAAATTTCTTTGGAATACTAATTGGAATTATTTCAGGATTTGTTCTAGGTTTCATAATCAATTACTCATATAATTTTGTTTTCTGGAATATTTTAAAGCGATAAGCAGTATCGCAAAGTTTAAAAATAAAATTAGATATCATATTTTATCATTACGCCTACGTGGTCTAGCGGTTATGACACTTGCCTGTCGCGCAGGTAATCCGGGTCCGACTCCCGGCGTGGGCGTTCATATTCTTTTTAATATAAAATATCTCAAATATTAAATTTTATATTAACTTAATTCAACTTCCATGCCAGGCGTCTTATCCGTCAAACTCAAGATAATTTCATGCGAAGCATAACCCGGAATCGACTCCGAGTATCTTCTGGAATTTGTAAATAAATGAGTATAACGAATTTAAAACAATATTCCACGGAGTGCGAGAGGAAGTGGGCGTATCTACTTTTTGTGACATTTGAGGGATGGACTTTTTATTTAGATTATATAAAATTTGTTCAACTTTTGTCCAATTTCTATATAAGAAAACCTGATTTAGTTTTCAAGATTGGAAAAAAGAAATTTGCTATTGAAATTGAGACAGGATCTGGATTAAGAGTTATAAGCAGAATGAAAGAGAAGTTAAAAGTATTAAATGAATATGATGA
>CAZRBZ010000017.1:0-14431 GCA_964598515.1 Candidatus Woesearchaeota archaeon
CAAAATCCACGCAGTGATTTTGGTCTAAGTCGTGGTTTCAAAAACAGCCTATGAAGTTAGTTTAATTGAGTGGGCGATTACCCCTAAACAACATCGAATTTCTTTTTTAAAATACTAGAAAATACCATAGTAAAAATCAAATAAAACCAAAACCAACTAAGGAATCCAAAGAACCTCACAGGTGCTCCAGTAGATACTTCTAATATATCAAAAAAATCATAAAACCATCTAAACAATAAAACAAAAGGAATACCCGTATAAACAATTGTCCTCATTCCAAGTTTCATTTGTTTAGGCATCAATTCCATCATTTCTTTTTGAATCTCCATTGATTTTTTAGGATCATTTCTATTTTCTTTAGATTTATCTTGAAGTTCTTTTTGTAATTTTTTAATTTTTCTTAGTTCTTTTTGATTTGTAGTATATTTTTGAAGAACAGTAGTTATAACTGACAGAATTAATGTAATAATAATCATACCAATTGTTAAATTCCAATTTAATAATCCTCCTAAAGTAGGATCTAAAATGGTATGAATTATCTTTCTTAACCAATCCCATTTTTCCCAATTGAATGCAATTAACATTGTAACAAAAAAAACTATTGCAATAATTCTAAAACTTCCTTCTTTGTTTTTTGTCATTCTACACTAAATTTTTTTTACTTTATAAATTTATTTAAATATTCCCCATGAATTTCCTCATGGCAGGATTCATATCAGTCATATGTTGTTGAGCAATATTTTGATAGAACTGGAACATAATCATAATTACTAATAAGATTGCTGTCCCTGAAACTAATGCACCAAGTAAATTAGTAAATGAAGCTAATAATCCAATTGCAGCTCCACCCATAATTGTTAAGGGCATTACATATCTGTCTAAAATTGATTCTAAAATTCTAATATCCTGTCTAAACCCAGCAACTTGCAAGCCAGAAGAAGCAATCTTTTTTGCCTGAGCTTTTGCATCCATTCCTGAAGATTTAACCCAGAATACACTAAACATGGTACAAAGAATTATGAATGAAATCATATGTATCACTCCTTGTAGAATATATCTTGGTAATAATCCTCCCCGAATTGCCAATTCTAAAATATTCACATGACCCAACCAAAAGGATAATCCAGATACAGCTTGACCATTAGAAAAATGTCCGAGCCAAGTGGCATGACCTAACCAATTTTCCAAAAGCCCCCCAAATAATTGTAAATTGGCAATTAATGCAGCAGCTAAAATAACTGGAATAACTGAAGCATAAAAGAAAGACAAAGGCCATTTAACCCCATATCCTCTCACTTTACCATAAGATAAAGGAATTTCCACTTTCAAAGATTGGGCCCAAACAACCGCTAAGAAAATTAAAACAGTAACTACCAATGCTGCAAATGCAGATACAAATTCAATAGGATACCTATTAATGATTGATTGGATTAAAACTAAAATTTTTCCTGAACAAGGAGTATTTGAAAAATCAAGTAAACAATTTGCACCTTGAGTACCAATAAATTGGAAAGCACTCGTAATTAATCTCCAAGCAACTCCTGCCGCAATAAATAGACTAACTCCAGATCCAAATCCCCATTTTTCACAAAGTTCATTCATATAATATATTGCAAGTCCACCTAAAATTAATTGCAAAATAACAATTCCCTTAAATCCCGGTATAGCTTGAAGACCATTCATCAAAACATAAACAACTGCTTCAAAGATGATAAAGAAAAATACTAATAATTTTTGTAAACCTTGAAAAAATTTCTTACCTTCAACAGTTGAAGTATCAATGTTAATAATTTCAGCACCAGTTAATAATTGTAAAATAATGGAAGCCATTACAATTGGACCAATTCCCAAAGAAATAATTGAACCAAAATCTGCACCCATAATTGTTGCCAAATATTCAAATCTACTAAGAGCATTAGCACTCAATCCAAACAAAGGAATATTTGCTAAAATAAAAAATGCACCAAGCACAATCAAAGTCCATTTAAGTTTAACATTAAAACTAAGTTTCTTTTCCTCCGGCTTTGTAAGCTCTGGAATAAACTGAAATATCTTTTTTAAACCCATATAATAAATATATAAAATTAGTTTTTAAAGGTTGTTGATATTGACGATAAAGATTTATTATTTCCTCTTATTTTTGATTTATTTTTTATCAAGATGTTAAAAAAATCATTTCGTAGCATTTTTTTGCATATGAGAAATTATTTTTTTAATAGTGGTGACAAAAAAACAAAAATTTACTCTTTCTTATTAAAAGTTACCATCGGAGTTTTAATCTTTTTAACTTCTTTAATAATAATTTTTCCACCAGCTTTTTCAATTTTTTCAATAGCCGATTTTGAAGCTTCTAAACAAGTTACAATTAATTTATTTTTAATTTCTCCATTTCCAAGAATTTTGTAATTCTTTAAATCAATAATCCAAGAATCTCCTTTCTTTATTCCAAACTTTTCAATCTTATTTTGAATTTCTCCAACATTGATTCTTTGTCTAGTATCTCTCTTAGTTCCTCTAGAAGTTACACCTTGTTTACCAAAATAATTATGTCCATATAATTTTTGAATTAATGTTTTTTTATGATCTGCTCTTTTACCAGTACCACTCATACCAATTCCTCCTCGACAACCTGAACCCCGCTTATTTTTTCTAGCCCCAGTTCCAGCTGTACCCATTCCTTTTCCTTTAATTCTCGACGATTTTTTTCTTTTTACTGTTTTCATTTTTATAACATTCTTAAAATTAATTTATCTATTTCTTTGTTTTCACCTAAAAGACCTTTAGGATAATGTAATTTCATATTAGCTCCACCACGAGGAGGATGTAATCTAAAAAAAGGTTTAAGATTTCCTTCTTTGTCTTTTTGTCCTCTGACTTCAACTAATTTTTTATAAGTGTCTTCAGAAATTTCTCCAAAAGAAACAAAATTTCTAACACTTTGAATCATCCCAATTTCAACTGCAGTGGGATTTTCAAAAACTTTTGTAGCAAATTTTCTTCTAATTTTTAATCTATCTAAAGTTTCCTTAATTCCACTATTCAAACCAACTTGACCTTTAATTCTCACTACTGCTATCATTCAAAATTACCTCTTGATTTATTTTGGATGAACGAAAATTTTATATCTCTTTTCATTTTTTATTTCCCCTATTCGTTTTTTCTAAAGCATCCATACAAGCTTTAACTGTATTAAAAGTAGTTCTAACTTTTCCAAAAGTTTGAGAATAAACATCTTTAATTCCTGCCAATTTCAAAAGTTTCTTTAATTCTTTAGCAACAACCAATCCAGTTCCCTGAGGGGCTGGAATTAATTTAATTCTTACGCTTCCAGATTTACCCTCAACTTCAAAAGGAATTGAGTGAGGTTCATCACAAGAACAATCAAAAGCAGAACATGCCCTTTTAATTTTAATTAAATTTAATTTAGCTTTTCTAGTAGATTTATCTCTTGCAGGTAAAGTTTCATGAGATTTTCCAAGCCCTAAACCAATATGTCCTTTTTCATCACCTACAACAGCCATAGCAGCAAAAGTTAAAACTCCTCCTTCTTTAGTAATTCTTTGAGTTTGTCTCCAAGCTCTTCTTTTTCCACCACCAAATTTACCTTTAGCTTGACCTATTAAAATTAAATCAGATTGAACATTAATCAAAGAATCCACAATTTCTGGTTCTAAGATTTTTTGATTTTTTTCTAAAATTTCATCAATATTTTTTATTTTTCCATCTTTAACATCTTTTCCTAATTTTGTTTTAGGAACCCAAGCAGCCAAAAGCTCTTCACGAGAAACTTCATTCCTTCTTCTTCTCTGAGGTTTTCCATTATTTTTTTGTTCTTCTTCTTTTTTTTCAAATTCTTTAGTAATTTTTGCATTCACTTCTTTTTCAATAGCTTCCATCTTATTCTCTTCTTTCTCAATCATTTTTTCACTCACAACTTCTGCATTCTTAGTTTCTTCCATTACTTTTTCTTCCGAAACTGTTTCATATGCCTCAGCTGTTTTTTTGCTCGCTGCATCAATTTTTGCGGGTACACTTTTAGGTGCAATATCTTCTACCATATTATTCTACATCCATTTTTGATTTAATTTCATTAAAATATTTACTAAAATCTTCTTTTAAATTTTCACCTTTAATTCTTTTTTCCTCGGGAAATGATTCTTCCTTACAATTAATTTCAATTCCTCCATCAATTAAACCTTTCAAAAATGAGAAAAGTTTTGTTTTATGTAAAGTTCTAAGCATACCAAAATCCATAATTGGTGTTTCTAATTTTTGTTTTTGAATTTTTTTAGCCATTAAATATCCTGTCAAATAAGCAGCAGTAATTGACTTTAAACTTCCTTTAAAAGATTCAGGCCAACCATATTTTAATAAAACTTTTGAAGTAATACCCATAATTGCTTTATCTTTAGCTTCATTACTTAAAACATATTGTGAAATAATATATTTATTAGTTTTTCTAAAAACTAATCTAGGTTTTTCACTTTTTAACATTTTAAGTCTAGTCAAATAATCTGTTTTATTTTCTCTTCGTCTTCTTTTTTGTATTGTTTTCATCGTCTTAATTCCTCAATATATAATTTTAAATTCGCCTTACTTTTAAACGCTCTGTTTCTAATTCTTTTTCTAATTTCTTTGCCTTCTTCATCGTTCAATTTTCCTTGTTTTTTCATTTCTTGAACATAGCTTCTTAGTTTTCTTGTAATAATTACATATTCCTGTTTTCGTTTATTAACTTTCTTTTTAATTTTTCCAGTTCCACGTTTGTTTTTTCTTTTAGTATTTGTTTTTCTTCCTTTAATAGGTTTAATAATAATTGCACCACTAACAACAAGATCTCTAATATCTTGTTTTGTAATAGCTTCTTTAATTTCTTCAAGTCTTGCTCTAACGAAAGTAATTCTATCTTTCCCAACTTTCATTGTTTTTGCAGCAAGATTTCTTTTATTTAGATTCATTTTCTTTTTTCTTTGGTTCTTGTTTCAAGGACCCATTCTGAGATTTTACTTCAGAGACTTTATTTAATTTTTTCAAAAATGCCTCAATATTTACATTTTTTAATTCAATTTTCATTTCTTTTGCTTTTTTAACAATTTCAATTTTCTTTTTAATGCCAACATTTCCAACAATACCAATATTTTCTTCACCAATTTTTGCTAAATCATTAATATTCATTACAATAATTGGATTTTTTTCTTCAATAGTTCCTCTAATTTTTTTGTCAGATCTATAACCAATACTTACAACAGGAGCATAACCTCTTCGCTTTTCTCTCATTTTATTATCTCTTCCTGTTGGTTTTCTCCAACTAGCTTTCTTTCCTTTACCTTTTCCAAATTTTGAAAATCTTTTAGCATCTCGTCTTAAAAATTTAATCATTTTACATATCCTTCCCACATTTATTTATAATATAAACTCCATCTTGGAAAATTCTTATATCTCTTTTTTTGATTTTTGTTGCAGTTTCAAAATTTGCAGCAGCTTGCCCTGCAATTTCTTTATTTACAGATTTTATTGTAATAATTTCTTTTCCAATATCTAATTCAGCACCTTCGGGAACTTTAAGTTCTCTATTAATTTTTTCTCCAAGAAAGTTTTTAATGATAACTTTATTTCCTTCTTGTTTAATTGTAAAAGGAAAATGTCCAAAACAAACCTTTAATTTATATTCAAACTTTTCCTGAACACCTTTAATCATATTTTTAATATGTGCAGCAATTGTATTCATCATTTTCTTTTCAGTTTTTGTAGAAACTTTACTTCCTAAAATAATTTTTTTATCTTTAATTTCAAAATTCAATCTTCCAAGATTAAACATTCGTTTATTTTCTCCTTCAGTTCCTTTTATAGTTAATTCATTTTCTTCTAAAAAAGCTTCAACACCTTCAGGAATTTCAATTTCTACAAATAATTCTTTTTTCATTATGTTTTTTTGCTTACAAAAAATGTTTATACAATCTTTTCATTTTTTAATAAAAAAATGCAATTAAACAACCTCCAATTTGTTCTTCTTGAGCTTCCTCATGTGTCATTAAACCTTTATTTGTTGAAATAATCATAGTTCCTATGTTTCTTGCAGGAAGATATCTCCTTCGATATTTTTCAATTTGAGATTTATCACAACTAAATCTTGGTTTAATTGATTTACATTCAGTCAAATCACCAATTGTAATTTCAATAGATTTTTCTTTACTATCAATTTTATATTTTTTAACAGCACCTTTTTGTTTCATAATTTTTAAAATTTCAATTAGCATATTTGAAATTATTTTAACTTTAATAGTATTCTTTCTAGCTCTCTTCGCATTCTTCATCATATTTAGTGCATCAGCAACAATATCGTGACTCATTTTTTATTTTCTCCTTGAATTTTATTTTCCATTTTAACTATATTTTTTAAACCCAATTTCCGTAGCAATTTCTCTGAAACAATGTCTACAAAGGTTAAGACCATATGACCTTATATGTGCTCCATGTCTCTTACATCTTTCACACTTTCTTGAAGCCACTCCAATTTTTCTTTCCTTTGGCTTACAGTGTTTAAGATATTTTGCCTTTATAGCAGGTTTTGCATTTAATTGTTTTAACATTTTTCTCCAATCACTTGCACCAGGCATTCTTTTTTCTACATTATTTTTATATTCCATTTTAATTGAATTGTGTTTGGAAATGGTCTTCCATAAATTTAATTATTTCTTCTCTCGTAATAACTTGTCTTTTTGGAATTTTTCCCTTTTTAATTTTTTTTAATCTAACTCTTCTACCAGCTCTTTTGAAAACAATTGTAACATCAAATCCCATAATTCCAATATCCCTATAATATTCCATACCAGGAATTTCAATATACTCTTTAATTCCAAATGAAAAATTATTTTCACTAATTTGTTTTTTCTTCAAAACATTATCAATTGAAATTAATAATTTTTTTAATAATTCCTCATAATCTTTTCTTAGTGTAACAACACAACCTGTTTCTAAACCAGGTCTAACCCCCAATGCAGGAATTCTTTTTCTTGATTTTGTTTTTGTTGGTTTTTTATTTGTCAAAATTCCTAATAATTTATATCCTTTTTCTAAATATTCTCCAGTTCCACCTACACTTAGTACAATTTTTTCAATTTTAATATTTCTCATAACATTATCTTTCATTTTGCTCTCAGTAAAAATCTTTGAAAAAGATTTTTCGAGGTATACCCTCGGGTGTCCATTATATTTAATTTATTAACTATCATTTTCCTATCACCATTAGTTGTTTAATTAAAACGTTAAATTTATCTTCTTTAGTTTTAACTTCAGCCATTTTTAATTCAGGTATAATTTTTTCAATTGTTCCTTTTAATCCAGCATGTTTACCACCAATAACCAAAACAGGAGATTTTTCCTTTAATGGAATATGTTTACTAATTTTCTTTTTTTCTAAATCAATAATAACAGAATCATTAACTTCACATTTAATATCTGAAATATAATTTCTGCCATCCCCTAAATTTAATTGTATTTTTTTATTTTTCAACGATTTTTTCTCAATGATTTTAGCAATTTTTATTTTGGCATCTTTTTCAGAAATTTCTTCTAAATCATATTTTCCTTTTTCTGATAAAATAATTCTATAATTTTTCTTTGAAGGAATAATTGTTAAAATATCAAATAACTCTAAACATTTTTTTTCATCATTAACAAGTTTATTGGAAATCATTAAATGTTTCATATGAATAGCTTTTTTGACTTCTCTTCTATTTTGTGTAATTTTTAACATATCCCGAAGTACAATTAAAATTGGAACTCCTTTTGAAGTGTTTTTCACTACAAATGTTGTACCTTTTCTTGCTATTGGCCATTCTTTTGGAACTGCATGCCTTTTCAAGTGACTCATTTAAAATTACCTCGCCGTTTATTTTGAATGAACGAAATTTTTTGATTTATTTTCATTTTTTATTCTCTTTAATTTTTCTTTCTTTATTTACAGATTTTTCTGCCTTTTTAGATGTTTTGTCCTCTTTTAAGAGTACCTCATTAGAGGTTTTCGCGCCGGGAACAGAGTGAGGCGATACACCTTTCTTAGGTGTTATTTTTTGTTTAAATCTTTTTTTATCTCCCGTATCCAATTCAATAATTTGTAAATTTGAAGTTCGTAAGGGAACATTAACTTTAGATCCATCTTGTTTCTTTGTTTGAATATTTTCAATATAAACTTTTAATTGTTTAATTAAAACTTCAATAATTTTCCCCTCTTTACCTGAATATTTTCCCCTCATTATTTTAACTTTATCCCCTTTTCTTATTATTACATTTCTTGTATCATATTTCTTTCTCAAATCTTTTGATAAATTAACACTTAATGATTTTCTTTTTTGATGTAATGGAGCATTAGCTACATATTTTCTTTGTTTCCTTGGTTGAGAGCTTGCTATCCATTTATTTGAAAATTCTTTCTTCATCTTAATATACCATTGAAGCAATTTTGGCTACTTGTGGCCATCGCTCCATTATCTCCTTTGCAATAGGTCCTTTAATTTGTGTTCCTTTTGGATTACCTTTATCATCTTTCAATAATGCAACAGCATTATCTTCAAATGCAATTCTTTCTCCATTTAATCTTCTCCATGATTTTTTTTGTCTAACTAAAACAGCATCAAAAACTTTTCCTTTCATATCTGGTAAACCCTTTTTTACAGAAACTTTAACCCAATCTCCAACTTTAGCACAAGTTTGTTTACCTTTCGTTCCTTTACCATGTTTTACTGAAACAATTTTAACAACTTTTGCCCCACCATTGTCTGCTGCAATCATAATTGCACCAATATTAATTCCCGCAGTTGTTCGAGCACTTACTGCTTTCATTTGGACTCCTCCGAAATACAACTCCATGAAAACCTTCTCTCGGACCTACTTGGTTGATTTGCTTTCATTTAATATCCTCAGCATTTTTTAATTTTTCAATAACCACAAAGTGGATTATTTTACTTAAAGGCCTACATTCTTGAATTTTAATTAAATCTCCTAAATTGATTTCTTTCTCCATACATTTTGGAAGTCTTGCATGAACCTTCGTTTTTGATTTTGCATATCTTTCATATTTTCTAACATGAATCATTCTTTCAAATTCAATTGCAATTCTTTTATCATGTTTACTTATCACAATTCCTTTGAAAGTTTTTCCTCTTGATTTAAGACCACCATGAATTGGACAATCTTTATCATTGCAAGTTCCAACTATCTCTGTTTTGCCCTTTTTTGAGAGTACACCTTTAGGTGCTGTTTTCTTTATTTCTGTTTTTTTCATTTTTTTTGTCATTTTTAATCCTCAATTGAGTCTCCATCAAATCCTAATTTTACAAGGATTGATTTCGCTCGTTTAGTATGATCTCCTTGAAGTTCAATTACCCTATCTTTTGATGTACCCCCGCAAGCAAGCTCATTTTTCATGCTTTTTGAGATTTTTTTTACATCAATAGAGTTGTCGAACCCTTTAATTACAGTAACGATCTTTCCATATCTTTTTCTATCGGTCGTTACCTTGATTCTTTGTGAGCTTTTTACTATTTGCTCACAAACACACGCTGGTTGTGGTAAACCACATTTTGGACATATTTCCATGATTATTTAATTGTTAACAATCTCGCGATTGCTTTTTTTATTTCTCTTGTTTTTGAACTAGCACCTTGTGCACTGGCTTTAGCCCTTGATTTAATTAATTCTAATTTTAATTCTTTTACTTTCTTCTCTTTCTCTTCCTTCTTCATATCTTTAATATCTTTTGCTTTTAATACTGCCATTTTATTTCTTTTTTATCTTTTTATTTTTTTCAGGTTTATTTACTTTTTCCATATTTTCTTTCAATTTTTCAATTAATTTATCAGTAATCACAATTCTATCTTTTAATATAGCATCTGGAGATAAAATACTAACCTTAATTCCAACAGTTCCAGGTTTTGTTTGAGCAACTGCTTTAGCTCTATCAACAGCATTTGCAGTATCTCCTGCTTTTTTCAAATAACCTTGAGCGAATCTCCAAGATCTGGCTCTCGAACTTGGTAATTTTCCCCCAATCCTAATCTCAACACCAAGAGCACCAGATTTCATAATTCTTTGGAGAGTTCTGTAACAAATAACTTTAAACTTTAACGGACCGAATCTTTCTAAGCCCAAAGCAATATCATCTGCAGTTAATTGAGCATCAAAATCTGGTTGAGTTATTTCATCAATTTCAATGTGTGGATTTTCCAATTTGAAATTTTTCTTTAACATTTGAGTTAATTCTTCAATTTTTGCTCCTTTTCTCCCAATAATTAACCCTGGTTTATTAGTTGAAATAATAATTTTTTCTCCTACGGGAGTATATTCAATTCTAACTTTACTAATTTTACCTTTACCAAGATTTTCTTTGACACTTTCTCTTATTGCAAATTCTTCTTTTTTAAATTTAACTGTATTTTTTTCTTCCATTTTATGCCTTCACCACCCTTTCTTTTTTTGAAGGTACATCTTGGTGCTTTTTATTTTTTATTTTTTTAATTAATTTTTTTTGAGTACATAAAATTTTTATATTTGATCTTTTTTTCATTCTTCCCCCTCTCCCATAAACACTAGTTCCCTTATTTGCAAAAGCTTCAGTCACAATTGGATCTTCAACATCATGTTGCACCACATTTCCTTGTAAACTTTTTAACAAAATAATAAATTCTTTTGATGCTCTTACTGGAAATCTACCAGACATCATTTTTCCTTTTCTATGAGGAATTTCTCCTTTCATTGGAACAGCTCTTGCCAATCTTCCAACTGCTTTCAAATCTTCTATTGCTTTTTCAATTGGTTTTTTCTTAATAAATTTACAAATTGCAATTGCAACTTTTGTTGAAACAGGAACATTTTTAACATTAATAAAGGTCGAAGTTTTTTTAATTTTTTTAACTTCAATCTTTTTCTTTTTTTCTTTTTTTACCTCGGATTTAGCTTCTTTTTTGCTCTCGCTGTCAGATTTTAGGGGTGCAGTTTCAATTTTTTCTTCTTCACTCTTTGCAATTTGTTTCTTTTCTCCCTTTTTCTTTATCGGAGTAGTTTCAATTTTTTTATTCACTGGAGTTTTAGTTATACTTTGCTTTTTTGCTTCAGCCTTCCCTATTGGTTTTTCAGTATTTGTTCCTGCCATTTTATCTTTTTTTCTTCTCCTTTACATGTCTTGTTTTTGCTCTAGTGGGTGCAAATTCACCTAATTTATGACCTAGCATTTCAATTGTTATATCTACAGGGATGAAATCTTTACCATTATATATCTGAATTCTATTCTCAATTAATCCAGGCACAATAACCAAATCTCTTCGATGTGTTTTTACAGATTTTTTACCTTTAGCAATTTTAGCATTAACTCTTTTTACAAAATTTTCATGTTCTTGGAAATTTCTAAGAACAGTTCTTCTTTGTCTTGATCTTAAAAGTTTAGCGAATTCTCTAACATCAAGAGTTTTCAACTCTTCAACTGTTTTTCCTTTAAACATTAATTCTTTTTTCTTTACTTGCATATCTAGTTCCATTTTTGTTATTTCCTCTTCCCTGTTCGTCTTGGCCTAATTAATCCAACTCTTCTACCTGGAGGAGCATTCCTTTTAGCAATCTTACTTTTGGGATTTTTAGCTCTACCTGAACCGAAAGGATGATCAATTGCATTCATCTTCACAGCTGAAGTTCTTGGCCATAATTTACTTTTAGTTTTTTTAATATGGTATTGTTTGCCTGCTTTAACAATTGGTTTATCAATCCTTCCTGCACCAGCAATAATTCCAATGATTGCTCTACAATTTTGGTTAAATTTTTTTTCTTTTTTTGAAGGCATCAAAACATAAACAAATTCTCCAACTATTCTGTTTACAGTAGCATAATTTCCTCCTGCTTTAATATATTTTCCGCCATCATTTGGTCTTGATTCAATACAATAAATTTTTGTTTTTACTGGAATATCTTTCAATTTCAAAATATTTCCATTCTCAATTTTTCCATTCTCAAAATAAATTTTTTGACCTTCAACCATAAGTTTGAAAGAAGGGACATAAAATGAACCTTTTTCTGAATTAATTTTTGCAATAGGACAAGTATGAGCACCAGAATTTAATAATTTAACAACTCTTCCTTCCCCAGTCAAATTCGCAAGGATTTGTAACTTATGATTAAAGGCTTTCTTGCTAACTTTATAAGTTGAAGTTGCTCTTCCACGTCTTTGTTGAATAATTCTTTTTCCCATTTTACATTAATCCTAATTTAGTAGCTACATCAATAGCTAATGTGTCACCTTTTAATTTAGCATATATATATTTTTTATTATTTCTAATTAAAGTTCTTATCTTAACAATTTTCACATCAAATAATTCTTCAATTTCTTTTTTAATTTCAGCTTTATCTCTAATTTTTGAAGTAACAAATGTAATTACATTATCTCTTTCAATCATCATAACAGCCTTTTCAGTCATTACGGGTTTCATTCAAAATAACCTCCGCATTTTTTTTGGATGAACGAAAATCTTCCCTCGGACCTACTTGGTTGATTTACTTTCATTTGAATTTTGCCTCCAAATCTTTGATTGCAGCCTCAGTATAAACAGTTAATCTTCCAGGTCCACCTACAGCTAAATCAGTAATACCAACAGTATTTGCAGTTTTAACATCGAAAGCAGTAATTTTAATCTTCTCATCATTTCCAACAATCAATAACAATCCTAAATTATTCTTGTATTTTCTTCCTCTTAATTTTCCTTTTCCGCTTCTAATAGTTTTCTTTTGTAAGGCCAAAGCAAATAATGTATCTCCTAAAATCTTTTTCAAACTTGAAATTAAATCTTTAGATTTTAATGTAATAATTTTTGATTCAACAATGAAAGGTAAATTAGTAATTTTTTGATCTTCTAAAGTAGCATATCTTTTAACAACCCATTCAGGAGAAATAGTTGCACTCAAAGCAGATTGTAAAGCTAATTTCATTTCTTTTTTATTAACTCTTGCTAAACCTAACCTTGATAAAATTTTTGGAGCATGAGCTCTTCTACCACCACGAGTATTCGGTGAAGTTGCACCAACCCAATTAAATTGAGAACCTTTCCTAGTCATAATTTTTCTTGGAATTCTTGAAATTCCTCGACCATATTGGGATTTCCAAACTTTTCTACGATGATTTAACTTACCACTAGCAGAATATTGCCTTCCAGCAACAGGATTGGGAGCATAAGGTTGTTGAATTTTTTTAGCTTCAATAACTTTTTGAATCAAATTAGCTCTAATAGATTCACTAAAACAATTAGGCAAATTAATTTCCTTTTCTTGTTTTCCATTTATTGTATATAATTTTGTTTTCATTTTATCTTAATTCTACCAATTTATATTCTTTTTTACTTTGTTTTTTAGTAGGTCGTAAAGGTTGAGTTAAAACAACTTGTCTTTTAGCTGCACCTTGAACAGAACCTTGAATAATAATATAATCCGCTTTAATATCTCCATAATTTTTAATATTTTTAATTTTTCCTTCTGGTTTTCCTAAATCAACTATTTTATGATTATAATGTGTTCGTGTAAACATACCTAATTGTCCAGCCATTGGCACTCTAAAAATAACTCTTGCAGGATGCCATGGACCAATTGTTCCTGGTCTTCTTCGTCCTTTTTCTGATTTGGCTCTTTTTAATTTAATTCCAAATCTTTTAACAGGGCCTTGTAATCCTTTACCTTTAGTTAAACCTCTAACATCAATTAATTGATCTTTATCGAAAATATCTAAAATAGAAATTTCCTTTCCTAAATTTTCTTTAATATAAGCTAATTTTTCTTCATATGAACCAGTCAATCCAATTTCAATCATATCGGGAGTTTTCTTAATTCCAGCTTTTTTAACCAATGAATATACAATAATTCTCAAATCATCAAATTCACCTTCAAAAGAATCTAATTTCTTTTTACTATCTTTAGGCAATTTAACTTTCTTCTTTAATTCCTTATCTAAATTTTCAGATAAAACTTCTCCAAAAACTTTTCCATTTTTATAAAATCTAACTGAGAAAATTTTCATTTGAGGACATTCAAGAATTGTCACAGGAATAATTTTTTGTTTACCTTTAGTCATAGAATGTTCAGTATCATCTTTAACCAATGCAGAAGCCATTCCAGCTTTATATGCAATAAATCCTTTCAAAGTTTTTCCAGTCTTAATAGCTTTCCAGTTGATACTAGGTAAAAACTTAGCAGCCCTTTTTCTAGGCCAAAATTGCAGGCTTCCTTTTCTTGGTGATTTACTTGTTGGCATTTTTTAATATCCTTGAATTAACATATAAACCTTAAGAAATAATTTCGATTAAATCGAGGATTATTTTTACACTCATAGGTTTCAGAGTCAATCCGTATCTATAGATTAAATTCTAATCTATAATGAATTAGATAAATTTAGGTTTATAAA
>CAZRBZ010000018.1:0-14251 GCA_964598515.1 Candidatus Woesearchaeota archaeon
TAAGTAAGGTAATAATCCTGAATGATCTAAATGAGCATGGGAAATAATAACTGCATCTAATTGTGAAATATCAAATTCTGGTACATTGAAAACTGGGAATTTATCTACTCCTGAACTTGCAACATCAATTCCACAATCTAAAAGAATTTTTGAATTTTCTGTTTGAAGTAAGAAACAACTTCTACCAACCTGTCTTCCACCACCTAAAATTGTAACTCTTGCCCAACCAGATGATTTTTCTTGTGTCCAACTAGAATAAATTTTTTCTCCCACCTCATGTAAAAATTTTCTTCTATCTCTGTTTTTTGCATATAAAACACTTCGAATATTATCTGTAATTTTTGATTTTATTGCAGAAGATCTTTGAATTTGAGGAGACCATAAAGTTTGTTTTTTTATTTCTTCTAATATTGAACCTTGTTTTCCAATTACTAGTCCAGGTTTTTTTGCCTCGATTGTTACTACACTTCTATGTAAATCAAAAAGAATATTTGTAATTTCTGCATCCTCAGGAACAATTTCTTTAATCTTTTTTTCTACAAGTTCTTGATCCATTAAAATTTTTGTATCTGCTCTCAATTCAATTCTTTTTTTAATATCATTTACAATTTCTTTGATTCTTGATTCTCCTTCTATAAAGAAATTTTGATTTTTTGTATAGAGAACTATGTTTGCTCCTTCAAAATTTGCTTCCTGAATTAAACCAGGTAATCTATCTGTAATATTTTTTAAAATTTCTAACATTTTTAATTATAATTTATTTGTAAAAGGATTATTCTCTTTTCTTATAGATTAATTCTGTTTTATCTCTTACAACTTCTTTAATTCCATCTTTTGTTATTGTAAAGATATTCATACCATTTCCAGTACCAAAATCTCTTTCCATGGATGCTTTAATTGCTTCTTTTGCCAACTCTATTCCTTCTTTTACTGTTACATCTGGCTTCCACATTCTTTCAAGATATCCCAAAACATACATTAATCCTGATCCAATACTTCCTGAAAAATCACTCACCTTCGTTGATAACCCACCAATTATTTCATAAAGTGAAGCATTTCCATTTTCATCAATTCCTCCTACAAGAAAACCGCTTGCTTGAACTGGGATATTTGAAAGTAAAGATGCTGCTTCTTTGACTGTTGGTCTTTTTTTAGATTTTAATTGTTTTAATTTTAATTCTGCTGCTAATAATTTTGATGATTTTACTGCTTCAGTTGCATGTCCTGCTATTGCTACCAATAAATAATCATTAATGGGGAGAACTTTTTGTAAATCTTTTCCCCCAACAAGTGTATTCCCTAAACTTGCACGATTATCTCCAGCCATTACAACTCCATCTTTACAAACAATTCCTAAAATAGTAGTTCCAGTTTTAACAATATTTTTTTCATCCATTTTCTTAAATTACAAAATAATTTAGATATAATAATATTTTGGAGATGAAAGAATTTATAAAAGTTTCTGTTTGTAATTTAATATGAAAAATGAATGGGAATTTGAATGGGTGAATTTAAAAGAATTTGAAAATGAAAGAAAATTGAATGAAAAAGCCCATGATGATTTTGTTTTGAAATGGAAAGAGAGAAAGGATTATCTAGAAAATGTTGAAATTTTAAAAGAAGCTTTAGATGATTATGAAAGATTACAGAGAAATTATGCTGGTGGAGGAAAAGAAGGATATTATTATTGGTTAAAGCAAGAATTGAACGAAAATGATTTGGATATTCGAGCTAAGTATAATATTGTTGAAGAATTTGTTAAAGTTCAGAGTAATAAATTAAATTTCTTCCATATTAATTTAGGAAAAATTTCTAAAGAAAAACAAGAAGAATTTTTGGAAAATAATTTGTTGATAAAGTATAGAAATTTTTTGAAAGAAACTTTTTTGAATGCTAAATATATGCTCAGTGAGAAAGAGGAAGAAATTATGAGTTTGAAATCTACTGCGGCTTATTCTATGTGGGTTAGAATGGTTTCTTCATTACTTGCTAAAGAAACTCGTTCTATTGAAATTGATGGTAAAAAAGAAGAAAAGAACCATTCTGAACTTTTGTCTTTAATGAAAGGAAAAAATAAAGAATTGAGAGATTCAGCTAGTTTGGCTTTTGAAGAAATTTTATCTAAATATGGGGATGTTGCTGAAGCAGAATTAAATGCAATTTTACAAAATCATAAAGTTAATGATAAAATTAGGGGATTTAAAAGAGTTGATTCCTCTAGATTAGTTGGAGATGGAATTGATGAACAATTTGTTGATGATTTGATTAAAGCTGTTTCTTCTAGATTTGATATTTCTAATAAATTTTATGAATTAAAAACAAAATTATTCAAACAAGAGAAATTAGGATATTATGAAAGAGCTGCTGCTTATGGAAATATTGATAAAAAATATTCTTGGGAAGAATCAAAAAAATTAATTGAAAAAGCATTTGGTAATTTAGATGGTAAATTTTTAGAAATATTTGAAAAATTTTTAGAAGAAAAAAGAATAGATGTTTTTCCAAAAACAGGTAAAAGACAGGGAGCTTGTTGTATTCATACATCTATTGAACTTCCAACTTATATTTTATTGAATCATACAGGAAATTTAGATGATGTAACAACGATTGCTCATGAAGCAGGGCATGGAATTAATAATGAATTAATGAGGGAAAAACAAAATTCGTTATCTTTTGGAACTCCTATGGCAACTGCAGAAGTTGCTTCTACTTTTATGGAAGATTTTGTTTTAGAAGAAATTTTGAAAGATACTGATGGTGAAGAAAAATTAACTATTTTAATGCAAAAACTTGATTCAGATATTTCTACAATTATGAGACAAATTTCTTGTTATTTGTTTGAAAAAGAAATCCATGAAACATTTAGAAAAGAAGGTTATTTATCTAAAGACAAAATTGGAGAAATTTTTAAAAGAATTATGGGAAATTATATGGGAAATTTTGTTGATACTTCTAGTTGTGATAATTGGTGGATTTATTGGCCACATCTCAGAGAATTTTTTTATGTTTATTCTTATGCTTCTGGATTATTGATTTCTAAAACTATGCAAGAGAAATATTTTGAGGATAATAATTTTATTGAAAAAATTAAAGAATTTTTATCTACTGGGACATCTAAAACCCCTCGTAAAGCTTTTGAAGCAATGGGCATTGAATTGGATGTGGAATTTTGGAATAAAGGTTTAGATAGAATTGAAAAATTGTTGAATGAAACTTGGGCATTGGCTGAGAAGTTGGGAAAGATTTAATTGTTTTTTAAATTTAATTTGCTTTGCTCATAATAAATAATTAAATTATCCCCCCATGGCAAAAATACAAATGGATATTAGATTTATTGAAAAGTATCATAAAAAATTCAGAATATAAAAAAACAATTATCTCTCGTAATCAAAACTTAAATTATTGTATTCTTCTGTGTTATATTCTACAATTCCTTTTTTATGCCAGAAAACAAATTTTTTTATTCAAATTAATTTTCTCCCATTTTGAATAATCTCTTTTATTAATGGATCTTTTTTATTTTTTAAATCCTCTTTTATGAAGAGATGTTCTTGTATTTCTTTTTTATATTTTTTTGAAATCTTTTTTATTATTATTTTAATTTTTTTCTTTGTTTTTATTGGCGGTTCTTTTTTGAAAATTATTGCAATATCAATATCTGAATTTTTATGATAAATTAGTTTGGCATAGCTTCCAAAAAGAATTATATTTTCAATTTTTTTTATTTTTTGGATTTGATTTAAAATATCTATTAAAAGATATTTAATTTTTAGGGGTAGTTCATTAATTTCTTTGTTATCTAATTCTTTTTTTATTTCTTGAATTATTTTATTTTCTAAATTTATTTTAAATAATCTGTCTTTTTTGAATAAGATTTTTAAATTTATTAACTCTGTTAAAGATTCATCAAGAATCACATTATTTAATTTGGTAAATTCTTTTATTTCATTTCTTGAATATTTGCTTCCAGGACTAACAATAAAAAACAAAATTGATTTCAAAAGATTTGGTTTAATCAAAATTATCATTTAAACTCCTAATTTTTTCAATAAAGGGAATAACAATTTTTTCTAAAAAATAATCTGCTTCTTTTTTGTATTTATCTTTCATGAATTTTGTTCCAGTGTAATATTGTGCTTTTGTTCTTTTATCTTTAGCTTCTATTAAATCTTGCATCATTTCTTTTAATTCTTCATAACCTTTATTTAACATTTTAATTATTTCTTTATCTTGAATTAATTCTTCAAATACTTCAATTGTAATTTTATGAACATTAAAATTAATTTTCAAATCAAATTTATCTGCTAAAAATAATTTTGAAATGTCATGCATTGCATAATATCCAGAAATAATTGACCAGCGAGGAAATTTTTTTAAGCAAGATTTTGAAAGAGAGAGATTTTCTTTATAAGTCACAGATAAAAAATTCAAATAGATTTGTTTTTGAATTTCATTAACTTTAGATATTTTTCTAGATTTCAAATAATATTTTATTTTAGATTTTACCATATTTTTGGTATTAATTTTTTATTTTATGCTTGAATTACCAATATTTTGGTATTTATAAAATCATTCCTTCTTACTAAGCCCATACTCTTTTTTGAATTTTATTACATTTTCAACAAAACCTTCTATTTTTTGTTCATGTGAAACTATAATTAATTGTTTTACATTTAGTTGATCTAAGACTTCTCTCATTTTATCTAATTGTTGTTCTGAGAAACCATCTGTTGGTTCGTCTAAAATTACTAAATCTTTAGTTTTTATTTTGCTCATTAAGGAATTTATTACTTGATTTAATGCTAGACGATATGCAAGAGCGATTGCTGTTCTTTCTCCGCCTGAAAGATAGGCATAATCAATTTCATAATCTTGTTGTTCAATTATTGGTGTAAAATTATCTGAGAGTCTTACATTAAAGTTATCGGAAACCAATGCCTCGAACCAATCAGAAAATAATTTTGAAAATTCATGTTTTAATGAAACCATTACATTTCTTTCTATAAATGAAACTACGGGGATAAATTTTTTATTTAACCACATTTCTAATTCGGAAATATATCCTAATTTCTTTTTTATTTCTTGGATTTTATTTATTCTCTTTTGTAATTCACTTATTGATTTTTCTAACATTTCTATTTCTTTTTTTGATTCTGCTAATTTTATCTCTATTATTCTTTCTTCTCTTAATAAGAAAGTTAATTCTCTTGATTTGTCTTCGAAAATAATATCATATTTTGATAAAAAAAGAAGTTCTGATTTTATTGTATCTATTTGGTTTGTTAATAATTTTATATCTGATTCAAAAGAAATATTTTGTTTTTCTAATTCTTGCAAGTTTAATTTTTTTTCATCCACTGTCTCAGATTTCATTTTAAGAATTTTTAAATCTGTTAATTTTTTTTCTAAAAAATTATTTGAAATTTCTAATTCTTTGATTTTTTCATAAATATTTTTCTTTTCTAATTCTAAATCCTGTATTTTATTTTTTGATTGAGATAATTCATTATAATTTTTATTTAATACATTTGCTCTATAAACTGCATCCACATCTTGACGACAAGTTGGACAGACTTCTAAATTCTGCATTTTCTTTTCTAACTTTTCGCATTCAGAAATTTTTAGATTAGTTGTTGCAATTTGAGAATTTATTTCTAAATTTAATTCAGAAAGTTTTTGTATTTGTTTTTTATTTATCAAAATTTTATCTTCAATTTCTTGAAATTCTAAAGGATTAAAATTTAATAATTGAAATTTTTGTATTTCTTTTTTTAATAAATCTTGTCTTTTTTCATTATTTGAAAAAATCTCAGTTTTAGAATGTAGTAATCCAGTTGTTTGACCTAATTTAACTTTTAATTCTGATTTTCCCTCAATAAATTTTGTCACTTCTTGTTTTTCTTTTTCTTTTTCTTTTCTCCTTTCAATTTTCAAAAGTAAATCTGACTCTATTTCAAATAAATTATTTTTTTTATTCTCAATAGATTTTTGTTTTTGTTCTAATAAATTTTTATCTTGGTCTAAATTTAAAGTTATACCTTCCATTAATCTTTTTTCTTCTCTAAGTTTTAACCTTAGAACAGAAACATTTTCCAAAATTGTTCTATATTTATCTATTCCAAAAACATGCCTTAAAGTATTTACTCTTGTTTCTGGGTCTTCAAGAATAATTTGTTTCATTTCTTCTTGAGGAGTATAAACTGTAAATTTGTAAAGTGTGTTTTGTTTTTTCGAAAATTCTTGAGGATAATTTAATAAATTTAAAATTTTTTGTTTAAGTTCGGTTACAGCCATTTCTTGTTTTTCATTACCTATTGTTATTGCGGCATAATCTTGTGAAATAGTTTTACCTCTTTTAAGGGATCTTTCTACAATTATATTTTTTCCACTCACTTCAAATTCTAAAGTTACTTTACCTTCATCTTTCCCATTTCTTAAAAGAATTGAACCTCTTTGTCCGGGTTGTAATCCAAATAATCCAAATTCTATTGCTAAAAGTATTGTTGTTTTTCCTGAACCAATATCTCCCGCTAGAAGTGTTGAACCAGGAGAAAATTCAATTTCTTCGTGTTCATAACTTCGAATATTATTTAGAATTACTTTTTTTAATATCATTCTATATCCAAAATCCGTCTTGATTCTTCTAATAATCTTTGATTAAATGAATCAATTGTTTCTCCTTCTTGTTTTTTTATTGAGAGCGTATTCATTAATTGAGATATTAGATGATTAAATTTTGAAGGATTTTCATTTGTATATTGTTGTATTGTTTCCTCTTCTAAATTGTCTTGGTTTTTTATTTCAAAATTTAATTCTAATTCATTTGTTTTCAAATCATGAGTATTTTTTAGAACAAAATATGCTCCATTTTCAAAACAGAAGTTTTCTATTTTATCTAATTTTATATCTGAAGGTTTTTGATTTTCCAATTTTCCTGAAAGTCTTAATAGAATTATTTTATCTTGAATATTTCTTTTTTTTAATTCTTCAATTATTTCTTCCGTTGCTGTTTGAACATTCTTTACAACAATATCAAGTGATTCAATTTGTTTTAATTTTAAATCTATTTTCTCAAAAGGATTTCCTAATTCTGTATCTACAATATAAAAACTTCCATGTTCTAATGTTTCTAATTCTTGAAAATTATTTGGAAAAATTGGCCCTGGATAAACTATATTTTTGTATTGGAAACTTACATGAATATGTCCTAATGCATAATAATTTGCTTCAGGCAATGAATCTGCTTCTACACACTCTATTGGAAGGACCCCTCTTACTTTATCTAAAGTTGTATGAAGCATCAGTATTTTGAACATTCCAGGAGCTTCATTTAATTTTAATTTTTTAATATCTGATACTTCAAGTCCAGATTTTTTTCCAGGGTATCCATAAATTGCAACTCCTTCATGAATTGTTGGATTTAAAATTATTTCTTCTTCAGAATGTTCGGCATGATATACATTTTTACAAAAACCTGCTTTTTCTAAAACATCTAAGAAAGATTTTCCTGAAACAGAATAATCATGGGAACCTGCTATTATGAAAACTGGAAGTTTTGCTTCTTTTAATTTTCTGAATTCTGCAAATGTTTCTTTTAAAATTTCTATCGGGGGATAAGCTGAATCAAATAAATCTCCTGCAATTAACATGAATTCTACTTTATTTTCTATTGAAATTTGAATTGCTTTTTGGAATGATTGGAAGTTTAAATCTTGCATTGGTCCTTGCCTCCAGCCACCAAGATGGACATCTGCTAAATGTGTGAATTTTACCATGTTATTTGAAAATGATTTTGGTATATAAGGATTATTAATATTCATATTGATAATTCTGAAATTAAATCTTTGATTTAACTTAAAGTGTTATTGATAATTCTGAAATTAAATCTTTGATTTAACTTAAAGTGTTATTGAGCTGTGTTATAATTTGACTTATTTTGTTTGTAATTAAAATTAAATTAATGCCTTTGATAATTCATGGATTAAGATTATATTTGTGAAAATTATCCTAAGAGGAATAAATATTTGGGAGAGATTAGAAGAAATGTTGTTAAAGAATATTTGAATTATATTAAAGAATAATTGATTAAATACAATAAACTTTTGAAATCAAAGAATTTAAGAAAGAAGTTGAAAATGTTTGTTAATAAATTAAGGAATTGATTTATTACAAAAAATTTATGAAAATTTTAATAATTAAAGCCATACTCCAAAACCTTTATAATTAATCTTTGTTTGATTTTTACAGAGGTTGATAAGTCAAATTTTGCATAGCAAAATTATCCACTCCCTCTTAAACATAGAAACGGTCGCCCTTCAGGTATCCACAATTAAATAAAATGAATAAATTAAGAACATATGAAATATAATATTCTTTTTGGTGGTAAAGCTGGACAAGGTGCAAATATTTTGACACATATTTTGGCTGAGAGTTTGGCTGAAGAAGGTTATTATGTTTTTTATTATAGGGATTATCAAAGTTTAATTCGTGGAGGACATTCTTTTAATGTTTTAACTTTTTCTGATAAACCGATTCATTCTCATGAATCTAAATATGATATTGTTGTTGCGTTGGATAATATTACAATTGAAAAGCATAAAAAAGATTTGAAGAAAAAAGGTGTTATTATTAGTGGCGAAGGGGAAAATATGTATTTCGCAGGGAAAATGTATAAAGCACTGGGGTTGAATTTTAAATTATTAGATAAAAGATTAAAAAAGTTGAAAAGATATGATTCAAACTTGAAAATTGCAAAGAAAGGCTATAAAATTGTTGAGAATAATTTTAAAATTAAAAAAGTGAAGAAGGTAAAAAGAACTTTTTCTTCTGGAAGTATTGCAGTCTCTGAAGCTTGCGTTAAATCTGGAATTGATTGTTATTTTGCTTATCCTATGACTCCTGCAACTGCTGTTCTTGGTGAGTTAGCTCAAAAACAAAAGGAATATGGTCATTTGGTTTTAGAATTGGAGAATGAAGTTGCTGTTGCTAATGCTGGTGCTGGTGCAGCTATTACTGGTGCCAAAACAATGGTTGGTACTTCTGGGGGAGGATTTTGTTTGATGACTGAAGCTTTGAGTATGTGTGGTATTGCTAGAATTCCCCTGGTATTTTATTTGGCACAACGATTTGGTCCTGCTTCTGGTGTTGCAACTTATAATGCTCAAGCTGATTTGCATATGGCTCGTCATGCTGGACATGGTGAATTTTCTAGATTAGTTTTAGCTCCTGGAGATCCTGTTGAGTCTCAAGAGATTACTTCACAGATTTTTTATTTGACTCAAAAATTTGGTGTTCCTGGAATTTTAATGTCGGATAAACATTTGGCTGAAAGTTATTATACTGCTGAGAAAAAACCTGTTATTACTAAATCTCCCAAAATGGTTTCGTTTGGTCGTTATAATTCTTATGAACAAGATCTTAGAACTGGAAGTGGAACTGAAGAAGCTGAAATTGTTAAAGCAAATGTTGAGGCTCGTTTAAAGAAAGGTGAAATGTTGAGAAAAGAATGTGAAAAGTTTGAAGGATTCAAAATTTATGGAAAAAAGAATTCTAAGAATTGTATTATATTTTGGGGTTCTACTAAAGGTGCTATTTTAGATGCTATTAAAAGATTAGATATCTGTGCTATTCAAATATTATATCTTGAACCTTTCCCAAAAAAAGTTGAAAAAATTTTGAAGAGTAAAAAGAAAATTATTAGCGTGGAGAATAATGCTACTGGACAATTATGTGATGTTGTTCGAGAACATACGGGGATTTTGATTAAAGATAAAATTTTAAGATATGATGCTCGTCCATTTTTGTGTGACGAGTTGAGGGAAGAATTGATTGGGAGGTTTGGGAAATGAAAAAAGAAGAAAAAATAAAACTGGAAATTAAAAAATTGGAAAAAGAGAGAAATGAATTGTTAATATTATTTGTAGGAATTTTTATCCTCTTTCTTACTACAATAATAAATACAGCTAATATTTTAATAACTTTATTAACAGGAATCATTACTTTTTTCTTATGGTATATCTATACTTCAAAAAAAGGAAAGAAACAATCCAAAATAAATGGTCTCTATGAAGAATTAGGAATAAAATGACTAACAAAAAATTAATAGTATTTCAAGATAAAAACATAAGAAGAATTTGGCATAAAGAAGAATGGCATTTTTCAGTGGTAGATGTTGTGGGGGTTTTAACAGAAAGTTCTATTCCTAAAAGATATTGGACTGATTTGAAGAGAAAATTAATAATTGAAGGATCTGAGGTATACGATAATATCGTACAACTGAAAATGGAATCCTCTGATGGAAAACTCTATTTAACAGATTGCGCAAATATTAAAAGTATTTTTAGAATAATTCAATCAATTCCTTCTAAGAAAGCAGAACCATTTAAATTATGGTTAGCTAAAGTTGGTTCAGATAGAATTGATGAAATAGATAATCCTGCACTTGCACAAGAAAGAATGAAAGAAATTTATGAGAAAAAGGGTTATTCTAAAGATTGGATTGATAAAAGATTAAGAGGTATTGCAATAAGGCAAAACTTAACTGAGGAATGGAAAAATAGGGGAGTTGAAGAAAATATTGAATTTGCAATCTTAACTAATGAAATAAGTAAAGCGACTTTTGGAAAAACCGTTGAAGAGTATAAAAAATTAAAAGGTTTAAATAAAGAAAATTTAAGGGATCATATGGGAGATTTGGAGTTAATTTTTACAATGCTAGGAGAAAGAGTTTCAACTGAAATTACAATCAATAAAGATTCTCAAGGATTTGAAGAATGTGAAGTTGCTGCTCAACAAGGTGGCGAAGTTGCAGGAAATGCTAGGAAGGAAGCAGAAGAAAAGATTGGAGAATCAATTGTTTCTGATAGGAATTATATTTTGGATGAACAAAAAGGAAAACAAGAAAAGGAAAAATTGGTGATAAAGAAATGACTAACAAAAAACAAACATTAGAAACAGGAACACCAATGACTTGGTGTCCGGGATGCTATAATTTTCAAATCTTAGCAGGAGTTAAGAATTACTTGAATAAAAAATTAGAAAAAGGCGTAAAAAAAGAGGATTTGGTTATTGTTTCTGGAATTGGTTGTCAAGGAAAGATTTTTGATTATATTAATTTGAATGGTTTGAATACTCTTCATGGTCGAGAATTACCTACTGCCTTAGGAGTTAAAGTTGGTAATCCTAATTTAGATGTTTATGCTTTTATTGGAGATGGGGGATGTTATAATGAGGGTGTGAGTCATTTGATTCATGCTGCTCGTGAAAATATTGATATAACTTGCGTGGTTCATAATAATCAGGTTTTTGCTTTGACTGTTGGACAACCAACTGGAGTTACTGAGCAAGGATTTGTTGATAAAACAACTCCTGAAGGGGTTGTGGTTAAACCACTTAATCCTTTGAAACTTGTTTTAAATTCTAATGCTTCGTTCGTTGCAAGAGTTTTTGCTGATGTGAAACAAGTTGAATGGGCTTTGAAAGAGGCTAGTAAACATAAGGGTTTCAAATTTATTGAAATTTTACAACCTTGTATTATTTTCCATCCACATAAAGGATATAGAGAATTATTAAAAGATATTCCAAAAAATCATGATGTGAAGGATTTTGATAAAGCAATGAAATTGGCTTCGGCTTGGGACTATAATGGAATTAAAAAAGAAGATAAAATTTATACTGGAGTTTTTTACAAAGAGAAGAGAGAAACAATTATTGACAAGCATTGGCAGTTGAAAGAATTGTGTAAGAAGAAAAAATGTTGGAAAGATAGAAATTAATTCTAAAAAATCGTTTTACCTAAAACAGTCAAAATTGTAACAATTGTTGCTGCAGTGGTTACTCCAATCAAAAGTGATAAGTAAAAACGTTTTCTGCTTATTCCTAGAACATATCCTCCAAGGCTTCCCATGTAGACTCCTGTTCCAGGAATTGGTAGCGAGATGTAAACAGCTAAACCCCAGAACCCATATTTTTCAATATAAGGATGGATTTTTTTTTGTGCGTGATGTAAGAGTTTCAAATATCTTTTTGAGAATCTTGATTTTTGTAAGTATTTATCAAAAATATGTAGTGAATTAAATAAAATGAAACCTAAAATGAAACCCATAATTATTGCTAAGATAAATACAAAAAGAGGATTTAATCCAAATCCATTTAATTGAATACCAAAAGGGAGAATTATGGCTCCAGATAGAATTCCTACTGGAATTGCAAGTCTAATTTCTATTAAGGGTAAAAGCATAATTCCAGATAAAATTAAAATTTCTTTCATCATGCACAAGTATAGGAAAATCGTTTTAATTAGTTTGTGGGAAATATTGCTGGACAAGTTTAGAATAAAAATCTTAAATTATCATCTGTGAAATAGACATTAAATATAACTAGATTTATTAAAAAAAATTAATTTCAATTTAAATATTCTAATAATTAGGAAAAACTGGTTTTAGCTAATTGTTTATTCCGTATAAAATAAACGAAAATTAAATCTGCGTTTAGCAATTTAATTGAACAAGTTATTTTAAAGTTAATCTCCAAACTTCCAATTTTTCAAAAAATAATTTTTTTTCTCCGACTAATTCTTTTTTGTAATCTAACCAATTAATTCTTTGTGTCAAGGAAGAGATTAAAAGATAAATTTTTCCATTTTTATTCAAATATTTTTTTGATCGAATTAAAAATTCATTAATTATTTCTGAACCTATTTTTCCCCCAGTTGTTATTAATTCTGATTCTTTATCTTCATTTTCAGTTTTTGGTAAATATGGTGGATTAAAAATTATTATATCATAATTTTCATTTACATTTTCAAATAAATTTGATTTAATGCAATGAAAACCTAATTTCTGACAATATTTAATTGCATCAATATTAATATCAATTCCAAAAATATTTTCTTTTTTAATTCTTAATTTTTTCATAGTTTGTAATTGAATTCCAGATCCAATACCAACTTCTAAAAATTTTAAATTTGAATTTTTCTTTAATAAAATAGGTATTTCTTTTTTTAATACTTCTTGTAATAGGTAAGAATCTTCTTCGGGTGAATAAATCAAAGTCATTTTATGTAAAAAAGCTATTAAAAAGATTAACTAATTCATCTTTGAATAAAATTACTGTGGCTAATGATCCTAATAAAAATAATAACATGAAAATAAGAACAAAGGTTAATGCCTTCCCTTTTGGAGGTTTAGGTTTTTTTGAAACATCATATTTTGAAACTTTTTGAATAACTTTTGGTTTTGGGGGTTGAATAATTTTTGGTTTTTCATTTTCTTTGATAGTTTCTTTTGACTTTTCTGAAGACAGAGGAACAGAGGAAATTTTTTCTTTTTCTTTTGACTTTTCTTTTGACTTTTCTTTTGACTTTTCTTTTTCTTTTTTTTTCTTTATTAATTCTTCAGGAGATTTTTGCAATTCTACATATACTTTTGCTGCTTCTTCAATATCTGTTTTACCATAACCCGCTTGATAAAAACTCATCATTGCATCTCTTAAATTTGAACCCCTTGCAATTGCAGCTTTTAGTCCTCCAAGAATTTCTTGATTTAGAATTTTTTTGCCCTCTTTTTCCATAAGGTATTCAAGAAATAGTTATTTAAAAAATCTTGTTTTAAAATAAAATGCTAAATAAATTTATAATTGATTTGTTAATTTTTTTCAAAGTTGTTCTAAAAAGTTTAAAATTAAAATTATTTTAATCTTTATATTTAATTGCTCGTACTCCTAGCACGGCGCCTCTACTAAATGGACCTCTTCTCCAAGCTAAACTAGATCCAATTGGACCTGAAATAAATTTAATGACTCCTCCCCAATTTGAAGATAAATAATGCAAATTTCCCAATTTTGTTTTTAAAATTGGAAATCCTTGATTTGTTTTCTTTTTGAATAAAAAACATAATGAGACTCCTTTTTTTCATCAAAGTATCATCATTTAAAAATTCAGAATATTGAGGAATTAAAATTTCTTTTTCATTTTTAACAAAAATATAATTATTATTAATCTTTAATTTTCCATCTTCTGGAATAATTTTATCTTCACACCATTCTGCCCTCCAAGGAAATTGTTTTTTTACAATATCTTCTTTAACTTGTACAAGATAATTTTTGTCTAATTTTGTCCCTGCAATTGTATAAACATTTATTTTGCCTTTATATCCTTCATTTAATAAATACAAAAAATCTATTTCTTATTTTAATGAAGGTATTTTTTGTCCTAAAAGTAAATTAATTTTTAAAGATTCTTCATGGTTTATTT
>CAZRBZ010000019.1:0-14220 GCA_964598515.1 Candidatus Woesearchaeota archaeon
TACGACCTCTACGTCCTCCTTTCTTTTTAGGTCCACCACGAGGCAATCTAGTCATATCCAAGATATTTAAAATTTTAAATCCCTCCCTAGTTAAACTTTTAACAATAGTATTAGCTCCAGGCCCAGGAGCAGGATTTCTTGTTTTGGCCCTAATTCTAACATAAAATGATTTAATTCCTAAATCTTTAACTTCTTCAGCAATTCTTTTAGCAATAAACATAGCAATTGTAGGATTAGCTTTAAGTCGATTGTGTTTTGTAACCATTCCTCCAGTTACCTTTGAAATAGTTTGACCAGCCATATCAGTAACATGAGCAATTGTATTATTAAAAGAGGTATAAATATTAATTACAGCTTCAGATTCTTTACTAACTAAAGGTATCCTGGAAAGAATCTTTTCTTTGCTCTCAGCTTTTTCATTTGGAGGTATACTTTTAGGTGCAATAATCTTAATAACTTCTTCCTTGTTTTCTTTTTTAGTTTCTTTTTTTATTTTAGTTTCTTCTTCAATATTCTCTATTTTTTTTACAGGTTTTTCCTTTACTTCAACTTTTTCCTTTACTTTTATTTCTACCATTTTATTCTTCTTTCACTTCCTTTTTTTCTTTAGGTTTTATTTTCACAACTTTTTTCTTAAGGGTAATTTTATTTTCTAATTTAACAGGAACAATATAGGAAGGAATACTAATGGCTTTTCCATCAACTAATATTTTTTTATGGGTAATCATTTGTCTAGCACTTTTAACAGTTGAAGTAAGTCCCTTAACTGCAACAACAGTTTGTAATCTTCTATTCAAATAATCAGTTTTATCTAAACCTAAAACATCAGCAATAGATTCAACTTTTAATCCAATTTTTTGTAATTGTTCAAATAAAGCTTTTTGTTCTTCAGGACTAGATTTAATTAATTTCTTAGCTTTTTGTCTTATTACTCTAACTTTTGCATCTGCTTTCCAAATTTCTTTTTTATTTTTTAAACCATATTCTTTCTTGATAATAGCTTCTTCATCAATTCTAGCTTTATCAAAAGGTCTTTTTGGTTTTGAATAAATTTTATGTTTTCTTTTCATTATTTCTTTTCTCCTTTCTTTTTAATACCTGATCCTTTCTTTCTATTTCTTCTGAAATTTGATTTAGTTCTTTGACCCCTTAATGGGAGACCTGCAGCATGTCTTAATCCTCTATAACTTTTAATTTTTCTCAATCTTTTAATATCAAATTCTTTAGTTAAATCTAAAGCATTTCCTATTAGATGTTTATTTTCTCCACTTTCAAAATCATTCCTTCTATTCAATAAATATTCTGGAATTTCCGGTTTTTTTAAAAATTCCGAAATTTTTTCAATTTCTTTATCTGTTAAAGCACCAATTTTTTTATCTTTTGGTATGTTTAAAATAACACAAGTGGCATTTGAAATTGTCCAAGAAACTCCTTTAATCTTTGCAAGTCCTGGATAAAGTTTCATTTTACCTTCTATATCTTTAGATAAAATTCTTACTATTCTATCTTCACTTTTTTGTTGTTTTTCTTCTATCATTTTTTATTATTTTTTTATGCTGTGAATAAATTATATCTTTCAAGGTTTGTCAATTCTTGAAATATTCTTTTTTCAATTGCTTTTTCTGGATCAGGTAAATTTTGAACTCTTTTTTTCATATCAGCAAAAGATTCAAAAGATTTTTCTTCCCTTTGTTTCAAAATTTCTTGCATATGTTTTTTACCAAGTCCAGGTAAAAGTTCGATTTGATGTAATCTTTTATTTATTGCAAGTGATTCATTAAAAAACTTAACAAATTTTTCTTCCTGTTTTTTAACGATAGTGCTTATAACCTCTTGAAGTTGATTTTTTGCAGCTTCAGTAAGTTTTTCTCTTTTCAATTTGCCAAGGATATAATAAATTTTATCTCGTTTCCCTTCGCCAATGTAAACTTCTTCACCAATTTCTAAATCTTGACCCCGCCTAGGAACTAATTCTAATAGAGTAAAATTATTTTTACCAATAGCTTGAGCTATGGGCATCATTTTTTTCTCCAAGGGGTAACCATTTGGTAAATATTCTAGTACTGTTGCATAATCTTCTCTTTGCATTTTCTTTATTTATGTTCTTTAATTGTTTGTAATATCTTATTAATTTCATCTTCGTCCAAATTTGTATCAATCACAACTTTATTTAATTCTTCTTTATTTTCGGGAAGCACATCAATCAATTTTGATATATGTTTTTCATTCAATTTAATCAAATCTAATAAGTCTAATTTTTTTCTTAATTCTTTCCCTTTAGATTCATTTAATTTTGTAAATTTTTTCACAAAAGCTTTTACTTCATTATTTTTTAAATATTCTAACGATTCTGCCATGCTTAGTGATTTAGTATTTCTTATCATTTTAATTTTGGGGTCGCTTTTATTTTTTTTAAATGTATTGGTTCAATTAAAAATTGCTTTTCTTTTGCAATATCTTTAATTTTTACAACATATACTTTTCCTCTTTTTTTTTCAACAATTCCTGTTTTTCCTTGAATTCTTTTTGGAAAATTAACTCTTAATGAAATATCTCTTTTAACTGCAACATTATCCCCTTCTTTAAACTTTTGAAAGTACTTACTTAAAGGAATTTTTCCCCTAGCCCTAATTTCTTTTTTTCTTACCATAACTTATTGGAAAAAAATTCCATTTAAAAACTTATCCTTTCTAGGGTAAATATATTAATTTAGAATAAATTAAGTGAATCAATTAAATTTCTGTTCCATTACATAAATTTCCTTCACTTCTAGCATTTTCCATGTTTTCTTTAATAGCTTTAAACATCTTTTCTCCCCAAACCTTTACACCACAAGAATCACAAAAATCAATAACGCTATTTTGAGAAATATCTGCTTTACAATAAATACATTTTCTTACCATCTCTTCTTTTTAATCAAACCTTGTTTGACTCCCAATACATTTTCTTAGAATTGTTTTCTTTTTAAATATTTATATTATCTACAAAATAATTTAAAATTTTTTCAACAGTAACTTTTAAAAAGCCACTTTAATCATATAATATTATGATAATTCCAGTAAGATGTTTCTCATGTGGAAAACCAATAGGTCAACTATGGGAAGAATTCAAAAAAAGAAAGGCAGAAGGCGAAAATGAAAAGCAAATTTTAGATGATTTAGGATTAGAAAGATTCTGTTGTAGAAGTGTTTTTTTAGGACAAGCAGATAATTTAGAATTAATAAGCAAATTCAAGAAATCTTAAAAAGAGTGTTTTGTTTTATTAATTATGAAAATAGAATTTTATGAAGAATTTCCAAATAAAAATAATCTAAAGAAATTAAAAACCCTTAATTTTCCAACCAAAATTTTTCTTGCTGCCAAATCAATTAGTGAATTTAAAAAATATGAATCAATTGCTAAAAAATACAAAAAAGATGTGGAAATTGCATATTGGCCAATTATAAAAAATTCATATTGGATATCTCCTTTTGCAAATAACAAAGATTTGGTAGAATTATTTAAAGATTTAGACAAAATAAAAAATTCCCTTTTAATTGATTTAGAATTACCTTTGGCAAAAAGGTGGAAAATGTATTTTAAGAATTTATTTGATTTTAGAAAAAATAAAAAATTAATCAAAGAATTTTTAGAGAAAAATAAGAATAGAATCACAACAGCAGAATATGCTCATGTTTTTTCGAAATCAAGAAAAATTTTGGGATTAAGTTACAATGTTAATCATGAAAAAAGTATAATGTTTTATACAAGTGTAAGATCAGAAAAACTCAATGAAAAAATAAGAAATAATCTTAAACAAATAAAAAACAAACCAAATTATTCAATTTCTTTAGGAACAATTGCCATTGGTATTTTAGAAAATGAACCAATTCTCACCCCAGAAAATTTAGAAAGAGATTTAAAATTTATAAAAAAGATAGGTTTCGATAAAATAATTATTTTTCGTCTGGAAGGTCTTAATAAAAAATATCTAAAAATAATTCATAAATTTATTAAAAAATAACATGCGCGGATCGAGGATATCGAATTCTGAATGTTTTTGAATTTACAAATAAACTATGTTTAAAGTAAAATTCAAAAGCATGAATAAGGTTAACTTATTGATCTGGATAAAAAATAACATGCGCCGGCCGGGGGTCGAACCCGGGTCAACTGGGTGGAAGCCAGTTATACTAACCACTATACTACCAGCGCATATAATATCTTTTAATTTTTATTTAATAAACTTTTTGTTTTGAAAAAAACGCCTAGGATAGGATTCTACTCTTAACCCGTGAAATTTTCTTTAAACTCACTACAGTTCGTTTATTTGAAATTTCAGAGTTGTTCGCCTGCGACAAGTCTTGTTTCGAATCAAAACGCCTAGGACAGGATTCGAACCTGCGACTTCCACCTTTCTACGATTTCTCCAGAAAACGAAGAATGAGCGAACTCGTTCGCACTTAGGAGGGTGGCACTCTATCCGGACTGAGTTACCCAGGCAACACAATTGATGCAAGAGACAGGATTCGGTGTCGTGAACAAGTCACTCTCACAGCATCAAGTAAACTTGACACAAACCCAAGGCTTCGAATTACATCTAGTGCTATGCAAGAGACAGGATTCGAACCCGCGTAGGAATACACCACTAGAGCCTTAATCTAGCCCATTTGACCACTCTGGCACTCCTGCATTGTTTGTGGTCAAATGGTTCACCGTTAAGTTAAAATGACTGTGTCGATTTTGACTTGGTTGGTTTCCGTATTTCACATGAGGCCTGACCACTCTGGCACTCCTGCATAAGTAATATAATACAAAATTAACACTATAAAAAGTTTTATAAAGTCAAATTTCCCAGTAAGTTTGAAGACGGCCATAGTAATTGGGTAATACCCGGTCTCTTTCCGAACCCGGAAGTCAAGCCGATTATGTTGTCTGTTTTAGTGTCCGACAAGACGCGAACCTTTCAAGCTGTCTTCACCTATTTTCTAATGTAAGAATTAATCATGATATTTAGTCTTTCTTTTTTATTTGGACTACTAAAATTAATTTTATCCTCAAATTTTATGAAATTTTCCTTTCCAGTGATGGATAATTTCCAAGTTACAAATTCTTTTTCATAGGCTGTTTTTGAAACCACGACTTAGACCAAAATCACTGCGTGGATTTTGTGTTTCAAATTTTTTCAAAATTTTCCTCAAGTCGTGGATGCCTTTTCAAAAAAGTCCCTGAAAGGTGAGCGTCACATTGTCGAGGGTGAATGTAAAAATTCGCGTCTCGAAAATCTGCGGTCAAGCCCACAACTTAAGTTGTGGGATAGCAGATTTTAGCGAATTTGTGACTAATGTTTTTCTTAAATGAAATAATTCGGTTGCATTTTATATCAAAATCTTTCTCTAAAATTAATTTAATCTCTTCTAAAAATTTTTTTGATTTAGAAGCAATTTCCAAATTTCTTTTGATTTCTCCTGTTTTTTTAAAAACTCTCAATCCCACGCAACCTTCATCATCAAATATGGCTTGAATAAATTCTTTTTTCAATTTAATATTTTTTATAAATATGGGAATTTGAAGGTTTTCACTTTTGAAATCTTTACATAATTTAAATAGAAAATTTATAATTACTTTATTTTGAACTTGTACAAAACAGGTGCCTGAATTAACTCTACCAAAAATAAAATGCACATTACCCAAGGTTAGTTTAAATTTAATTTTAAAATTTTCAATTAAAAAAGCATCTTTATTATTATATCTTAAATATCTTCTAGTACACAGCCATATCCCCTCAAATGACCAATGATTTTTGCCAATGAATTCAATTTGTTATAATTATTCATTATTTTTTCATAATACATGGACAAAATTAATTTTTTTAATATAAAAAATACTTTTAACACTAAAAAGTTATAATATTAATTTTCACATAAATTTTCAACCCAATAACCTTTATATATAGAGAATTTTTCTTTCAATAATGGAAAAAAGAAACTGGCATGATAGAAACTATAAGAAATTACTATTAATTCCTATAATTTTAATTTTAAGTTCAATAATTTATTTATTCATGTTTAATGTACAAAATGGGGATTTTGTTTACAAAGATATTTCTTTAACAGGTGGAACTTCAATAACTGTTTTTGAAAAAACAAACATAGAACAATTAGAATTAAATCTCTCAAATCAATTACCAGATTTAACAATTAGAGAAATCTATGAATTAACCACTAAAGAACAAAAAGCATTCACGGTAGAAACAACTGCAGATTCAGATGTAGCAAAACAAGCAATTCAAGAATATTTGGGAATAGAATTAATTGAAGGAGACAATGTTAACATTATTTCAACTGGATCAAGCTTTAGTGAAGGATTTTACAAACAATTATTAATAGCAATCTTAATCGCATTCATTTTTATGGCTCTTGTAATTTTTATTCTTTTCAAAACAGCAATACCATCATTGGCAGTGATTATTTCAGCTTTTGCAGATATCATTATGACTTTAGTAACTTTCAATCTTTTAGGAATGAAAATGTCCACCGCAGGTATTGTTGCATTCATTATGCTTATCGGTTACTCTGTAGACACAGATGTTCTTTTAACAACAAGAATGATTAAAAGAAAAGAAGGAACAATTAATCAAAGGATTATAGGTTCAATGAAAACAGGGATGACAATGACTTTAACTTCCTTGTTTGCATTTTTAGCAGCATTATTTGTTGTTCAATCTTTTTCAGCAGCATTAACACAAATTTTTACAGTTTTAGTAATTGGTTTAGGATATGATTTACTAAATACATGGGTTACAAATGTATCAATATTAAAATGGTATGCAGAGGCTAAAAAATGAAGATAAAATTAACATTTAAAATTTGGTTAATGATTTTTTTCTTGGCAGCTTCCCTCCTAGCAATTTTTGCAGGAACAGGATTAACAAAATCTGGAATATTAATAACAAATATTGAACCAGAAAATAATTCTTTATTTGATTTGGGATTAAGACAAGGGGACATAATAATTTCAATAGATGATCAAAAAATAGAAACTTTAAAAGATTATTCTTCAATTTTATCTAACAAATATATTGGACAAGAAGTAAAAACCACAGTTAAAACAACAAATAAGGAATATATTATTTTTTCAGATAAATTTCCTGAACTTTCTGTTATGGAAATTCCCAAAACAAATCTTCAATTGGGATTAGATTTAGCAGGAGGTTCAAGAGCAATAATTAAAGCAGAAAATAAAACTCTCTCTAAAACAGAACTTAATGATTTAGTAGATATAACTGCAAATAGATTAAATGCATTTGGATTGACAGATCTTAAAGTAATACCCGTTTCGGATTTAGCCGGAAATAATTTCATGCTTATTGAAATTGCAGGAGCAACACCAAAAGATTTGAAAAAATTAATCTCAGAACAAGGTAAATTCGAAGCTAAAATTGGAAATGAAACAGTATTTATTGGAGGCCAAGATGAAGGTATAGCTTCAGTAGGAAGATCCGGACAAGAAGCATATATTGAATCCCCAAAACAATCGAGTGATGGGTCATATTATTCAACTTTTAGATTTTCTTTATATCTTAAAGAAGAAGCAGCAAGAAAACACGCAGAAGTAACCAGTAAATTAGAAGTAAATCAAACTCCACAAGGAAATTATCTCTCCAAACCTCTTGATTTATATCTAGATGGAGGGTTTATTTCTTCTTTAAAAATTAGTGAAGGGCTAAAAGGACAAGTAACTACACAAATTTCTATTTCAGGTTCTGGTTCTGGAGCGACTAAAGAAGAAGCAGTAGAAAATGCAAAAGCGGAAATGAAACAACTTCAAACAGTTTTAATGACTGGAAGTTTACCTTATAAATTAGAAATAGTTAAATTAGATACAATTTCCCCGAGTTTAGGAGAAGAATTTACTAATACAATTCTTTTGGCAGGATTAGTTGCAATTTTGGTTGTTTCATTAATTATTTTTATAAGATATAGAAATTGGAAAGCTTCATTGGCTTTAGTTTTAGTAACTGTTTCAGAAGTAATAATTATTTTAGGAATTGCAGCATTAATTAGATGGAACCTAGATCTTCCTGGTATTGCCGGTATTTTAGCCACAATAGGGACAGGAATCGATGATTTAATTATTTTGATGGACGAAACAAGCCAAAAAGTATTAAGTCTAAAACAGAGACTAAAAAGAGCATTTACAATTATTTTAGGAGCATACTTCACAACATTTGTTTCCTTACTTCCACTAATGTGGGCAGGAGCAGGATTATTGAAAGGATTTGCAATAACAACAATAATTGGTATTTCTGTAGGTGTTTTCATAACGAGACCAGCATTTGGAGACATGTTAAAAAAATTCCAAAAAGAATGATTTTTAAAAATTAAATTTTAAAGAAATTGTTGAACAAGTTCAAGATTAATATTTTAAATTATCGTCCCCTTGACAAAGACATTGATTGAGTTTAGATTTCTAAGAGTTAATAATATATAATCTTTAAAACAATTTGCTGAAAATAAAATTTCAGAATTAATATATGAAATTATAACTGTCTCGCTATGTTTCCAATACGAGAACCTGCATTTTGCAGGCTGTGACACAGATATAAATTGGGTTTAGATATTTTTAAAAAATCCTCCAATCATTTATGCATACAGCTGCGACGAATAATAAAATTTATTATCTTGGCTAAGAACGGGGTGAGTTAACTTATTTTAAGATTTGCTCAAATAATTTAATTTCCTATCGGAGAAATTTTAATTTATGTCTAACAATTAAACTTTTGTAAGCATAATAGATAGCAAAAAGTTTTTTCAATTTTTATGCCCAACAACATTTAAAAACAAAATTACCCTCCCAAATTAATGAATTCAGATATGAAAAAATACTTTGATGGAACAAAAAAAGTTCTACAAAATAAAAAGTTTCAGAACATTGCAGTAATTGTTTTATTTTTGATAACTTTGTTTATTGGAGTTAATATTAGGATTCAACCAATTGTAAATGGTAATTTAATTGATGTAACTACTGGAGATTATACTCCCTTAGCTTTGGATCCATATTATTTTTTAAGACATGCAGAAACTTTGATAGCAAATGATGGAGGATATCCAGAGATAGACAATATGCGATATCAAGCATTAGATTCTGGCTGGTCAGATGAAATTCTTCCACAATCAACAATTTTAATTTGGAAAACAATGAAATTATTTAATTCTGAAGTAACCTTAAATTTTGCAAATGTATTAAATCCAGTAATTTTCTTTGTATTAGGTTTAATTGTATTTTTTGCATTAACATGGATTTTATTAAAAAATAAATGGGCTGCACTTATTTCATCAATTATTTTAACAATTATTCCTCCTTATTTATATCGTACTTTGGGAGGATTTTCAGACCACGAAGCAATTGGAATGTTTGGATTTTTCTTAGCACTATTAGCCTTCGCAATTGGTATGTTATATCTTGAAAAAAAGAAACCAATTCCTTGGAAATCTTCTTTGCTTGGTTTAGCTGCAGGATTCATGACAATGTTTGCCATTGCTTCTTGGGGTGGCGGAGCAAAATTTTTATTTATGATTTTTCCTTTAGCCTTTTTGATTAAGTGGTTTGTAGATAAAGAAAAAGATTATTGGAATTATGTTTTATTTTATACTTTATTTATTTTTGGAGTATTAATTTTTGCCCCTCTTTTTGGTTTTAATTCTTCATCTATTTTAAGCAGATACATGCTTTCCTCAACAGGCATTTTAACATTGTTTGCTTTGGGTTATACTGGAATAGAATCAATCCTAATAAAATTCAAAAAAATTCCAAAATTGTTAAAGAAGTATTCAGAGTTAATTTCAATCATTTCAGTTTTTATTTTGGGTGGAATTTTTTATCAAATATTTGTTGGAAACTTTTTTAATTTAATGGTGGATTTAATTGTAAAAATAATTTATCCTTTTGGAACAGGCAGAGTTGGTTTAACTGTTGCAGAAAATAAGCAACCCTTTCTTTCAGATTGGATTGGTCAAGTAGGAAAATTTGTTTTCTATACAATGTTGGCTGGATGTTTTATTGTTGGTGGAAAGTTGGTTAAAGGAATTAAGGACAAAAAATTAAAATATTTATTCACAGGAACTTTTGCTTTTTTTATTATTGGAATTTTATTTTCAAGAATATCAGCTTCATCAGTATTAAATGGTGAAAATTTTATTTCAAAAGCATTATTTTTCATTTCATTTTTAGCCTTAGCAATTTCTTCAATTTATATTTATTCTAAATCTAATTGGAAAATTGAAACAAAATGGATTTTTATTGTTGCATGGATGATTCCAATGCTTTTAGCTACTCGTTCAGCGATTAGAGTTTTCTTTGCAATTGTTCCTTTTGTAGCATTTATAGTTCCTTTTACTATTTTTGAAATTAATAATTGGAGAAAAAACAAAAAAGATGAATTAATAAAATTATTTTCAATTCTTTTAACAATTTTCTTAATAATTATGTTAATTGCAACATCTATTGGTTATTATAAATCTGTAAAACAACAAGCAGATTATCAAACGCCTTCATATAATACAGATTGGCAAAATGCAATGGATTGGGTTAGAAATAATACCCCAGAAGGTTCAGTATTTTTACACTGGTGGGATTATGGATATTGGATTCAAACTGGAGGAAATAGACCAACGGTAACAGATGGAGGCCATTTCAATGGATTCTGGGATCATTTAATTGGAAGATATGTTTTAACAACGCCGTATCCTGAAACTGCAAAATCATTTATGAAAGCCCAGGATGTTTCATATCTTTTGATTGACCCAACAGATATTGGAAAATATTCAGCATATTCTTCAATTGGGAATGATAATGATTCAAGCGATAGGGCTTCTTATATTGCAACATTTATTTCTGATTTATCAGAGGTGCAAGAAACAAGAAACACTACATCAAGATTTTATCGTGGAGGAATGGTTTTAGATGATGATTTAAGATATAAAGATGAAACTCAAGATATATTTTTACCAAAAGGCAGTGCAGGAGTTGGAGCATTAGTTTTAGAAAAAACAAATAAAGGATATTCACAGCCAAGAGGAATTTATGTATACAATTCCAAGCAATATAATTTGCCTTTAAGATATTTATTTGTAAATGAAGAATTAATTGATTTTGGAATTGGAATAAATGCCACAATGTATATTTATCCTAATTTAATAAATTCACAAGCAGGACAACAATTAGATGCAGAAGGTGCTGCAATGTATTTATCAGAAAAAACAAAAGATTCACTTGTTGCTAAATTATATTTAATGAATGATCCAGAAAATGAATATGAAGAATTAGAATTAGTTCATGAAGAATCAGTATATCCTTTTGCATTTAATTATGGTGGATATAGGGGACCAATTAAAATTTATGAAGTCCATACAGAAGAAATGACAAACATTATTGCAAGAGAAGAATTTACAGCCGTAAGTGGAAATTATGGAGAATTTGATAATTTGCAATTCATTCAAAATTAATATTTCTGTGTAATTAAGAAATATGTTCCCCTAAAACAATAATTTAACTCACTTCGTTTGTAATCTTTTAAACTATTATCTGTTCTGCTGGAGAACATGAAGATTTAATATTTCTAATAATGTGTAGGATATAATCTTTAAAGAGGTAAAATTGTTTGTTGTCATAAATTATTTTTATAATTATCCGTTGTAGCACCGCGAGAATTGAGAACCTATTTATCTAGACTGCGAGACATGAAGAGATGTTGGTTTTTTGATAGGTTATTCTCAATATTTTATAAAAATCTAATAGTTACTCTAAGAAATTATTCTGGGATAATTAAATTTTTAAGTGAAGAGATTTTAATTTACGTTTAGTAATTAAAATTCCGTGAGTGTGGCAAGATAATTTTCTTTTGGAATTTATTATATAAACTACGGGTCTTCTTGTAAAAGAAGATTATCCCTAAGGGAAATTAAGTGAGTTAACTTTAGCACAAAATAATTATCTTTTTCAAATCCAAAATATTATAAAGGATTGTTCATAAAAGAACAGTATGGTTCAAAATAAAACAAAATGGTTCTTTTTAGAACCATTATTAACAAAAGAAAAACCAATTCATTTAAGTGAAATATCAAAGAAATTGAAAACTTCCCACACAATAGTTCGACGATATTTATTGGATTTTGAAAAAATAGGCTTATTAAAAAAAGAGATAATTGGAAGGCAAACTTTTTATTCATTTAATCCAGAATATTATCTTTTATTGGATTATTTGGTTGTTGCAGAAAAAGAAAAATTAATCAAACATTCAAATTCTTCTCTTTTATTAAAAGATTTAATTTTTAATTTACACAAAATAGAATTACCTGCCCTAATTTTTGGATCTTTTTCGGAAGAAAATAAAAGTAAAAGTAAAGATATAGATTTGTTATTAGTAGGGGATGTTACTAAAAAAATAAAAGAAAGATTGAAATCAATTGAAAAGAAAATAAATAAAAAAATACATCTGATAAATGTAGATTCCTTAGAAGAAATAGATGAAACTTTGAAAAGAGAAATATTATCTAAACATTTAATAATCAATAATTCGGAGTTAATATTAAGATGGCTTCGTTAAGTTGGTGTAAAAAAACAGAAATTAGGAATCAAATTAATAGAACCAAATAATAATTTATCTAAAGAATATTTTTCAAATTCTCAAGAAACATTAGTGGTTTTAAAAGAAATTGCAAAAAAATCAAATATGTGGCTCTCAACTACAAAATATTATTGTGAATATTTTGCAGTTTATGCAGTATTAATGAAATTAGGAATAAAATCAGAAATCCATGAATGCACAATATCTTTAGTTAAATTTTTAGAAAGTCAAGAAATATTTAAAAAAGGAACTTGGAAAACTTTAGAAAAAGATAAAGAATTAAGAATAGATAATCAATATTATTTAAAAAATAAAAAGGTAGATTTTTCATATGATTTCCTATTTGAATTTACTTTGGAGATAAAAGAAATTTTAATGTCTTTAACTGAAGGAAGAATAAAAGAAATCAGGAAAGAATTAAAGGAAAAATTAAAACGAATATGAAGAATTAAAATTAGTTCATGAAGAATCAGCATACCCTTTTAATTTCTATTATCAAGGATTTAGAAGTCCAATAAGAATTTGGGAAGTTAAAGATATACCCAATATTATTGCAAAAGAAGAATTTAAATCAATAAATGGGGATTATGGAGAGTTTGATGATTTGGTATTTATTAAATAGTTTAACTATATCTCTTTAAAATAAAAAATTCGCTCTTTATTGCTCGTTATTTTAGTTTATTATCCGTCGCACTGTGTACATTGATTGAGTTTAGATTTCAGCAGAGTTAATTACAAGATTTTATATAAATTTAATAATCCTTTCGAGAATTTGTTTTCAGTTAATTTATAGCATATAATCTTTAAAATAGGAATGACAAATTTTGCTTCGTTTCACTTCCACAAGGGATAACCCTATTTTACAATAGGGCCCCAGAATTGATATTTAATTATCGCTCCTAGCGGGAACATTGTTTGAGTTTAGATGTTTTCAAAAAATCTTTCAACCTTCCATGTACGTAGCACGACGGATAATTATTTTATTAATTAAATCACGAACAGAGTGAGTTAACTTATCCAAAACTTTATAACCTATTGAAACATATATGTTTCATATGAAACAAAAAGATTTCAAAAAAGAAATATTCATTTTATTAAAGAAACAAAATTTACATCAAAGAGAATTTGCAAGGATTTTAAATACAAATCAAACAAGTATTCGTAGATTTTTAATTGATTTAATGAATGAAAACATTGTAGATTTTAATGAAATTGGAAAAAGTAAACAATATTTTATTAAAGATTCTCTAGAAACAAATATATTTGAAATAATTGTTGAATATTACAAACTACAAAAAGCCCTAAAAAATATAAAATTGAGAAGAATCATAAAAGAAATAACAGAAAAAATTGAACATAAAAAGATTCCCTTCGAAACAATAATTGTTTTATTCGGATCTTATGCAAAAAATTTAGAACATTATTCTAGTGATATTGATTTATATGTAGATTCTTCTTCTAAAAAAATTAAAAAAGAACTTGAAGAAATTTCCATAAAAATTTCAGTAAAACAAGGAGAATTGGATAAAGAAAATATTCTTTCAAAAGAAATAATAAAAGACCATATAATCTTAAATAATGTAAGTGGTTTTTTAAATAAAATAAAATGAATA
>CAZRBZ010000020.1:0-14206 GCA_964598515.1 Candidatus Woesearchaeota archaeon
TCCACACCCCGACCAATTTCAGTAATCCAAAAATCCAATAATTCATCAATTGAATCATTATATTCTTTAACGAATTTACTAAATTTCTCCTCATTAAAGTCAAATTTATAAAATCCAGCATCAATTTGCCAATGAATAGAATCAAACAAACCTTTATTAATTAAACCAACCAAATGCATAACTTGATTATAAATATCTCCTTCACTAATAACCATCCTAGCAACAATCTCATTTGTATATCCTCGAGCTCGAACATCTTTCAAATTAGAAATAATTTTATCATAATGCACAATACCTTTTCCCCAATTATCTCTTTCTTTTGTTCCATCAATGGAAACCAACATTTTATCCAATTTCATTAAATATTTTGTTGGTAATTTATCTAACAACATACCATTAGTCTGAATCATAAAGTGACAATCAACATTATCTATAATTTCCATAATTTTATTAATTTTCATTAAAGGTTCACCACCATAAAAAATCAAAGTATCCTCTGGCTTCAAAAATTTCTTTAATTTTTCAATGGGAACTTCTGAATCTTCTGGGGTTTCCATATCATAATCCCATTTCTTCTCAAGTTTATTTTCAAATTCCTGCATAGATTTCCCATAACAATAAGTACATTGCAAATTACAAATTTCTGTTAAAATAATGTGGTAATGCATAATAATCTTCAGAATTGGTAGTTTTTAAAATTGTTCAATCTGTTTAAAATTAATTTTTAATTAACTTTTCCACTAGAGGACATTATTTGAGTTTAGTATTTATAAAAAATATATTTTAGTATTACCAAAAATCCTTCAACAATAATTGCTACCTAATGGTGTGATTAATAGAAATCATAATTGAATTATTGCCACCAGGGGGAACATCGTTTGAATTTAATATCACCAAAAATAATATTCTAGAAAATCCTCCAACAATTATTGTTACCTAGCGGAGTGGATAATAGAAATCATAATTAAGTTAATGCCCAATGGCAAATCATAAATTGAGTTTAGTATTACAAAAAATATATACTATTAAATCTAATCAATTTTCAGAAAACTTGTCTCCACATTAATTACATTTTTTAAAATTGACTGCACCACGTGCGTGAATTTTAGTTTATCAATTACGAGCGACCTGTGAACAGGTTCTTGTGCCGGGAACGAAGTGAGGCGGTAAGCGAGTTTAACTCAATCCACCCATAAATCCAGGCATTCCACCAACATTATTCATTCCCTTTTTAGAAGCTTTAGCCAAAATAACATCATCAATTCTCAAAATCATTGTAGCAACTTCAGTAGCAGAATTAATTGCCTGAGCCTTAATTTTATACGGTTCAATAATTTTAGCATTCAAAACATTTTCAACCTTATTAGTAAATAAATTCAATCCAGCATTTGTATCACCAGCATCATGCATAGCTTTCAACTCAGTCAAAATTTCAATAGGATCAAGTCCAGCATTTTCAGCCAAAGTAGAAGGGATAAATTCCAAAGCATTAGCAAATTCCTCAACAGCTAATTGTTCACGACCAGTCAAAGTTTGACCAAACTCTCTCAATCTTTTAGCAAGTTCCATTTCAATAGCTCCACCACCTGGAACAACCAAACCAGTTTCCAATGCAGAAACAATATCCCCAAGACCATCATTTAAAGCCCTCTCAACTTCATCAACAACATGTAAAGTTCCACCATGAATCAAAATAGTAACAGCTTTCGGATTTTTACAACCACGAACATAAGTCATAGCTTCACCAAAATCCTTAATCTCTTCAACACATTCAGATTCACCCAAATCATAAGAATTAACTTCATTCAAATTAGAAATAATTCTAGCACCAGTTGCTTTAGAAAGTTTTTCCATATCAGATTTAGCAACTCTTCTACAAGTATAAATTCCCTGTTTAGCCAACAAATACTGAGCAAAATCATCCACTCCTTTCTGACAAAACAAAACATTACAACTCGTCTCAACAATCTTCTCAACCATCAATTTAATCGTCTTTTCTTCTTCACTCAAAAAATTCTGTAATTCAATATGACTAGAAATATTAATCTTAGTATCAATCTCAGGGCTTTTTAATTCCAAAGGAAAATCAACCAAAAGAATCTTAGCATCATGAACTTCACATGGCATATCTTTAGAAACTTTCTCCTTATCCAAAACAATTCCCTTAACAAGTTCAGTATCTTTAATTCCATCACCCAAAATCTTCTCAACTTTAATATCATCCAAATCAATCTTGCCATTATTACTAACAGATTTAATTGCCTTAACCAAAATTTCAGAAAATATTTCCTTTTCTCCTTCAGCACCTTTTCCAGTCATTGCAGTCATAGCAATTTGTCTCAAAATTTCCTCATTCTCTGGACTAATTTGCAAAGAAATATCATTTAAAATATTTTGAGCTTTTTCCTGTGCCATCCTATAACCCTTAACAATAACAGTCGGATGAATCTTTTTATCCAGTAATCTCTCCGCATTCTCCAAAAGTTTCCCAGCAATCATAACAGAAGTAGTAGTTCCATCACCAACCTCTTTTTCCTGAGTCTTAGCAATCTCAACCATCATCTTAGCAGCAGGATGTTCAATCTGCATTTCATCTAAAATTGTAACTCCATCATTTGTAACAATAATCTCATTAGTTGGAGTTACAAGCATCTTATCCATTCCCTTAGGCCCCAAAGTAGTCTTAACAACCTCTGAAACCATCTTCGCAGCTAAAATATTATTTCTTTGAGCATCCTTTCCCAAAATTCGCTCAACATCATCTGCCATCAAACCACTTTTTCCATTCATACAACAAAAACCCCTGAGAATTATATAAAGATTGTTATGATTTAAGTGTTAATTATATCTTTTCTTTTCTAAATATTATCATTTTTTTATATAAAATTTACAAATTTTCCAAACCAAATCCATTTGCTCCTTTGCTTCATAAAATTTGCCAGCAATAACATACAATTTAGAAGCCAATTCTTTTCTTCCTTTTGCTAAATCTCCATTTGTTTGATTTTTAATATCATTAGCAAGTTTTTCTATAAATGAAGCTGTTTCATTATAACCTATATTTCCAATAGATTCTGCCAATTGATTAAATAAACTAGTAAATCCCCTAACCTACTTTGGCCTTTCAAAAATAGTTAAATCATCTATAATAAACATTAATTGGTTTAGCTATTCTAAAAATTCTCCAATAACCAATGTCTCTACTAGAGTAATAATTCAATTCTTCCTTTACAAATCCTTCCCCCACCAATCAAAATATATATAAAACTAAAATTCATATTATAATCATGGCTGAAAAAGATACAATATTTTCAAGTAAAATAAAATATGGGGGAATTTTCAATTTCAAAGATTTCTATCAATTCTGTTATCAATGGCTTTCAGATGAAACAGGTTTAACAGTTGAAGAAGAAGAATATTCAGAAAAAATATCTGGTCCAGTAAAAAATATTGATATAAAGTGGAAAGGCACAAAAAAAGTTTCAGATTATTTTGCATATGAAGTTAAAGTAGAATTCAAAATTCTTGCAATGTCAGATGTGGAAGTAAATCAAGGTGGACTAAAAATAAAAACAAACAAAGGAGAAGTTTCAGTCAAATGTAAAGGAGTTCTTGTAAAAGATTATGAAGGTAAATTTGAGACAACTGCAAAAATGAAACTTTGGAGAGGAATTTACGAAAAATGGATTGTTGGTGGAAGAGTAAAAGAATTTGAAGATAAATTGGCTGGAGACTGTGATGAATTTTTAGGTCAAGCAAAAGCATTTTTAGATATAATTGGTCAAAGATGAGTATTTCTTAATAATCTTATAATTATTTTAAAAATTATTCTTTAATATTTTTAATAATAAATTTCCAAAAATCCTCCAACCCTTCATGTCTGTGCCAGAGGCGATAATTAAATATATTCCTACTAAATTTTAATTTAACAATTTTTTATCCATTTTTCCCCTCATTTCTCCCAATATAATCCTTTAACACAGAAATCTTTATATACAAATTTAACGATTTTTTAATATGAAAAAAATATTATATTTATTAGCAATATTGTTGCTCTTTCCAACAGTTTTAGCAATTGATTTAAATATAGAAAAAATCACAACAGATGAAGTTATGATTACAGGTTTAGAAGATCCAGCAACCTTCACATTAAATGTAACAAATAATGGTCATTCAGATGAATTTTCGTTTTATACTTTCTTTGGAATAGGTTTAGAACCAAAAGAAGCAATAAAAATAGATGCTAAAGAAACAAAAGAAGTAATACTTCATATTTATCCAAGACCAGATTCAAAATTAAAAGGATTCACAACTTTTACCTATTTTATTCAATCAAAGGATGGCTCTGAAATTGAAAAAAAACTAACATTAAATCTAATTGATTTGGAAGACGCTTTTGAAGTGGGAGCAAATACAATTGATCCAGAATCAAATACTTTAGAAATTTATTTATATAATAAAGTAAATTTTAATTTCGAAAATCTTTCAGTAAAATTTTCCTCAGCATTTTTTGATTTAGAAGAAGAATTTTCTTTAGGTCCAAATGAAAGAAAAGATTTTCAAATTAGTTTAAATAAAGAAGATTTCAATAAATTAATGGCTGGCTTTTATACTTTAACAGCAAATCTTAATGTTAAAGATCTTTCAAAAGATGTAGAAGGAAAAATAAAATTTGAAGAAAAAAATTTATTGGAAACAAAAACAAAAAAATATGGTTTAATCGTTTCAACAAAATTGATTCAAATCACAAATAATGGTAATGTGATTGGTGAGTCAGAAACAATCCTTAAAAAAAATATTTTTTCAAGACTTTTCACAACTTTTAATCCAGAGCCATCAACTATAAATAGAGAAGGTTTAACTATTTATTATACTTGGAATGATAAAATAAATCCCGGAGAGGTAGTAGAAATTACTGTTAAAACAAATTGGATTTTACCTTTTATAGTTATTTTATTAATTGCAGTAATAATTATTTTTACAAAAAAATATTCAAAAACTGATTTAATTTTAAGAAAAAAAGTTTCCTTTGTAAATGCAAAAGGTGGAGAATTTGCATTAAAAGTAACAATTGTTGTAGAAGCAATGAAATATTTAGAAAAGGTAATGATTTCAGATAAATTACCCCCATTAGTAAAAGTTTACAATAGATTTGCTGGAGAAATTCCAAAAAGATTCCATAAAACTAAGAAAATATTCGAATGGGATTTTGAAGAATTAGAACAAGGGGAAAGAAGGGTTCTTTCATATATAATTTATTCTAAAGTTGGAGTATTAGGAAGATTTGCTTTACCAAGAACAAGAGCAAGATTTAAAGTAGAAGATAAAGAAAAAGAAGTTAACTCAAACAAAGCATATTTTCTAGCTCAACAGAAAATGAAAGATTTTGAATAATTGGTTTTTAGTTTTCTTTTAATAATTTTTTAATAAATTTTTTTAAAATTTTATATTTTTATCACAATCTAAACTCAATCAATATTATCCAAAAATTTAATAATTAAACTGAAATTATTGTTTTCAGATAATTTAATATTCAGGTATGAGTGTAGTAAAAATTAAATCTGAGTTTAGCGATTTAATTGAGCAGAGCGATTATTTCCTTTCATTGTTGATTTTTCAGATTTTCTACAATCAGAACTTTTAAAAATGAATCTTCATTCAAATTTTTATTATTTAGAGATAAATAATTTGTAATCCATTCATAGCTCAGTGGTAGAGCGCTTGGCTGTAGATAACTAAGGTGGAGAGTCGATTTTCGATAATCTATGAAACCCTAAAAGTCAAGAAACTTTTGGTACAAAGCAGTACCCGAGAGGTCCCCAGTTCGAATCTGGGTGGATGGATAAATAGAGTATGCGAGAAATCGCATACTCTTTTCTTTTTATTACCATATTCGAACTTTCGAATCCGAGCATCTTCTGAAATTTCTAATAAGTGAGCGTAGAGAACTTAAAGAAGATTTCACGGAGTGCGAGCAAGGGTGGATGGATAATCAAGCCCCTTTTCGAAGGGGCTTTTTTTATTTTACTCAAATTGTTATATAAAAATAATATTCATCAATCGTTGCTGTTAACATTTTTATCAGATAACCTATTTTTCAAAATATATAATCTCCCATAGAAGAATTTAAATACTAAAAAAATATTGGAAAATTATAAAAACGAGGTGCAAGAAAAGTTCTTGCAAAAGTTATAAAATGTATGAAGAAGATGAATGTCCGAAATTCGAAGAGGATGACAGCCACCTTGATGAATTTTGTGAAGACTTAGATTAAAAACTATATTTTAGTAAGAAGAAGGCGATTATTCTCTAAAGAGAGTTCAGTCATATCACTTTCAAGAGAGATATTTAGTTTTTCTATTTTTATTTTTGTCAATAATAAATTGGTTAATTTCATATTTATTCCAGTTCCAATATTTAATTCATTTAATTCAAATTGTTTAATTTTTTTATCATCAGCATAAATAATTAATTTTGATTTTTCCGCTTTTCTTAAACCATCATTAAAAATTGAAATATTTAAATCAAGATATCTTCCATGCATTTTTGCAGATACATCTCTCATCATTAAATCTGGTAAACTAGACACACTATAAAGCCTATCAATTTCAGAAGGAATTTCATCACCAAGAATTTGTGTACATTTACTAATTGGATACATAATATTATTTGGATTATCTGAATGATTAAAACCCAAAACATGCAAAAGTTCATGGACTGCAACATTTGGTCTTTCACATTCAGATTCTTTAATTAGTAATATTTGTCCGTTCAAAATAACATTAAAATTTTCACCCTTCGTAATATTGGTTGGTCCCCCTTCACCTGCAATAAATAATCCATTTTCAATACGATTCTTATTATCACAATCAACAATAATCTGCCCCATTTCACCCAATTCATAAAATTCTAAAATTGTTTTATTTTCAATAATATTAAAAGCCCAACGCATATCATATTTTTTCTTAATAGAACAAGCATCACTAATACTATAAGAAATTTTATTTTCAGGAAATCTCATATTCTCATAAAATTGCATAAGAACTTTATTTCCATTTAAACTAAAATTGCTACTTTTTTCAATTCCAAATTCAATATCTTCTGTTGGAACAAACCAATGTAACACAAGCATACCAATTAATACTACAATCAATGATCCTAAAAAAAATTTAGCCACCTTCATAAACTATTACGGGGTTTTACTTTATATAAATCTAATTAAAAAAATAAAAATTATTCAGCTTCTATAGTTTCTTCTTCAGTAGGCGTTTCTGATTCTTCTGTAGCTTCAGTTTCTTCCGTAGGTACTGTTTCAGTTTCTTCAGTAGTCTCAGCAGATTCTGTTTCTACAGTCTCAGCAGATTCTTTCGCAGGTGTTTCTTCGGTAGTTTCCGCAGTTTCTTCCGTTGTTAAAGTTCCCTCAGCTTCACTAGTCTCTGCAGTATCTACTTCACCTAAAACCCCATTCGCTTCTTCTTGAGCTTCTTTTGCTTCAGAAAGAGCCTCTTCTGCTGTGGATTCAGCTTCCTTAGCCTTAATCAAAGCATGTTCAGCTTTTGCTTGAGCTTCTTCAGCTTTCGCCTGAGACATTTGTTCTTCAGCTTCTTTAACTTTCGCTTGAGCAGCTTCAATAGAATCAAATTCAACAGTTTCTTCAGTATCAGTGCTCTCAGTTGAGGATACACTTTCAGGTGTAGTTTCTGAATTTTCTTCAGCAATTTCTTCCGGCGAATTATCTTGAACATTTGTTGTAGGTTCTTCTGTTGATGTTTTCTCGACAACTTCAGATGTAGTAGATTCTTCTTGAGAAATTTCAGTAGTTTGATTTTCTTTGTCAGTCATTTTTTTCTCCTCCTTTGTCTAATTACCAAATTAAATATCAAATTTATTTTTTAAACATTGTGTCTAACTAGAAGATACATATATTATTCAAAAATTTACAAAATTCTTAAAAACTCATCTAGTTTTCAAATTCTTGTTGAGGTAAAAAAATAGAAAATATAATAATTAATGAATCTTTTTCAAACGAAGATTTAAGTTTTTTTGATAAATTAGAAAAAAAAGAATTTGAATCTTCTAAAATTTTAGATTTAAAAGTACAAGCAGAAGAAATGTCAAATAATTCAGTTATTACAGAATTAATTTCTTATGATTTAATTGAAAAAAATCTCTATTACAAATTACCGTATCAAATAGATGGTGCACTAAAAATTTTGAGAGATTTAAATGGTTCAGCACTTTTAGCAGATGAAGTGGGTTTAGGTAAAACAATAACTTCTTCCTTAATTTTAAAAGAATGTATAGTCAGGGGTTTTGTAAAAAAAGCACTAATTTTAACTCCTCCCTCGCTAGTAAATCAATGGGTAAGAGAACTAAAAGATAAATTTGAATTAGATTTTAAAATAATAGAAAAAGAAGAAGATTGGGAAAATACAAATTTTGCAATTGCATCAATAGATCGAGTAAAAATATTTGATAAAAAAACAAATACATTCAAACACAAACAAGCACATAATATTGAATGGGATATGCTAATGGTCGACGAAGCACATAAATTAAAAGAAAAAAATACGGTGCGTTGGAAATTTGTAGATAAAATTCAAAAAAAAAGATTTTTACTTATAACGGCAACTCCTTTTCAAAATGATTTATTAGAATTATACAATCTTTTACATCTTTTAAAAAAAGGACATTTAGGAACAATAAAAGAATTTAGAAAAAAATTTTTACATGGTGGAAATAAACGTTATCCATTAAATCCAAAAAATTTGAAAGCAAAATTAGATGAAGTAATGGTAAGAAGAAAAAGGGCAGAAACAGGAATAAATTATAAAAAAAGAATACCAAAAATAATTCCAATAGAACAAACTCCAGAAGAAAGAAAAATTTATGAAAAAATAATAGAACTTCTAAAAGAAAAATACTTTCATGCAAATGGAGCAACAATAAATGGAAGATTAATTATTTTTGCACTTTTGCCAAAAATGACTTCTTCATCCAAATCTGCAATAGAATCTTTAACAAAAATTGCAAATAATGAAAAATATCATTTTGAAACAAGGCAATTTGCAAAAGAAATTCTTCATGATTACAAAAATTTAAAAAAAGATTCCAAAATGGAAAAACTTGTGGAAATAATTAATAAAACATTAAAAGAAAATCCAAAAGAAAAAATTCTAATTTATACAAAACATCCTTCGACAGTAGAATACATGACAGAAAAATTACAACCTTACAATCTTAAAATAACTCAATTTATTGGTGGGCTTTCAAGAGAAGAAAAATCAGAAAGAATTAAAGAATTCAAATATAAATCACAAATATTAATTTGCACAGATGCAGGAGCAGAAGGTTTAAATTTACAATTTTGTAAAATTTTAATTAATTATGATCTTCCTTGGAATCCAATGTCAGTAGAACAAAGAATAGGAAGATTGGACAGAATAGGTCAAAAACATGATATACAAATTTATTCTTTAGCAACAAAAGGAACAATGGAAGAATATGTAATAGATTTAATCATAAATAAAATGTGTTGTGTCGGATTAGTAATTGGAGAACTTCCAATAATTCTTTTCAATTTAGGTTTAGATTCAGAATCAACTTCTGGAAGAAATAAAATAGAAGAAAAACTCCTAACTGTATTTTTAGATTCTAAAAATAATTTAGATTTATTCGCACAAGGAGTAGAAAAAATATCAAAAATGATTCAAGAAGGAATAGAAGAATATGAAGATAGTAAAGAATCCACTTCAGAATTGTTAGATGACAAGGTTCAGTGAAAAATAAATAAAGTCCTCTATTTTTTTAGAAATAAAATATCCCTAAATCAACCCAATTTCCTTCAAATAAATTCTAGCATTTGTTTTAAACTCTCTTCCAACACCAAACATTTGTTCAAATAATTCCCTACTAAATATTATTTGACTATTGATCAATTTTTTATGTTGACTAAATAAAATACTATTTTCTAATAATTTGTTTGCATAAACTTCAACATACTCCAAATCAGTTAAAGGAATTTTCTTCATAATATTTTATCCTCTCTAATAATTCTTTTATATTCTTCAAATTTTTTATTCTTTAAGGTTTCTTTGAAAAATGATTTTAAATGTTCTGCATCTTCAATATCTTTTTTTCCAGCTAAATTTATTTCTTTATATAAAATTTCAAATTCAACCGGAGGAATTTTAAATTCAAAATCTTTTATCTTAATTTTTTGAGGATGATTAAATTCATAATATTTTGCTCTTTTTGTTTCATCTATAAAAATTATTTCCATATTTGGAAACATTTCATTAATTTTTGCAAATCTAATACTTTGCATTTCTTCCACATAAAGATAAATTTCTTCAAAACATTCTCCTTGATAACACCAGAAATTATTTCTTTCTAAATCTAAAAAAAGTTCTTTAAATTTTTCTTTTGTTGGTTTCATTATTAAAAGATCTACATCTTCAGTTCCAGGGGTTCTCCCTGTAGAAATACTAACATATCCCCTTACAATGTGTTTTTAATATATCTAAAAATTTTTTTACAAAGAAATCAAGTTCATTCAATTCTCAATCTAAAATAATTGTATCTTCTTTAAAATTATAACCTTTCATAACAAATTAAATTAATTAAATTATATAAATTTGTTGATTCTAAGTAATACTTGCCCCCAACAATTTATATAAATCTTCTAAACTTCGTTTTAACATGCAAGAAAATATACAATTACCTGAATTCATAGAAAAATTTTTTCAAAACTTGGGAGCAGATATAATTTTCCAAGGGGATCATCTAATTATTTCAAATGTACCAGAAAAATTTGAAAAATTTTATGGGAAAAAATCCCCTTATAAATTTGTTTTTAAAGAAGAACACCAAACAGGAGATTCAGATTTAATTGAAAAAGGAAGTTATGCATTAAAAATAATTTCAAGTTATTTAGAAAATTCGGGACAAACAACTCTTCTCAAAATAAAATTTGAAAATTCTCCAGAAGAAGAAATAAAAAAAAGAATAAATCTGCCAAATTCTAAAATAACTAAATTAACTCCAAAAAAAAGATTTAATTTTTTCTTTAGATTTACATTCCACACAACATATCAATATTTGAATGAATCAGAAAAAGTAATCAATAATATTCATATTTATAATGGAGAACCAATCGTAGGAGATTTATCACATTATGATTTAGAAGAAGGAACAAAAGAAGAAATAAAAATTCCAGATATGAAAGAATCTTATTTTGTTGCAAAAGATGAATTAAAGAAAGTAATTTTATCAAAAACAGAACAGGTAGCAAGAGATTTGAATTTACGTTTAGAAAAAGAAAAAAAAAGAATAAAAGAACATTTTTTACAAGAAACAAAAGAAATAAATGAAAATTTAGAAAAAGCAAAAAATAAACTCCATAGTTTTGAATTAGAAGGAGATTCAGAAAAAATATGTAAACAAATAGATTTAATTCATTCATTAAAACAAAAAATAAATTTTGAAGAATTAGAATCAGAAAAAGAAAGAGCAATACAATTAGAAAATCAAAAACATATTTTAAACATAAATAATAAATTATTTAATACAACCTTGATTTATTATTCATTAAATGTTTTTGATATGACTTTAACAAATTTAAATGCGGAAAGAATAATTGAAATAACTTTTGATCCTTTAACAGAAAAATTAACTCCTCTTTTTTGTGAAAGTTGTGAAAAAGAAATAAATGATTTACATCTTTGTACAACGGGACATATTTCCTGTAAAGAATGTTCTTCAATATGTGAATCATGTGGAAAAAGTTTTTGTAAAAAATGTTTAAATCATAAATGTGAATTATGTGGAAAATATCTTTGTCGTGATTGTTATACACGTTGTTTTAGGTGTGGAAAAATAATGTGTAAATCTCATACAAAAAAAGATAAGATATCAAAAAGAGTTTATTGTAATCAATGTTTGAGAAGATGTGAAAGGTGTGGTTTATTAAAAGAACCATATAGTTTTAGAAAAAGTAACAAAACAGGTGCAGAAATTTGCGAAGATTGTTTTAGAAAAGAAATGCAAAATAAAGTTCTAGAAGGTGTTTTTGACTAATTGCAGTCTATTAAATAATTATTAATAAAAATAGTTTTTTTATTTATATTTGGATAATAATTTCTAACTCGAATTAAATATCTTATTGTATCTACTAAAGCATAATCTTCAGAATTCATAGTTTCATATCCCCTTTTTAGAAATTCCTCAAATTTTTCATTAAAATATATTTTTCCCAATCTTAAAAACATTTCTTGTAATTTTAAATCTTCAAATGATCCTTTAGACAAGGTTATTATGGTTCTTTCCAAATTTTCTTTCATTTTAATTACAATTATCAATCATTTTTTTTAATGAAATATATTTTTCAATATCATCTTTTTTATTTAATTGTTCCTTTAAATTGAGAAGATAATCAATTGTTTCAATTAATGAAAATTTAGAGGCATAATTTGGCTCTAATTCTTTTTTATATTCTAAATATACCTCCTTAAAATATAATTTACCAATTTTATAAACCATATTTTGCAGTCTATTATTTTTAAAATTTTTCAAATTAATCCTCCAAAAACAATCTTCTAACTTTCTATATGTCACAATAAATAAAACAATTCAAATTATTTAATATTATCCCTATTTATTAATCAATTATTTAATCAAAATGTTTCTTTCCTAATTTATGAAAATTTTAGATATGGAAAAAAATTCTAGACCAAGAGAAAGATTGCAAGAATTTGGAGTAGAAAGTTTAAGCGATGCAGAATTACTATCAATCATCCTAAGAACAGGAACAAAAGCAGAAAATGTTATTGATATGTCAAATAGATTAATTGCACTTTACGGAATAGATGAATTATTTAATTGCACAATAAATGAATTAGAAAAAATAAATGGAATTGGACAAGCAAAAGCAATGCAACTTTTAGCAGTTTCGGAAATAGGAAAAAGAATAAGATTAAAGAAAAAGAAACAAGATAAAATAGATTCAGCAAAAGACGTTTTTAATTTATTTGAAGAAAGATTAAAATCAGAAAAACAAGAATATTTTTTTACAGTTTTACTGAATACAAAAAATTATGTAATTAATATACAAAAAATTTCGATGGGAATTTTAGATGCTTCAATAATTCATCCTAGAGAAATCTTCAAATCAGCAATAAGAAATTCCGCATCAAAAATAATTCTTGTTCACAATCACCCTTCAGGAGATCCAACTCCTTCAGAAGAAGATTTAGAAATAACAAATAAACTAATTGGATCAGGGGAACTAATTGGAATAGAAGTTTTAGACCATGTAATAATTGGAGATGGCAAATATTGGAGTTGGTTAGAAAAATGATTTTTTTCTTATCATCTTTTTTCAAAATCTCTCCAACCTTTCATGCATCCTGCGGAAACAGATTCTTATACTGGAAACGAAGCAAGGCAGTAAGCAGAGCGAGTTAAATTTAATGTTTGAATTTTAATAAAAAAGCTCCGCTCAATCAAATTGCTAAACGCAAATTTGCTTTTCGCTCTCTTTTTATTTCAAATATTAAATTATATGGCCGTCCTAATTTTTGATTAAATTATTAGATTTTTGAATTTTACATTAATTATCTTTCAATTCTCCCCCAAACCTCTCACTTCAATTTCTTATTTTTCTCACAAAGCTTCCAATTCTCTTTCAAATTCCTTTCACTCTTTCTGCAAACCTTCTGCAAGAACTTCAATACCTTTAATCATAAAAGGTTTTTTTATTTCCTTAACCAAATCTTCAATGGCAAACACTAAAGCCCAATTACAAATGTCTCCTCGATTAAATTCTTTAATTCCTCTTACATTCAATTCGTTTTTGATATTTTCAAAATTTCGTTTCATTTTAATATATGTATATTTGTGCATACTTACTATTTAAATTTATGTGTTCACTTATACATATGACAAGGAAGAGTATTTTGAAAGTGACAGAAGAGGTTCTCAAAACTCTAAAAAAAGAAGAAGAACTTTCAATAAAATCAATTTCAGAAAAAGTTGATTCACAATGGAGAACAACATTAAAATCATTAGAATTTCTAAAAGGAGTTGGACTTGTAAGAGAAAGAAAAGGCAAAAAAACAAACAAAGAAGAAAGATTATTTAGCCTAAGAGATACTTCCGCGAAATATGGTAAATAATTAATATTCCAAAATCAAAAAATAAGTAATCC
>CAZRBZ010000021.1:0-14178 GCA_964598515.1 Candidatus Woesearchaeota archaeon
ACTCGCATTCTTTGTTTCATTATCTCCATAAACAACATCATCAGGATAAACAGGATTAGCTGCCAAAACAAATCCTAATAAAACTATTGAAAATAAAATTCCTATTAATAAAAACCCTTCACTTCTTTTTCTATTTCTCTTTTCTGCCATCTTCTCTTTTATCTTAATCCCGATAAGGAGCCCCATTTAAAGTCCGAGGCCAGACTTTTTTTTATAAAAAAATAAAAATAAAAATAAAATAATCTTATTCTAGTTCTACGTAGAAAAAATACGTAGTTGTATCTAAATCTGTTCCATGCCCATCTTCTAACACTAACATTTGAAAATCATGATCTCTACCATCAAAACCATCGACAGATACTTCCTCTATCAAAGCTACAAAAATTATTTGATCATTAGCAGATTGATCTGTTAACAAAACTTCTTCAAAATGATTATCTACTCCAATACCAGAATCATCAAAGATAAAACTAGCAGAACAATTATTCTCAGTAAATTGCACATTATTTGTAAAAAACTCATCATGGGCAATTGTATCTGAAAAAGTTTCATTCAACCCATCAACATCATCTGTCAAAATATTAAAATTGGATTCAACAGCTAAATGATTTGCATCCAAATCAAAACAAGCTATATCTGCCCAAGCAACAGTACCTGAAGTGGTAGCATAAACTTCCCCTTCTGGATCTGCCAAACTCCAATTATACATTATATTATCAGCAGAATCAGCTAACTCAATAGTACCTGAAACGTTACCAAAATAACCTTGCCAAGTCTGAGTAACTGAAGTAGCTACAATAGTAAGTTCAGTCACATTACCTGCAATAGCAGAATGATTTTCTGGATCAGCGATTGGTGCTCTTGTTGAATTTTCTTCTGTAACCGTCTCCGCACCAAAAGGCACAACAGCACTAACAGTAACTAAACCAATAACAGCAAAAGCTAATACAAACAATAATAATTTATTAAAACTCTTCATCTCCCTCTTTTTTTACCTCCTTTCAACACCTTGTATCAATTGGATATACGAATATATTGACAATAATATTTATAAACCTTTCTCAAATTTTCTTCATTCTAAAAAAGTAAAAAAATTACAATATCGACGTAATTTATCTTCTTTTTGTAATATAGCCAAAATTGTTTTCAAAATTATTACTCAACAATTTAAACAACAGCGTTGATAATTCTCTTTTTTCAGTTTTTTCCTTTCTTCCCTTCCCCTTTCTCCCATTCTTCTTTTTTATTTTTAGTTTTAAATTTATTTTTGAGTTTAAAATAGACAAATAATTACGTGACATATATCTATATGTAAATAATTATTTAACAACATCTAAACCAAAAAAAACTAAAACACCTCAACATAAAACACAACTTCCGATCCTGCTCCCGCATATTCCCTCAACTTTGCAGGAACCCTCAACTCATAATCATAAACCCCATAAGATCCTTGAGCATTTTCATTTAACTTAGTAACAAAAATCAAATCTTCCGAATCTCCAATATTAAATTCTCCATCACCCGTATCATCATTACCATCCCATAAAATTCCCGTCATAAAATTTGTATTATTAGTAGAATTAGTTATGGGCACCTCATCAACAAATTTACCAAATACAGAAAAAGTATTTTCATCTCCCAAATATAAATTGCTAATAGAATCAATAAATCCCACCATCTTCAATAAACTATCAACATCAGAAAAATCATTAGCAGCATCCTCATCAATTAAATTTTTACCCAAAGCAAATAAATCACCCCAAGAAACAATACTTTCCACATCTGCAACAAAAATACTCCCTTCTTCAAAAGAACTAATATTCCAAGTAATGATATCCCCACTGCCCGCCAAAGCAAAATCAGATTCACTGTTCATCTCCCCATAGAAAAATTGCCAAGCACCAACACTAATATTTTTATTACCTAAATTATTATTTTCATCAAGCTCCACAAAATCATCATATTGATCAACAATAATATAAATTTCATTTATTCCAACTTCAGGAAAATAAATTTGTGAAAGATTTATTCCCTGGCCTTTATTTAAATTAATTGTCTGATTATTTCCAAATTGAGTTCCCCCACTCAAAGGATTCCCTTGATAAAATTGAACCAACACATTTGAAGAATCGGCATAACCCCTATTCTCAACAGTTACATTTATCAAAATAACTTCTCCTTCCCGAACATCACTTTCATTCAAAATAATATTTGGATCATTAATAAAAAAATCAGGATAACTAAAATTAAATTCCCAAGTAAAACTATTATTCAAATTTCCAGCACGATCCCAACAAGTCACATTCCAATCATGTTCTCCCACACTCAATCCACTAACAATTTCTGTTGTAAAACTATTATTTGTAACTAATTTATTATCTTCCACATTCCCATCAACAATCAAATCACAAGTCATAAATTGATCCAAAACATCAACAGCTTTCCATCTAAAATTAACCGAACCTAAATTAAAATCAATTCCAGCATTATCAAGAGGTGTATCTAAAAGAACAATAGGAGAACTAATATCTCGAATCCAATCATAAGTCAAACTAGTTCCAACATTCAAATCAGCATCAATACATTCAATACTCCAATTATGTATTCCCTCACCTATTCCATTAATCAAAAAATAATTTTTCTGATTTGCAAAAATAGTATTTTTAGTATCATTCACAACAGAATCAAGATAAACACTACATTGTGTTAACCCTGCAGCATCTCTCGGAATATAAGTAATATTCAAAGTAGAATTAACAGTTCTCATTCCATTAGAAGGGCTCACAAGATCAATCACAGGGGGAGCTACCACAGAAAAATTCTTTTCAATACTCTGAACAACATTGTCAGCCTTATCAAAACACTTAATATTCCAACTATAATTCCCATCACTCAAAGAAATTGTAACCTCTGAAACACTCCCATTATTAGCCGCAATATTGGCCTCACTAAACGAATTAATCATAACACTACAATTACCCAAAGAATCTAAATTATCTTCATAAGTAAAATTAAAAAATACATCATTCCAATTAAAAATTTCATCACCAACTGGATGATAAATTATCAAAAGAGGATTCGTTTCATCAATTCCAAAATTGAAAACTTCACTAAACCCCTTTATACTTAAAGAATTATAACACACAACACTCCAATTATGTGTCCCTTCAATTTCAGAAATATCAAAGGAATTAGAAACTCCGTTTTCAATAATTAAATCTATTTGATTATAAATTCCATCAACATACAAAGAACAATTTGCAATTCCTACATCATCATAAGGATTATATGTTACAGTCAAATCTGTAGAATTAATCCAAGAGTCATTAGCTGGCATATCTAAAGAAATAGAAGGGGAATTATAATTCGAAAACACATATGTTTCACTAACGTTATAATTTCCAGCCTCGTCAATACAACTAACATTCCAATAATGATCTCCAGCCAAAAGAGATCCATTATAAGAATGATTAGTTCCAATAGATAATGCAAAATCCATCTCCAAAATATTAGAATCCACCGTCAAATTACAGATTAATTGATTAGCCAAATTATCTCTTCCAGAAACATTGAAAGTGACATTTCCAGATAAAACAGGGGTATCATTCAAAGGATTCAACAAAGAAATTAAAGGCGACTCAGTATCCTTATAAAAATTTCTCAATTCACTAATTCCCCCCAAACCATAATCATCAGTACAATTAATTTGCCAATTATAATAACTATCTACCAAAGAATTAATATCAAAAGAATTTGTTATCCCATTAACAATGAACTCCAAAGTATCAAACAGGCTCCCATTAATATACAAGGAACACGAAGACAAATTAGTATTATCTGAAGGTATATACTCTAAATTCTCTCCCGCACTTAACCAAGACAGATTTGCAATATCTAAATTAACAAGAGGATTTTCCCTAATCTCAATAGTTCTATTTTCACCATAGCCATAATTTAAATCAACATCCCAACATACAACATTCCAATCATTAAAACCATCATACAATCCAGAAACCAATTGATTTGTCAAAGTATTATTATTGATTGACGTTAATTCAAACAATTGAGATCCAACACTCAAATTACAATCAACTGTAGTAGCCTGATTCTCATTCACAGTAAAATTAAAATTATACAAAGACGAAACAGAAACAGTTTCATTTATAGGATTATTCAAAGTAACAACAGGCGCAATTGTATCTCCCTCTTTTATTGTGATTGTTCTAGAAATCATAGAACTCCAATTAGCAAAATCTTTAGAATATGCTGAATAAGAATAATCTCCAAAACTTAAATTAGTAAATTCACGTTTAAACACATACTCAGATTCACCAACTAAATAAATCCCATAATTAAACGAATTATTTAATTCGGTCAAATTCAAAACTTTATCATAAACAGCAACGTTGTCAATAAACCCATCATAAAAATAAGAAGGTGTCACTCCATTATATCCCATCCCCAAACTAAATTGAAGTTCATTAAATAAAATCACATCCGTTGTAAAATTATAAACAGGAACACCATCAAAAATCACAGTAACATTTTTTCCAGAATAAAAAGTCAAACCAATCAAATGCCAATTTCCATCAACAATATTTTTTCCAGTAGCATACGAACCATAAGAATCAGTTATCCTCAATTCATCAGAACCAGCCGCATGACCTAAAGATAACAAAGTAGAACCAAATGAATCATCAAAAGATAAAACGCTTTGTTCTCCAATGTTTGAAGTTGTATTCACCCAAGCTAACAAAGTAATATTTTTATCTAAATAATCAAAAGGAGAATTCATTTTAATATAATCATTTTCACTCCTAACAAATTGAAAAGCACCCTTTCCATCATGAGCAGTCCTATCAATCCAATTCGCTCCATTAATGTTCCCACTTGATCCACTAACATAATCTTTCACAAAATTTCCATCCTCAGAAAAACTCGCCAAATTATCCAGTCCAATCAAAGAAACTAAATTGCCAGAATAAATAGTTTCATTAGTTCCATTCCAATTAAAAATAAAATTATCCAGATTACTTTCATTCAATAAAACCTCAATAACAACATCTTGACTACTCCATTGTGCTCCATCTCCAGGAGTTTCACCACCAAATTCCAGAGAAGGAATCATAGAATCAACAATAAAATCAATGCTTATTTCACCCTCATTATTAGATGAATCTTTACAATAAAACATAATATTATATCCCTCATCAGAAACACCATTTAACGTTGCTGTAAAATAAGTATCATTATTTCTATTCATAGAAACCCTCCCATATTCATCCAAATCATATTCACAACTCATCCCATATTCATCCAAATAAATTTCAAAATTAAAATCACCGTTCGTATAATAAGTATTATTTGTTATTCCAAATAAAGTCATATTCGGAGGAGAAGAATCCCCCCATTTAATTGCAACATTTCTTTCAATGATTCTAGTGCCACCTAATAAATTTGTAGTAATTAATTTAAAATTATAGTCTCCATTAATTAGTCCAGTTTTATTTACAAAAAAATTATAATATGAATCATTCACATCAACACTTGAATTCCATAAAGTTTGATTAACTTCATTAAAATTTAAAATAGCAAAATCCAAAACAGATTCATTAACTGTCATATTAATCGGAATAAAATCTTGAGATAATTCAATTTCATTTGCAGGAGTTGGAGAAATAAAAGATGCCCTGGGAATTCTAATAATTGTCACATTAGGATTTATTGTTCCTCCATAATTTCCATAATCATAAGTAGAATAACACCTCAAAGTATTAGTGCTAGGTACAACAGCATACATACTAAAATTAGTATAAATTGTTCCCCCCGTAATTGTTCCCAAATCATGTGTATGTATTCCATCATAAAAAATCAAATCACCTTGATTATGCAAAGGCAACCACTCCCCAAATGCATTCAAATACTGCAAAGTAACTTGAACATTCGAACATTCTCCAATAGAACAATCAACCTTACAACTAAAATTTGACTGTTCAGCTTCTTGCAAAGTTAAATTAACATTAGGAAATTCAAACTCCGAGTACAAATTTCCAATTATTTTAAAATTAGAAAACTCCATAAACGAAAGCCTCAAATTATCCCAACGATGAACCAAATTAACAACAGCTCCCGCATCATTATATGCATTTACAACAAACTTAACCTTGTCAGAATTTTTCAAATAAACATCACTTGAAATTAAACAATTAGAAGTCCAAGTTCCAGAATTAGAACTAATCCTCTCGCCCCCAGTAAAATCATCTCCCGCTTGACAAAGCAAAGTGTCACCACTGCTATTATGAATATATGCCTTCCAGGTCAAATAAATAGAATTCACTGTATCCACCTCGGTAAAGGCACTAAAATCAATTTGAGTTCCAGAAGAAACAAAAAAACCATTATTTCCAAAATAATCACTAACGGCCTCACCAAGATAATTTAAACCAACAGATAAATTCAAATCAAGATTATTTTCAACTCCATCCCTACTATTTGAAAGTTCAATATTAAAAGGAACTGCATTAAAATCAATTGTAGAAGTTTCATAAAATCTTGAAGTCCAGTCAGTACTAAAAGGACCAGAAACATTGATTTCCCGAAGAGAAGAAGCAACAACATTCCCCGCCAAATCTAAACACTCAATTCCCCAATTATAAATTCCATTAGATAAATACATCTCAATTAAACTCAAACTATTATTAACAATAAAATAATCCGTGCTCTTAACTTCGCCATCAACCAATAAAGAACACTCAGAAATTCCTCGATCATCACTCGCAATAAAAGAAAAATTAATTATATTAGAAGACGAATTATAATTATCAACAGGTAAATTTAAAACAAGATTCGGACTAATCAAATCAATATTAAACTCAACTAACTCACTTGTATATTCAACACTAGAAGAATCAGTACAATAAAACAAAACTGTATGGTTGTTCTCACTCAAACTAGAAACATTATCAATAAAATTTGTAGGATTAACCAAAATCATCGAAACATTAGAAGCACCATCCAAAGAATATTTACAACTAGTTGCAGCAAGTTTTGTATTAATACTAAAATTCAAATCGCTCGAATTATAACTTTTATTAATTGGGACATCAAGAACAATAAACTCACTCAAAGGAAGTCCAATTTCAACAACATTCCATTCAATAGTTTGAGTCTGACTGCTAGTTCCTTTATCAAATCTCAAATTTGTATCGCTTGTAATTTGACTAGTAAATTTATTGTTAGCAAAAGTTGTACCAGTACCACTTGAACTATAACTCTCAACAACAAATGCTCTAGAAGCATTAACTTGATTTATAGTAACATCATCAGGATTAGATCCAGACAAACTATAACTACCATTCTGAACCCCAAACTCCAAAGATTCAACAACAAACCAGCTAACCCTTGCAGTAGAATCAGCATCATTTCTAACAAAATCAAGAGAATTCGAATTCAATATTCCCCGAATACTAGTTTCAGATAAAGTTTCATCACCAGAACTCAATGTTTTAGATAAAATCAAAAAACTTTTCTGCCGCTCAATTTCTTGACTCAAACTTTCACTTGAACTAGTTCCAGAAAAACTTTTTTGTCCACTCTGAACCTTAGAACCATCCCACTCAATTGCCTGCCAAGAAATTTCTCCCAAATTCCCAGCTTGAGAACGAAAAAACTTAACAGTATCTAAATCAAGAAATTCAGAAGTAAAAAATCCTCGAACATTTTCACTAGAAGTACCAGACGATAATTTAGTACTATGAAGAATAAAACTCTCCGCCAAATCAAAAGAATCCGTATCGATTTCAACAGAAGAACTAGTAGCTCCGAAAGGTAAAATTCCCCGACGAACAAAAATATTTGGAGATTCCACAACCCTCCATTCAATATCAACATCTCCCGAAGTAGAATACCTACTAAAAGTAATATTATTTTTATTTAAAACCCCCTCTATCTGAAGTTGGGAAGGAGTGCTTGTAGAAGATTTAAAAGAAAAAATCAAAAATGCATTAGCCAAATAATCTGTATTTAATGAAACACTAACATTATTATATCCATTAGCAATTTGTGTTGTTCCATTTTTAACTCGAGGGATCAAACTTGCAACAAAACTAAAATCTTTAGAAACCAAACCTACCCTTCCATTTTCCCCAGAACAAGAAACAGCCACAGAATTATCCCCATTTCTTAAATAATATTCTTCACCAAAATAATAAGTATCATTAAATTTAGTCATAACAATACTTTGACCAGAATTTATAGAATAATTACAAGCAGTCAAATTCTCCTCACTAGAAACATTAATCTGTACCGGGCTAGTTGTTTGCTGGCCAATAGGAGAAACCAAAGTCAAATTAGGTGCAGTTAATTTTTCAATAATAACAGACCTGTCTGCTTTACCAAAAACAATTTCCTCCCTTGCATTTTCACATTGAATATTCCAATTGAATTTAACATTACTCAAACCATATAACCAAAAACTAGTAACAGCATTTCTACCCCCCAAAAGTTCCGTTTGATTAAGATGCCAATAACCAGTTGCATTATGCCACAAATGACATGACTTCAAATTTGCAGTTGATTCAACACTAGCATTAAATTTCAAATTAACAGAATCTGAATCATAATCTGCATAATTATCCTTCGGTGAATGCAAAGTAACCAAAATAGGATCTTTCTTTGTAGGAAAAGTAATCGCCTCACAACTAAAATGATGAGAAGGATTTTGATTCCCAGTTCTACCTCTTTCAAAACCAACTGTATTATTATTTACAAAATAAGCAGGATATTCAGCCTTAGGATTATTTGTTCCTTCGCCACTAACTATTGAATATGAACAAAATAACGCACTTGAATTCAAATCAATCTCTGAAGTAAGATTACTCGTAAAATTAAGCAAATCACCAATTTCAGTATCTAAAGGAACATGATGCAAAACGTTTGAATAAGTCTCAGTGGGAAATTCAACAACATACACTTCACATTCTTGAGGTGCTGTTCCCCCCGTACTTGAAGTAGAAGTTCTACACATAATTTTTGAATTGTCTGAAAAAAAACATTCCGAATTTCGATCTTCCAAACCATATTCCTCTTCTCGACAAGAATGAATCAAAAAAGAATTAGAAAGATTAACCGAATGTCCAATATTAAAATTAACTCCCGAACTAAAATGAACTTCTCCTGTACTAACTGGAGTCACTTGTGTTTCATCATTGAAACAAACAATATCTGCCATAATTTCACGAGTTCCACAAGCTCTTGTATGTGCTTGAAATCTAGCAGTAGTAGAATTCATAAACTTCCCCATAAAATCCCCTTCTCCCTTACAAGTATTATCAGTGGAAGAAGATTTTACATTATTACGAATAGAAATAAAACATTTCTCCTCATAATTGCTTGGAATAAAAGAACAGTCAGTTGAAATATCAATATCTAAAACATCAATTGTATTCGCTACACTTCCAGAAACATGACAAACATCCATGTATTCTGATTCAACAATACTATAAGTTCCGACCATTGTGTCTGTAGAGCCCATTCTTTCAATTGTTAGTTGATTAGAAATTCCTCCAACAACATTAGAGAAATAAAAGTTTGCATCTGAATTTGCAGGAAATTCATTTGATGAACTAGACATCTGGCTATCAGGTATAATAAAAGTATGAGCAATATCATAACTATTATTCAAAGTCAAATTGAATTGTGAAACTGCATTCAAATATACTCTCCCACTTTCAGCCTGAACAAACGCCTTCCCAGAATCATCTCCAACTAAAATTGTAATATTTTGTCTTGCTGTTGCCCCCTCATTTTCACCATCACTACAATTAATCCACCATTCATAAGTTCCATCCATCAAAGATTGAATAGGAACAATTTCTCCCTCAGTATTATTTAATACACTATCATTTTGTCCAACCAAAGTAAGATAGTTCTCTTGCATAAATAACCTACAACTCAAATTCAAATCCTTGTCATCAGTTACATTGAACCTAAACTCCGGCTTTCGACTGGTGTCATTAATCACATCTTGAGCAGGAGAAACTATTGTAACAGTTGGTACAACAATATCATTATGAACAATATCCAATAAACCCATAGGAGAATACCAACCAACACTCTGATTTTTCCCAGCCAGATCATAAGCCTCACATCTTAACTCAACATCAAATTGATTTTTATAAGAAGATGTATTCCAGATAATACTTGTAGTTTCACTATGATTACCAATTGATATCCAAGAATACGCACCAAAACTAAACCAAATATTAGAATAATTAATTTCATCACGACTGGTTAAATTAATAAAATCCATATTCGAACCAATAATTTTCAAAGATTGATTACTCAAATCCTTCCAAGCATTCAATACATCACTATCACTAATTTGAATAGTGAAATTACGATTAGTTGAATTGATAGTATCATTATAATAATCATTCAAATCAAAAGTGCCCAAATCTTTGTAATCATTCCCATTATAAACTTTTAACCTTAAATCAGGTCTTGTAATATTATGTCCAACAGAAACAGAAGGATTATAACTATCAACTTGAACTTTTACAAACATATCTAAAATTTGAGCATGATTCAAACTAACTTGATCATATTGTTGAACAGAATCATTAGAATTATTTTGAGGTTGATTCGCTGCATTGATAGTAAAATTCACATCATCATTATCAAAATAATTACCTGCATTCACACAAAAATCACTAACATCATCATTATCATAACCAATACCACATCTCACCCAATGAGTTCCAAGAACTGAATCAACCTTAAAAGATTGTATCAAATTATAATTTGACCCACTAGGAGCAGTTCCAGAATAAATTGTTTTCCAACCAGTCCCATTATAATACCACATATATATTTCATTACTTGTACCATAAGGATCAATAGCACAATCAACATTTATTGTATCTCCAACTTTACCCTCTGTAAAATTTAAAGTTATAGTATCAATAGATTCATCTGCTTGAGTTCCCTGACTAGTACAACTATCCCAAGTATTATCCCCTTCGGCAGACAAAGGAGTTAGAGAACAATCAGCCCCCCAAGTATCAATACAAGTTCTAGAAGTATAATTTGTAAGAGCAATTCCTGTTCCAAATAAATTAACAAAAGTATCATTTTCAAAAATAGAATCTAAATTTAACTGCCCCTCTAAAAAATAAGTAATAATATCACTCTGAGCATCAATAGAACCAGAACAATTTAATTCGACACTTTGATTAACTTCAATATCACAACTTCCTCCATTACAAGTAATTGAAGTCGGCAAAGTTGGAGGATTATTTATTGCATCAACTCTAAAAACCAAATCATCATTATCATCATCTTGACCTGTTCCACAAGTTCTTCCAGCATCCCCTCTATATTGAATTATCCCTCTAATTACATGATTTCCTACACTATTATTTAAAACAAAAGTTGTATTAATTTTTTGGAATCCAGCTGAAGGGCAAGGATTGATTGTATGTTGAATGAACCAAATTGGATTAGATGCATCATCTGTATAAGCAATTGTTAAAATATCACTAGAACCATCATAACAATAAGCCCAACCTTCCACCAGAACAGTATTTCCTACTTCAAACTCACTTCCATTTAAACTTGTTACAGTTAAATTTTCGAAACTTTCATAATTTAAATAATAATCTCCCGTCCTAGATCCATCATCACAAGCATCAACAGTATTTGGTTCATTTGGCTCAAAGTTAGTATTCCAATTACCTTTAGCCATAAGTAAACTAGTAGGTGCAACACAAGGCGAATCAGAAATAGAACATCTTGGCGCCCCATAACCAACATCATAAACTGCAGTCGGATCAACAATATAATCAAAAATTATTCTCCCTCCGATAATTAATAAATCAAAAGTATCTTGTTTTCCAATTAAATTAGTTAAAAAAATCTTATTATATCTATCATCAATCAATTCAGGAAATTCAGCAATTTTATTTTCACTGTCAGCCTCATAAACTTCAACTTTTGGGTTTCCAGAAATTATTCTGGAAAAAATAGTTATATCATTTGTATTATCTAAAATCTCTTCAAAAATCACTCGAACATACTCCCCATCAGAAATAATTGGTGACCAAATTCTATCCTTTTCTCTAACAGAATCAGAAATATCTTCAATTAATTCTTTATTAAAATTAAGATGTTCTGCTTTGTCAATTAAAATAATTTCAAACTTCCCTCCAACTCCTGCAGAAACAAACTCAACAGAATCAATCAAATCATCCTCATTTGAATCAATTTTATTTGAATTAATTTCCCTCTTTCTTCCATTAGTAATTTCATAAACATGAACACTTCTAGAATTAACTTTTTTAGTCAAATTTGTTTTAACAACAACATCTCGATATCCAATATTTTCTTGCCCAGAAAGTTCAAGAATTTTTTTATTTTCAGAAATAATTTTCTCCTTAACTTCAGGACCATCAAGATAATATTCCACTTCCACTTTCCCAGAAACATCTCTTAAAATAACTTCTTTCTCTCCAAGCTCATCACTAAAAGTATTCAAAACTCTGCTAACAACTTTTTCACTAATTTCAAATTCTTTAGAATTATTATTTACCTTAACAACAACCTCCTTTCCAGATGCAGGAATATCAATTCTCACAGAATTAACTTCATCCTCCAAAATAACTTCTTTCTTCCATAAAACTGGCTCCCCAGCAATAACTTTTATTGTAACAGATTTATGTTCAAAATCATGAGCAAGAACTACTTCTCTCAGAGATTCTTTTTTATTCTCTTCTTTTTTATTATCAATATTAATTCCAAAACTTTCTTCAACTTTTTCTTTCACAAAAGATTGATTTTTCCCAACAGTGAAATTCTTAATAGCTGACTCATTATTTGTTTCATTAATTGCTTCTTCTATTTCAAAAAATTCAACAACATTAAAACTAACTTTTTTATTTCCACTTACCGATTCTACTTGAAAACTATATTTCCCAACTTCTGACAATTCAAATCTAAAAACATCTTCACTCCCTTCTTTCAAAAATACAGAGCTCGGAGTTTCAATCCTCAAAGTATAATTAAGATAATCAGAAAGGTCAATCCTCAAATCTTCACCCAATAAATAACTTTCCTTAACATCCAAAGCACTAACAAACAAAGGAATCAAACTAACAAGCAAAACCAAAAGTAAAACTATTCCTAACTTCACTTTTCCATTCTTATCCCAAATAAATCTTCTCCCTATTTTATCTGCCATAAATTTATTCTCCCAACTCTAAATCCATTTATTAAATTTTCAATCTGAAGCATCAAACATCTAGTTTGAATAGAATGCCAAGGCTTCTTTAATTTCAAAGAAATATCCTGCGTTGATAAAGGCTGCTCACTATCCTTCAATAATTTTAAAATAAGCTTTTTCAAATCATCCTCTTTCTTTACCATCAATTCACCCAATACAAACAAGAAAAAATTCTTTTTAAACATTGCCATGCTTAGTAAGATAGATGGTGCGATATATCGCAAAAAAAATAAAAAGATTCTCATTTTTCAACACCAAAATATTTATAAACTAAAAAGAATTATCAATAATATCTACTTCGGTAGGTAGGTGTATTTCAACTTCGGTTGTTGTGCGCTTTGGGAGATTGGAGCTTCGGTTTTGGTCTCCCTTTTTTTTTGCAATTTATTTGAATTATTTTTTACATAAATTACATCTGATTTCATTTAAATAAATCCCACTTGTCAATGATAATAAAACTTTATAATAAATAAATTCTTAAAAATTTAACTTACTTCGGTAGGTCTTATTAACTTCGGTTGATAAGCGAACTTGTCTTCGGACTTGTTCAGAATTAATCTTCGGATTAATTCATAACCAACTTCGGTTGGTTGGATTGACCTTGGTCAATCTCTCAATTGACTTCGGTCTTTTGAGTAAAGATCGATTCTATGAACCGATCTGAACTGAATTTATTCAGTTCAAGAACGAAATTTATTTCGTTAGATTGAAACTTAGGTTTTAATCACAGGGGAGGTCAGAACTTCGGTAATTACCTCCCCAATTTTTTTAAAAATCGATTATAAAAAAGATTATTAGTTTTTTATAAAATATAAAACTCCCAATTATTTTTTCTTCCAAATACTATTTCTTCCCCTTCTTCAAAAACTTCCAACCAATAAAACCCAAAACCAAAATAACAA
>CAZRBZ010000022.1:0-13654 GCA_964598515.1 Candidatus Woesearchaeota archaeon
GTTATAAAGGTCCAACATATATGACTGCTCCAACAAGAGATATTTCTTCATTATTAGCATTAGATTTTATTGGAGTTTCATATAAACAAGCAGCTGCACCTTTATTTTCCTCAGCAGATGTTTCAGAAATGGTGAAAAAAACAATTTGTTTAAATTACGGTGAAGTTACAGATGTAACTTCAGATGTTAGATTAACTTTTTACAATGCAGGTCATGTTTTAGGTTCTTCACAAATTCATCTCAATTTAGGAAATGGTGCACATAATTTTGTATATTCTGGAGATATGAAATATGGAAAAACAAGATTATTGGATCCAGCAGTAAATAAATTTCCAAGAGTAGAATCAATACAAATAGAATCAACTTATGGTGGAAGAAATGATATTTTACCTTCAAGAAAAGAAACAGAAGAAAAATTTTTATCATTAGTTAGAGAAACAATACAAAAAGGTGGAAAAGTTTTACTTCCAGAATTAGGTTTAGGACATGCTCAAGAAACTTTATTAAGAGTAGAAGAAGCAATAAGAACTGGTGAACTTCCAAATGTTCCAATGTATGTTGATGGTATGATTTGGGATATTAATGCAATCCATACAGCTTATCCTGATTTTTTATCTGCAAATGTAAGAAATCAAATTTTTCAAGATAACAATCCTTTTATTTCGGATGTTTTTAAAAGAGTAGGCTCACAATACGAAAGGAAAGAAGTTATTGAAGGTGGACCATGTATTGTTATAGCAACTTCTGGTATGCTTGTTGGAGGAGCATCAGTGGAATATTTGAAAAACTTTGCAGAAAATGAAAAAAATTTATTAATTTTATCTTGTTATCAAGGTCTAGGTTCAGTGGGTAGACAATTACAAGAGGGAGCAAAAATGGTAAAAATAGAAGACAATGGAACAATGAAAACCTTAAATGTTAATATGAAGGTAGAACTTGTAAATGGTCTTTCCCCCCATTCTGGAAGAAATGAACTAATGAATTATATAAAGAATATGCAACCAAGACCAAAAAGAATTATTGTGAATCATGGAGAAATTTCAAAATCTTTAGATTTAGCTTCTTCACTCTATAAAGCAAATAGAATTGAAACAAATGTTCCAAGAGGATTAGAAACTTTAAGGTTGAAATGATTATTTATAGGATATAAAAAAATTGCTGAACTAAATTTAGAATTAATACATCCCATTAATAAAATTATCAATAAAATTATTAAACTATTTTCAAATTAAAATTCACATAAACATTATAAACTACTTTTTCTTATTCAATTTATCTAGGTGACTAAATGAAACATAATGTAAAAATAACCATTGTAATTCTTTCAATGTTTTTATTAACACAATTTATTGGACTTTATGTTGTAGATAATTATTCTAATCAAAAAGTTATTGGTGGAGAAATTACAAAAATTAATGCAACAAAAATTTTACCTTATGGAATGGAAATCCCCGAAATTAAAGAAGAAAAAGATTACACAACAAATTTTGTATCAATTTTAATGGCTTTTGTAATAGCAATAGCAATTTTATTTACACTTACCAGATTTAAAGTAAAATTTGTTTTGAAATTTTGGTTTTTCTTCGTAACCATTCTCGCTCTTGGAATAAGTTTTAATGCTTTTTTACCTGTAATGAAATATGCTTCATTGATAGCATTAGTTTTTGCAGTTCCTTTAGCAATAGGAAAAATTTACGGAAGAAATTTTTTAGCACATAATTTTTCTGAATTATTAATTTATCCTGGAATAGCAGCAGTATTTGTTCCTCTTTTAAATTTAACTTCAATAATAATTCTTCTTGTTTTAATCTCAATTTATGATATGTGGGCAGTATGGAAATCTAAAATAATGCAAAAAATGGCAAAATTTCAAATGAATGAATTAAAGATTTTTGGAGGTTTCTATGTTCCATATGCTTCAAAAAAACAAAAACAAAAAATAAAAAAAATAAAACAACAAATAAAAGAAAAGAAATTATCAAAAGCACAAACAAATAAAAAATCAATGAAAATTAATATTGCAATACTAGGAGGAGGAGATATAATCTTTCCATTAATAACTGCAGGAATTGTATTAAAAACATGGGGAATTTGGCCTTCAATAGGAATTATTTTTGGAGCATTAATTGGTTTGGGTTCATTATTACTATTTTCAGATAAAAAGAAATTCTATCCTGCAATGCCTTTTATTTCCTCAGGAATTTTCTTAGCAATGTTGGTTAGTTGGTTAATTTTGAAAGTTTTTTAAATTTTATAAATAATTTTTAAAACAAAGATATTTGTTAATGTTTAAAATTAATAAATCCATTATTATTTCTTCTAATAAAATATTAATTAATTTCAGTCAATCTATCTTTAAAAATCCGTAAAATAACCCCCGTTCTTGTCAAATCACATAATAGGTTCTCGTGCTAGAAGTGTAATGAAGTAGTCTTGGATAATTTAATTTGTTTTTGCTTATCCTTTAAGTTAATTATTTAGGCTTATTTTTTGTATAATCAATTTTAAATCCCATCCCAGGTTCATGAGAATAAAAATTATTTCTTGTATTCCCTTCTTTTGCATAAGCTTCTTCAACATTTGGAAAATTTTCATCATTTTTGTTTTTTAATATTTGTGCATTTATGTTTTGATAAAAAGTTTCCATATTTTTTTTAGTATCTTCTTCTACTCCCAAGTAATTTTCAGGAGTTAAAACTTTTATTGATTTACCTTTCATTTGAGAATATTTTCCATTCTCATCTATATCAAATATTGGATTTAATTTTACTTTATACATACCATCTTCATCAAATATTATCTCTTCTAATTTTCCCCCATAAACCATCATCCCCCCAGTAATAGAATCTAAATAATTAACATAAATATATTTTCCTTTAAATTTATTTTCTTGCATAATGATTTTTAGAATTTCTTTTTAAAAACAATATCTATACTGCAGAATATACTTTATTCTTTCATATAACTGAGTTAAAATCCAATTTTTGAATTAATTTGAGTTTGGTTTTCTGAATTAAAATAAGATTTATTATTTTCTGTTTTATTAATTTCTTCTTCATTAGGAAAAATACAATTTTTAAATAATTGTGACTTTAATGCTGGATTTTTTATTTCCTCAGGAATTTTCTTAGCAATGTTGGTTAGTTGGTTAATTTTGAAAGTTTTTTAATTTATTAATTTAATTATCGCCCCATTATTCTATGTAATCATCCGTAGTGCTACGTGTATGAATTGAGTTTAGATTTTTAGCAAATTTAATCACTACTTTACAAAAATATAATAATCCTTTCGAGAATTTGTTTTGTAGTTAATTTAATGTCTTAATTAAAAAATTTTAATTTGCGTTTAGTAATTAAAATTTTGGAAATGGGATAAAGCTAATAATTTCTTAAGTTTAATTTATTTTATAAAACTTTCCATTTTGTCACCCCTTAACAAACACAACACAATCAAAACCTTTATATAGCCTCTATTACCTAGTAACAACATGTTAGTAAAAAATGAATTAATAGCAAAGATTAAAGATTATTTTGATTTGAATATTTATGAAACAAAAGTATGGTTAGCTTTACTGGGTAAAGGTTCTGCATCAGCAGGAGAGATAGCCTCGATATCAGGTGTTCCAAGATCGAGAACATATGATGTATTAGAATCATTAGAAAAAAAAGGATTTGCTTTAATCAAATTAGGAAAACCAGTAAAATATTTAGGAGTAAAACCGAAAACTATTCTTGAAAAATTAAAAAATAATGTAAGAACACATGCAGAAGAAAAAGTCAAAAATTTAACTAAGGTTGTAGGAACAAACGAATTTCAACAATTAGAAAAATTATACACTGTTGGAATCAATCCTGTAAAAAGAGAAGATTTATCAGCTTCAATTAAAGGAAGATCAACAATTTCAAATTATTTAAAAGAAATTATAGATTCTGCGAAAAAGGAAGTTATTATTTGTATGCATGCAGAAGAAATGATTTTAAAAGAAAAATTATTTGCAGACACATTTAATTTGTTAAAAAAGAAAGGAATTGACGTAAAAATTGCTTTATTTGGTGAAGCAGAAATTATAGAACAATTATCAAAATCTTTAAAAATTAAAATAAAAAAAGTAAATATTGAAGGTAAATTTTTCATTATTGATAGAAACGAAGTTTTATTTTATCTTTCAAAAGAATCAACAAAAGATGATAACGCTATTTGGTTAAACTCAGCATTTTTTTCAGAAGCATTTGCGGGATTATTTGATTTAGCACTACAATAATCTTAATAAACCAAGTTCTTGTAAGAATTTAACATGAAAAAGCATAAAGAAATTTCTTTTATTAGGAAATTATCACCTAAAGATAATTTTTCAGCAAGAACTCTAACTGCATTAATTACTGGTTCAGTAATCGGAGATGTTTTTGGTATGTATCTTCCCTGGGCATTTCCCCTATTTGATACCTCTTCAAAAAAATCTTTATCTTGGAGGGATGTGGGAGATTATGGGTTATTCAAATTTGGAGCAATGTTAGCAAACCCTCAAGAAATTGAAAAAGTTTATAATTTTATTCAAGAAAAATACCAATTAATAGAACTCCCTGTAGAACATTATATGGATAAAATTTTTTAACCAATAATCTCTAACTTAGAAATATACATTTCCTTGACTTTCTTTTGATTCTTTCTACCCCAAACTGCCAAAAATTCTTTTCCTGAAAAATTAATTTTTCTTTTAGAATAAATTTTACCTTCTTTGATAAAAGTTCTAGGATGTTCCTCTTTAAATTTCAAAACATTTTTTTTATCATTAATAGAAGGCCCACAAGAAACAATTTCATTTTTTCTTTTTAAAACAAAATAACTAATCCCTTCTTGGTTATCCAAATATTCAAAATCCGAATCAATGAGTTCAAAAAATTTCTTAAATTCATATTCTAAATGTTTAGAAAATTTTAATAATTTCGTCCCAGCAATATCTCCTTCTTGTTTTTTTGTTCTAGTTTTAATCAATAAAAATTCTTTCCCTTTTTTTTCTGCATCATTTTTAATATTTTTAAAATCAATTTTTTTCACTTTAAAAAATTCTTCAGAGGGATTTTTCAAAAATTCTTTAGCAGCTTTTCTAAAAATTTCATATGTTTCTTCTGAAAGAGCAGCGAGAGTATTTCTCTTTTTAAAAGTAGGATCAATTAAAATAATTGGAGATTCCAATTTAGAACTATTAATATCAAGCAAAATTCTTTGCTTATTTCTATGGTGTTTTTCAATATCAATTATTAATTTATCTTTTCGTTTTTTAACAATTTCTTGTAAAAATTTCATAAAACCCCCATAATGATAGATTAATAATTCTAAAGAATAACCAGAAAATCCATGAACATAACTTTCTGCACCATATGTTCTAGAACCATAACAAAAAGCTTTTGCGAGTTTAATCCCCTCTATAACTTTTTTAGATTTTACTTTTTTTCTAATATATTTAACATGAGAATAAGATAAATCTGTAATGTTTTTTGCTTCTTCAATTTTTTTTATCTTTCTCACGGGAATAATTTCAAAATAAAACCAAGAATTAATTTTAACTCTAAAATAATCTCTGGATCCATGAACAACTGAAACACTCCTAATTTTTTTCAAAATCTTTTTAGTTAATTTTGTTAAAGAATCATCAGAATATTTTTGATTAAATCTAAAATAAATATCTATATCATCTGTTTTCTTTTTAATTAAAGTTTTTTTAGCAAAACTTCCTCCAACAAAAACCTCTAAATCTAATCCTACTTTTTTAATTCTCTTATTTATTTTTTCCAAAAAAGAATTCAAATTTTTATCCATAAATTTTAATTTTTCTTCGCTAGGAGTAATCTTTTCAAGAACTCTTTCTAAAATCAAATCATGTTTCTTTGCCATACATAAAATATTAAAAAATAGTTTATAATTATTGGGTTTTTGCAATCAATAAATTTTATTTTTAAAATATAATAAATTTCACAAAGTAGTTTGGAAATTTAAAAAAAATAATTAAGAGGAACTTTGGAATCTAATAATTTAACCAAAAATATGTGCCTCAGATAATTTAATGTTTTGTGTAGCGAAAATTAAATCTGCGTTCAGCGATTCAATTGAGCGAAATTATTTTTATTTAATCCTTCTTTCCAGAATTAATTTTTCCCAAATCAATTAAATATTTCCCTTCCTCAAGTTTATACACCAAAGGTTGTTTTTGATTAAATAAATTAGCCAAATCAATTTCAAATTTACCTTCTCCAGTAACCCTTATGCTTTCAAAATCTAAAATAACTGGTGCATCTTCCTTTTCAATTCCAGCAATTTTTCTAATATCCTTTTCAATTTGTTTCTTTTCCTCTTCAGGAATTTCAATTATTTGTTCTTTTAATTTTTTAAGTTGTTCATCTCTAACATAAAAGAAAAATTTCCCCCCACATTTTTGACATCCTTCTAAAAGCTCCTTGCTAGCAATAGGAATTATTCTAGAACATTTAACACATTGATATGGCATTTTTCGTTTTGACTCCTTTTATAATAACAATAACAAAGTGAAGAATGTTATTGGAATTTTAATTCACTTAAATTAACTAAGAATTAACTATATTTAAATTTATTTCCCCAAAATCAACTCAATCTTCTTAGGATCTTGTTTAATTTCTTTAACTATTGTGGCAGGACCAATTATTGTAATTGCACCCAAATCTCCTCCAGAAAGATTTGTAATAATTTTTTGCTTAAATCGTTCAAAGAGGTTCCCTACAACCTGTCCTTCAGAGCCAATTACAGCCAATTCTACACCTTTAAACTCTTTAACATGACCAATCATAGCCATTGTATCTTCAATCAATCGAGTTTCTTCATCAGGTTTTAATCTTCCTTGTAAGATTAAAATGCTATTTCCAAAAACAATATTTAAAATTTTTTTAATTCTTTCAGTGCTAGTTAATTGTTTAATTTCATGATATGGCATAAATTGAATGGCAAAACCATTTATTTTTTTTACATTCTTTTTTTTAGCCATTTTAAATATTATCTCACCTTTTTTGAAAGTTTAAATATTGATTCATAAAATTCTTCTAAGTTTTTACCATACTTTGCACTCATTCCAATAACATCATATTCTGGAAAAGCTTCTTCAATTTTTTTAATATTAGCTTTTCTCAAATCAGATTTATTTGCAACAATTAATACAGGAATTTTTCTGGCAACCAAATTTCCAATGATTGTAATGTTTACTTGATTATAAGGGTTTTCAGTAGAATCTAAAACAATAACTACCAAATCCATATCATCCAACCATTTAATTGATTCAATAATACCTTGCGTAGCTTCTTTAGCCCTAGTTTTAGCTTCTTTTTTCTTAACTTTATATTTTAAAAAATCTTCATAATCAATTCTAGTAGTAATTCCAGGAGTATCAATCATTTTGAAAGTCATTGATTTTCCTTTATATTTAATTTCAACTTTTTCTTTGAATTGAACATTTCTTGTTTCATGAGGAACTTTAGAAACAGAACCAATCTCTTCTCCAGTAAAATCCTTACAAATTCTATTAGCTAAACTTGTTTTTCCAGCATTGGGTGGACCATAAAATCCTAACTTAATATCCTTTTTATTTTTCAAAATAGTTCCCAATACTTTCTTTAAAAAATTTGTAAAAATTTTTATCGCCATATTTTATTTTGGGTAATATCCTTTATTAAATTTTGTGTCTTTTTGTTGTTGTTTTATTTGCGCTTCCTTTTTTTTCAACAATTTTTTAATTGGAATTTCATACATTCCAGTTCTTTTACCTACATATTTTCTTAAAGCATAAGTAATCTGCTCACTATTCCATCCAGCATTCTTTAAAGTTTTTCTTATTTCAGATTCTGGTGTTTCATTCTTTTTAGCCTTCTGAATATATGTTGCAACATTATACAATTGATTTATTTCTTTGAATAAATATTTTTCATATTTTGTTTTGTACCATTTTTGCAAAATTATATAAATTAAAATCCCAATTAAAAATAAACCAAATAATATAATAAATAAAATAGCATTTCTATTTACATCTTCTTCTAAAACAATTTCTTCAACCCTGACTTGTGCCAATTTTGGAGAAATAAACATGGGAAGAGTTAAAAAATCAAAATCTTCTGTTGTGGAAAATTGTAAAGTTATTGGTTCAGTTAAAGGGAGATATTTGTATCCTGATGTTTCTTGCATTGAAATATTTCCCTTAAAATCAAGATTTTCAATATCTTTTATAATGAAATAAAATTCTTCATCTTGTGTATAGAGCATATTTATTGAAAGTTCAAATGTTTTAAAATAAGGTTCTGCAATTTTATCCCATTTAATTAAAATTTCTTTCATTGAAATTTTTGAATTTAAATTATTTTGATTCCAAATTAAAATGGAATTTAAAGTATTTTCAGCATCACCTGAAGTGTCATTAGTAATCTCTTCTAATATATTTAAATTAATATTATTTTTTTGAGGATAATAAAATATTTGATTTGTAGAGGATTGAATAATATTTTTTGGTATCTTTATTGAAATCAATCTATCTATAATTTGCTTATAATCTGCATCTTCATTGGCTATTTTCATATCTTCTTTTATGTAATTTACTTTCAATTCAATTTCATTCAAATCAATTTTTTTATAAAGTTGTTCTTTTTCAAAAGTTTCAAAACCAATAATTTGTTGTTTTAATGTTGCAATTTTAGTTTCTAATTCTCCAATAGCATTATTAATCATATTTTCTGGAATTTCGACAACAATTTCAAAAGATTTTGAAAATTCAGAACCTTCTTCTGTTTTTGCAATTACATTTAAAGTATAATTTCCAACCGAAGCATAAGTATGGGTTTTTTGATTTCCCTGGCTTGTTTCAATAATTCCATCTCCAAAATCCCAAATATAACTTGAAAAATTAAAATCAGGATTAACATTAACTTGAAAAGTAATTGGAAAACTAGAGGCTGCAATCAAAGGATATATTCTCATAGAAATTTCTTCAATAATTATTTCATCATCAAAAATTTTTTCACTCTCAAAATATAATTTATAGTCAATTTTTCCAGTATTTGAAGGCAATTTAAATAAATTATCCAAATATAATTTTTGAGAAGTACTATTAATTAAAGCAGGTTTTTCCTCAAAATCCCAAAATTCATCTAAATTTCTACCGGGAAGACCCACCTTGTCGTAATTTATATTTATAGAATCAATGTCTATATCTTGATTTATAGAAGAAATTAATTTTATTGGAACATAACAAGAAATTCCCGTGCAATCTAAACTACCATATGTATCTTTAATATAATCCTCAACTAATTTAGAAATTTTATTTCCATTGGGCAAATCATTTAAAATTTCAATTGTTTCAACAGCACCATAATTAATTGTTTTTGCACCAATACCATATGAAGCGATTTCATCTCTTACAGGAAGTCCAACAAAACCACATTTGTTCTCAGGATTAGTAGAAACATAACCTAATATTTTATAATTTCCTTCAGATATATCTGAACTAACACAGACATAATAATCTTCTTTTTCCGCCACAGATATATTAACTTGACAAAACACTTCTCCTCCTTCTGGTGGTATGTTGTTTTTATTAATTAAACACTCCTCAAGAGGAGATGTTCCATCTGAGTTATAAATTCCCATAGTTATATTTGCGCCTTCTTCTGGAGTAATTTCTTTAATCCACCCTCCAATGAGAAAAGCAGGGGCCTCATCAAGTTCAATTCTTTGACAAAAAGTATTTTCTTGTAGATTAATCTCTTCCAAAGTTTCATCATCCTTAAAACAACCATAATTTGTTTCACTACTTGTCCCTATTCCTATTTTTGTATTTCCAACATCAATTTTTCCATCATTTAATATATCAATTCTAATTTGATTTTCTTCGGATTCAGTTGCATCACTAGTAAGATTAAAATTAATGGATTTTATCTCTTCAATATTTCCAGTAAAAACAATTCCCATAAATTTTTCTTCATCTACATTCAAATTAAAATTTTTTGTAGTTGAAGCACCTGTTGCAGAATAACTCATTTCACAATTATTATCTTGACAAGAATAACTATAATTTGAAAATTTACTTAATGTTTCCTTTAGAGAAACATTATTGTTCAATGAATCACTAAAAATTGAATTTAATGATTGATTTTCAAAAGAAATTTCAACCCAACCAGATAAATATGTATCTCGAGGATAAATAGTTCCAATTGCATCATCAGTAATATTGTATGTCGCTCCAACTAAATTAAACATCAACAAAATTCCCAATAAAATAATAAAATACTTTTTCATATTAATTTTAACGAACTTGTAACTTTCACCTCTAAATAAAAAGGATTTAGAGATTTATAAAGATTTATCATCTCAAAAAATTTTATTTTTTATATCTTTGAAATTTTAAATTTGAGAATTAATAAGAAGTTTTTTTTCTGAAAGGTTTATAGAAATTTCTTTCAAAACTTTTTCATTTTTAACTTCTCCCAATATCTCGGAATATTTTTTTCCAGATAAAAATCTTTTAAAAATTTTTAATTCAATTGGGGTTAAAACTCCATTTATTTTTGGAGACAAATAAATGGTTGTTAGATTATCCTGTTCTCCCCTTATTCGAACATTTCCTTGTTGAGCTTTTAAATTTTTAAAATTAATTACTTTCTCATTTTTTGTAGAAATATTCTTTTTTACAGGAGATATAAAATAAGGTTCCAGTCCATTTAATTTTCCAGAGCTTGATTTAGCAGCAACCCTGCATCCTCCTCTACATGAATTTACATATTCACAAGGAAAACATTCTTTTGGAATATGTTTTCCTTCTCTCCATTTATACATTTTTTCCAAAATGTTTTTCAAAGAATTATTCATAATATTTCCATAATTTCTACTTTCTTGAGAACAAGGTCTAACTTCTCCTTTTGTTGAAAATGTTAAAGTACCTTTCCCAGCTCCACATGCTCGTTTTTCAAAAAATTTTCTATATTTTTCCTGATTTTCTTCGGGAAACATACATGGAATAGCAGGATTTAATGAATCTGTCTTTATTCCCAAATCATTTTCCAATTTTAATAATTTATCAAGTGTCGCGATATATTCTTCTCTGGAAAGAGTAATATCTTCCAAATTTTTTCCAGGAGAGATAGTCATTGGAGTTGCACAAAAATAGTTTATTCCAAAATTTTCAAAAAGAAATTTTCCAGTTTTATATACTTCCGAGATATTATTTTTATTTACAACCATATTCATAGCAACTCCTAAATTATTTTGAGACAAATATTTTAGAGATTTACCAAGCCTATTAAATGATCCTTTTACTCCCGTCAGAAAATCATGTGTTTTTTCATTTGAACCCAAGATTGAACTTAAGATAGAATTAACTTCCAATTCAGCAATTTTATTTGCATCATACTTATTTAATAAATGTAAATTAGAATTAATCCTTACATCCATGTTTTCTTTTTTAAAAGTTTCAATTGCATTATAAAGTTGGGGTTTAGAACATAATGGTTCTCCTCCAGTCAAAGTAATATCAAAAAATTCTTGTTCTGCAATTTTATTAATAACTTCTCGATTAGTTGAAGAAGGATTTATGTTATGAGAATAATAATTATAACAATGTCTACATTTATGTGTACAAGATTCTGTAATTTCAAATTGGACTGAAAGCGGTTTGTAAATCATTTTTTTAGATAAATCACACACTTTTCAAGAAGTGATTTGTAATTTTTTTCTTTTAACCACTCTTTTTTTATGAATTTTCTAAGTTTTTGTTGATTTTCATTATTTTTTCCTTTATCACTAACAAACCACAAATCTTTAAATTCTAAATTAAGTAAAATTGTTAATGCTTCTTTTAATTTTTCAGTTTTTTCTTTTCCAATTTCTTCTTCAATTTCTTTCCAGTTATTCTTATGAAAATCAAAATGCATCAATTCATGGGCAGAAGTTTTTAGGGCTTTTGGAATATTGCTCCAAATAGAAATCATAAATGATTTTTCTTTGATATTGTAAGGAGAAATTCCTTGAGTAGTTAAATAAGCTATCATTTTTTTATGAGGAAATTTGTTTCCAGTAATTTTTTCTAATCTCTTAAAAAATTCATCATTTATTTTATTCCACGCATTTTGAAAAGATTCTTTTACAGCTTGGATCATTTTTGATTCGTATAATTTTTTGTGAAATGTTTCAATATCTTGCTTACATTCTTCAAAACTTTTATTTTTACAACTTTCATCTAAAATTTTAAAATTATTAAAGTTTCTTTCCTTTTCAAAAGGAGAATTAAAATGAATAGCAAAAAAATTATTTTGCAAATCTTTTTCTTTATCAAATTTAAAGATTAATTTTGTCATAATATTCCGCATAAATACTACTATATAAATATTTATAAACTTTTAAGACCATTGAATTTTATGGTAAAAACATTGGAACCACTTGTTAAAGATGCTCCAGTATTGGATTTATCTACAAAAGAGGGAATTAGAAAATATCAAGCAGAAAAACAAAGAATAAAAGTCGAAAGATATAATGGATGTTATTCAACTGGTTGTTATAGTCCCTCAAGCTGTATTGATTGTTATTCTGTAGATTAAGTATAAAAATGAATAACACTGAAGCTATTTTAAGTCACCTATTTAAGGGCACTCCTAGTTTTATTTCTAATATTAATTGTTATAATCGAAATTCAATTTCAGTTTATTCTATTCATGGAAAAAAAATCCTTTTTAAGAAATTTAATAAAAAAGAATTTATACAAAGAGAAAAGTTTTTTTATAAATTTTTAAAAAATTCCTGCAAAATTCCAAAAATATATTCTGAAGGAGAAGATTTTATAATTACAGAATTTATTGAATCTTGCAAGCCCAATTTAATTCAAGCAGTAAGAGATTGGGCGAAAATCCATTCAAATTTTTTAGAAAATGAAATTTTAGAAAATCCTTTGATGTTTAAACATAAATCAAGAAATTTATCAGATTATATTTTAAATTATCAGAAAATGTTTGGAAAAAGTGCAGAAAAAATAAAAGATTTTTTATCAAGTAAAGAAAGAGAAAAAAATTATTCTACTCTCATCCATGGCGATTTATTTGGAAGAAATATTCTTACGAAAAATGGAGAAAATTATTATATTGATTTTGAATTTTCTGGAAGTGGGCATCCAGTAAAAGATTTATCTCTTTTACTACTCAATAATCCAAATATGAAAGAAGAAATTATTAAAATTTATAGAAAAAATATTTCTTTTGATTATGAAAAAATTGAAGAAGATATAAAAAAAGAATTACTTAACAAAGGCACACAATTAATCTTAGGATTAGGAAATTTAAAGATGTCTTTAGAAGGAAAAAAGAAAATTCATAAAAAATTTTTAGGAGTTATGGAAAATTATTTAGAAAAATAGTTAGATTTTAATAAGCTATTTTTGAAACCACAAACTAAACCAAAATCACTGCGTGGATTTTGTGTTTCAAATTTTTTAAAATTTTCCTCAAATCATGGATGCCTTTTCAAAAAAGATTGTGCCGGGAGCTTTGGCGAGACGGTATTCCTTGAGGCCTTATGCAATAAAGTCACCTGACTTGTCAGGTTCTTGCCTTTCAAAGAAAGGTTCTTGTGACCTTTGGTTATGCCCTTTGGGTATAAAAATTCG
>CAZRBZ010000023.1:0-13563 GCA_964598515.1 Candidatus Woesearchaeota archaeon
ATTCTAGTTTTCATTGTGCTTCAACAGGTTGTGAAAAAACATCTTATTGTAAATCAGGAACTTGTGTAAAAATATCTGAGGGAACCTGTGCAGAAAATAGTGCGAAAATAATTTGTGAAAATGATGGGGGAGTTCACTATAATGAACCAATAGGTGAATTACCTCAATGTGATAAAGGCTGTTGTTTTTTCGGAAAATCAACAGAGTTCATGACAGGGATTGCATGTTCTAAGTTAGAATCAACAGAAGGTTTTGAAACAACTTTCAATCCTTCAATGACTGATTATTTTGAATGTATTAATGCGGGAAATCCAGATGTATTAGGAGCATGCACATTTACAGAAGATTATCAAAAGGATTGTAGAATGTTAACAAAAGAAGCATGTAGAGATTTAAAATCATCAAAACCAGATGCAGATTTCAATGAAGGATATTTATGTACGGCCCCTTTACTTCTAACAAAATGTGTTCCCACTCAAAATACTTGGATGGAGGAAGGAGGAGATGATAAAATTTATTTTTTAGATAGTTGTGAGAATAAAGCTAATATATATGATTATGATGCTGGGTGGAATGAAGATACTGAAACTTGGAAAATGAATTATTGGACAGAAATAATAAAGCCAGAAAATAGCTGTATTGTAGATTTAGATCCAAATTCAGGAAATCAATTAACTTGTGGAAATTGTGAATATGATGCTAGTGGAAGCACGGGTGCATTATATGAACGAGGAAAAGCTGGTTTTCCAGATAAGGGGCCTTTATTTGGAGATTATATATGTAAAGATTTAAATTGTCCTTGGATAAATAAAAATCATGGGGAGACTTGGTGTATTTCAAATAGAATTGAGGGGGCACCGGTAAATTCCCCTGGTTCAACTTCAGCAGTTCAAAAATGTTATAATGGAGAAGTAACTATTGAAGATATTTGTGAAGATTATAGGCAAGAACTTTGCATAGAAAATGAAGTAGAATTAGATAGAACTTTAGGGGATACATTTAGGGAAATGTTGAATTTACCTACAAATATCAATACAGACGTTTATGCAGGCTGTGTTGAAAATAGAAGGGGAGATTGTATAGAGCAAACAAATAAAGATTCTTGTAAAAATGAGGATAAAAGAGATTGTGATTGGATAGAAGTAGAATCAGATACGGATAGTTTTTTTATTTGGGAAGGAGATATGCCTACTGGAGATAAATTTGTAGACCCTTCTTCAATTGATGCGGAATATGTTCAAGGATATTGTGTTCCAAAAGATCCTCCTGGATCTAATTTTTGGGATGTAAGTGAAGGAGATGTTTGTGGGAATGTAAAAGTTGGTGCTTTTGGATGGTGGAAAAAAGGAAATTTCAAACGAGGAGTGCCCATTTATACTGCAGATGTATCTTCAATATATGAAAGTGAAGAAATAGATTCTCATTTAGATTTATATGTATCAGATGATTTTAAACAAAATATGGAAAATATTTGTTCTGCAGTAGGTGATTGTGAAGTAAAATATAATTATTTAAATATGGAAGGAACAGATAATTCAAAAACCGATTATAAAGTAATGTGGTGGACTGATGCTAAAACTGAGGTAGGAGAATTTTTTTCCGGATCAGGTAGTCATTTAAAAGAATTAAAAGAATTAACTCTCATCACTTGTCAACCTTGGGACCCTCCCCATGGAGGAAAAGACTGTGAAAAATGTAATAATCAAGTTTTACCTTGCACAGAATATCAGTGCCGGGCTTTAGGAGGGAGATGTGAATTTGAAAATGATTACTGTTATGACAAAAATCCTCAGGATGTCAATCCTCCAAAAATAACACTTCTTCCAGAATATTTAACAGATGGATACAAATTTGATAATGAAGATTTAGAGTTCCCTGCAGGGGGTAATGCTGTCGAAATAATGCATAAAGCAAATGATGATTGTGTACCTGCAAATAAAAGATTTTCATTTAAAATACACACAGATAGACTTGCAACTTGCAAATTTAATACCGTAAGAACAGATAGTTTTGAAGAAATGGGAAATAATTGGTTTGATGATTCTTCAGGAAATAGATACAATCACACAATTACATTATTTCCTCTAGGGAAAATGGAAGAAGAACAATTATATGGCCTAGAAGTAGATCCGAATAGAGAATATAATTTATTTGTTAGATGTGAAAATATGGGTAATGGTCGTCCAAATGTGGAGGAATTAGTTTTCAAATTTTGTGTAGAAGATATTCCAGATCCATTTGCACCAATTATTCTGGAGTCTGAGACAACAACTCAAAATGGAGCTTCAATTGGAAATGGTGTTGAAAATATCAATGTAACTTTTTATTTAGATGAAGTAGCAGATTGTAAGTGGGACCGTCTTAAAAGAAATTATGAAGATATGGAAAATGAGATGTTTGATTGTGGTTCAAATACAAATCATGAAAATATTAAGGTTAATGGGGAATGTACAGCCAATTTTACAGGATTAATAAGCAATAGCAATACAGATCAAAATGATTTTTTTATCAGATGTAGAGACCGTTCACCAAATGAAAATACACATACAGAATCTATTCCTTATACCTTATATGGCTCGATACCTTTAACAATTTTATCAAGTTACACACAACCTTCAGGAATATTAGCAGGATCATCAGATAGTATAGAATTTGAATTTAATGTTAAAACTGCTGCAGGTTCAGAGAATGGATTTGCTAAGTGTTATTATAGAAAAAATACAAGCTCGATTTCAGACCAAACTCTTTTTAGCGAAACAGGAGAAGTATTTCATAAACAACCGTATTGGAGACCAGTAGGTTCATATAATTACACAATAGAATGTTTTGATTCTGCAGGAAATATGGTGACAGAACAAATAATTTTTACAATAGAAAAAGACGATCAAAAACCAATAGTAGTAAGAGCATTTAAGAGAGATAATTTAATGGAATTAACAACAAACGAACCAGCTAAATGCGCATACTCAACAGAAGATTGTAATTTCAATTTTGATGATGAAGACATTATAAATATTTCAACAACTTATGAAACTACACATAAATTAATTTGGGATCCAGAAATAGATCTTTATGTCAAATGTAAAGATGAATATAATAATTATCCTTCTGAAGGTTATAGCATTACCTTGAGGGCTTCTGATTATTTTGGTTAAATACAATTAATATAAATCCATTCAATCAAATTGCTAAACGCAGATTTACTTTTGCTCTGTTTCTGCACTGAATATAAAATTATCTTCAAAACAAATTTTCCATTTAAATTATATTTCTTGAATTAATATCAATTACAATTTTAAAATTTATCGAATAACCTTCGGAAATTTCAGTTCACTTTATTTTTTATCTATTCTTCCCCTTACATTTAGAAAATTAAATTGTAAGGGGAAAGATTTAAATAGTTTATTTTATAAGAATGCATATGGCATATATTCACACAAAAACTATTAACGGAAAAAAATATTATACTTTAAGAATTTCAGTAAGAAACAATAACAAAGTTGTTACTAAGGATATTTGTAATTTAGGTAATGATTTGTCTAAAATTAAAATAGAAGATTTAGAAAATAAATATAAAAAAGAAATTAGAAACTCTTACTCAAATATTAAAAAATTTCTTGATTCTAATTATTATTTGGAAAAAGCTAAAAAATTAAAATTAAAGAAAAATGAATATTTTAGTTCAAAACAATTAATTGAAATAGAAGCAATTCTAATTCATTTTAAGAAAAAATTTTCTAAATTAAACAAATTAACAAAAAAAGAATTATTAGATAATTTTTTCTTAAATTTTGCAGTTAATAGCACATCTATTGAGGGAAATACTATTGGATTAGAAGAAGCAGGAAAATTATTTCGAGAAAATATTTTACCAAAAAATAAAGAATTAAGGGAAGTTTATGATCTTATAAATACTAAAAAAACTATTGAATTTTTGGAAAAGGAAAAACCAAAAATTAATCTGATTTTAATTTCTAAAATCCATGATATGCTTTTAGAAAACATAGATTCAAGAAAAGGGTATAGAAATCACGAGATTAAGATTTTTGGACAACCATTTAAACCAAGTCCTGCAAGATATATTAAAACAGATTTAAAATTAATTTTAGATTGGTTCAATAAAAACAAAAAAAAGATGCACCCTTTAGTTTTAACAATTCTCTTTCATCATAAATTTGAAAAAATTCATCCTTTCTCGGATGGAAATGGTAGGACTGGAAGAGCATTAATGAATTATATTTTATCCTCTTTTAATTATCCTCCATTAATAATATCTAGAAGATTTAGAGAAGAATATTTAGATTCAATGGATGCTGCAGATAATGCCTTGAAAAAAAGTTTGATTAGTGTAGATACAAAAAAATATAAAAAATTAATGTCATTTATTCATTCACAATTTATTTTTAGTTATTGGGACATGTTTTTAGTTTAACATTAATAATTTTATTCCAAAAACTTTATAATCTTACATTTCTTACTTTTTATCATGGAACTATTAAATATAAAATCTTCAAAAATAACTTCAAAAGGACAATTTGTTATTCCTTCGGAACTAAGGAAAAAAAAAGGATTTCAAGAAGGAGATAATATTGTAATAATTGCTTATGATGATAGAATTGAAATTAAACCTTTAAGCAAAATAAAAGAGTCAATGGAAACAGCTTATGCTTCAGAAAAATCACTTGCAAAAGATTGGAATACAAAAGAGGAAGACAAAGCATGGAAAAATTTGTAAAAGGAGAAGTGGTAATTTTGCCTTTTCCATTTTCAGATTTATCTTCATCAAAAAAACGACCCGCGTTAGTAATTTCAACACCAAAAGGTGACGATATTTTACTTGCTCAAATAACTTCAAAAATCAATCTAAATATTTATTCTATTTTCATTTCAGATTCTTTTGAAAAAGGAAATTTGCCAGAAGAAAGTTTTGTAAAAATAAATAAATTATTTTCTGCTGATAAAAGTATAATTCTTTATAAAAAAGGAAAATTAAAAAAATCAAAAATCAAAGAAATTGAAAAACAATTAATCAAATTAATTGAATCTTAAATAACATTTAATAAACATTAAATAAGAAAAATGAATAAACAAATTAATTCAATGTTTCTAGAAGAATTAATCTTTTTAAAAAAATTATATAAAATTTCTGAAGAAAAAAATTTATATGGGACAGAAAAAGAATTATTTAAAAAATTAAATAAAAAATGAATTATCTTCTGCTCTCCGTATCCATATCAATTAATTATTATCCATTGCAGCTACATACCTTGAACGAATTAGATTTCAAGAGATTAATCCTCTGAATTTATAAAAATCCAATAATTTTTCGAGAATTGTTTTTAGATAATTTTTTCTCCAAACCCCCAACTTTTATAAACAATCTCCTCGTCCATCAATCATGGGAAAAAGAGGTCAAATGAAAATGTCTTTTGGGATGATTTTTTCAATAATTTTAATAATAGCCTTTCTTGCATTTGCATTTTATGCAATAAAAAATTTTTTAGGAATGCAACAAGAAATTCAAATAAATCAATTTACAGAAAATTTTCAAGGTGATGTAGATAGATTATGGAAAAGCACAGCCGGAAATAAAACAGTAGAATATACTCTTCCTTCAAAAATAGGAAATGTATGTTTTATTATAGATGATTTTAATAATTTATTATTATATAATTCAAAAAATCCCGCAATTTTCACAGAATATAATATAAAAAATATTGATATTTTTGAAACTGTTGGATCTAGAGAATCACTTTGCAAAAAACCAGTAGAGGGTAAAATAAGTTTTAAATTACAAAAAGATTATAATAAACCTTTAGTAAAAATAATTTTGAACTAAAATGAAAAAAGGATATTTAGATATTTCATTCTCTTGGATATTTGCAATAATTGTTGGAGCTATTATTCTATTTTTTGCAATTACCAGTGTTTCTAAAATTGGCCATATAAAACAAACTTCAGAAGGGGCAATAGCAGGAGCAGAATTAGATATTTTATTAAATCCTTTAGAAACAGGATTAGAAACAGGAAAAACATCTATGTTAACAATGCCCGTTTATTCAAGATTATATTTTGATTGTGATAATTATGGTGATTTTGGAAATCATTATTTAATGGTTCAAGAACAAGTAAAAAAAGAATGGTTATCTTTCGTGAGACAAGAAAGTGGAGAATGGAAAGCATCTGGAATAAATATAAAATTTCAAAATAAATACTTATTTTCTGATTCAGTATTAGATGGAAAAAATTTCTACCTCTTCACAAAACCATTCAAATTTCCTTTCAAAGTTGGTTCTTTAATTTATATGACTTCCTCTGAAGATGAATATTGCTTTTCAAATCCTCCAGAACCAATAGAAAAAGAATTAATCGATTTAGCTCAACCAAATATTTTTATAAATGAATGTGAAGACGATCAAATAAAAGTTTGCTTTGGCCCTTCAAGCGATTGCCAAATAAAAGTAAATTATAATTTAGGTTATGTGGAGAAAAAAGAGGGCAAGTCCTATTTTTACACAGATGCATTAATGTATGCAGCAATTTTTTCAGATTCAACAATGTATGAATGTGAATTACAAAGAGTTTTAAAAAAGGTTTCAAACTTAGCCACAATTTATCAAGAAAAATCTCTATTAATGGTTAATTCCGGTTGCACATTTAATGTAATTTCAGACTTAAATTTATTACAAACCCAAATAAATAATTTTGAATCTTCTTCAGATTTATTTGGTTTAATTAATACTATGGAAGATTTAGAAAAGAAAAATGAAAATGCAAGGTGTAGATTATGGTAAATAAATCAATTATATTTAATGGAAAAAAGATTAGAAAAATTTTACAAGATGGACAACGGTATTTTTCTGTTGTAGATCTTATTTTTGTTTTAACAGATTCAATTAATTCCCGAGATTATTGGTGTAAAGTTAAGATGAGGGAATTAGAAAATGGAATTGAGTTATTGACATTTTGTCAACAACTGAAATTACAATCTTCTGATGGTAAAAAATATTTAACAAATTGTGCAAACAAACAAGAGATAATAATAAATGAAAAACAATAAAGCTCAAATGAAAATACAGCAAATGGCATTCATGTTAATAGCAATTATGCTTTTCTTTGTTCTAGTTGGATTATTTGTAATTTCAATGAGCTCTGGAGGATTAAAAGCAAAAAAAGCAGCATTAGATGAAAAAAATGCTTTACTTTTAGTTTCAAAATTAGCAAATTATCCAGAATTTTCATGCGAAAATGCTTATGGAGGAGATAGGGTCAATTGCATAGATTTTGATAAAGCATTCATTTTGAAAACCCATCCCGAATATTCCAAATTTTTAGATTTAAAGAATGTCCAAATAAAAAAAATGACCTCAGAAGAAGAAATAATTTGTACTCAAGAAAATTATCCTGATTGTAATTTTTTATCCTTATTTGAAGAAAATTCAGAAGGAGACGATAAATCAATATTTGTCGCCCTATGTAGAAAAGATAATTTAGCAGGAAGCTTATATAATAAATGTGAATTAGCTCAGCTAATAGTGAGGTTTTGATGAAAAAGATATACAAATTAAAAAAAGCACAATCCGAAATGGTTGGTTTCGCACTCATAATTATAATTGTAGCAGTATTAATTCTAATCTTTCTTTCAATTTCATTAAATAAATCCAAAGAAGATTTTACTGAAAGTTACGAGGTAGAAGGATTTATACAAGGATTTTTACAACATACAACAACTTGTGCAATAAATTATGAACCAAATTATCAAGATTTAAGAAAATTAATCTTCAAATGTTCTGAAGATAGCATGTGTTTAGATGGAACCACTGCATGCGAAACATTAAACCAAACTTTATCCCAATTATTAAATTTAAGCTGGCATGTTGGTCCAGAATGGCCAAACAAAGGTTATTCATTAAACATAACTTCAAATGGAGAATATTTATTAGGAATATTTAAAGGAAATACAACACAAAATAGTAAAGGCTCAATACAACCATTTAGTAAAGGAAGTACTGGTCAAAAAATAGATATCTTCTTTACTGTTTATTCTTAAATTTAAAACAGGGACGCCTCGACTGGGATTTGAACCCAGAAGTCTTGGCAGACCCGATTTATTAGATCGGTGCTTTAACCGTTGAAGCCACCGAGGCTTTAAGTCCCTGCAATTCAACATAAAATAGAAAGATTTATATATTTTATCAAACTAAAATTACCATAATCTTGGCAGATTTAGTTTTATCGTTGAAGCTACTTATTTTATTTTAATTTTTATTTAAGCAATTATCGCCTGTGGCACATACATGTAGAGATTTAGGTTTTATACCCTTTTCAAATAATTTTTTTAAATAATTCAATGTTTTTGTGAATAAATTTAATTTGCGTTTAGCAATTAAAATTTTATGAGCATATTAATATTATTAAAAAGAAACCAAAATACCTAAATTTTAACATGAATAATCATATGATCTACTATAATTTCGGGTTTATGTCTAACTCTATTTTTAGTTTTTTCGGCAATCAACTCAATAAATCCAAATCTTTCTAAAAGTTTAACATCATCAAAAACCGCTTTGAAAGGTCTATTTAACATTTTAGCCAAAGAATAAATTGAACCAGGTTTTTGATATTTAATAACATCTAGCATTCTCGCTTTCTCTTTTGAGAGCAATTGTTTCAATGAACTTAAACCATCAAAATCATATTTTTCATCAATCTTTTCTTTACTTCCAAATAGATGAAAACTACCCTTGGATTCTTTTATTGTAACTTCACGTATTTTTGTTCTTGTCATTTTTTAAAATTAAACTAATAATTTCTCCTTTTTTGTATAAGATTAACTATTGTTTCTATTTTGTAAACAATTGTTTAAATTATTTAAACATTTTCTTTCAATATTTTACAAATGAAAAATATTTTTTAGAAAAAAGATTTTAAAGAACATTATACTAATGAATTTAATGGAAATAATTGAGGTAAATGAATTTGAAAAAGACCTAAACAAAATAAGAGTTAATTTAGAAGAAGATTTAAAGAAATTTAAAAAAATTCTTATTGCAGAATATCCAAAAATGTTAACTCCTGCGTTAGGATTGGTAATAATAAACCATTTAGGAAAAGGTATTCTTCCAGTGTATAAAGCAAGAAAATTTCGTTGTAAAGCACTGAACAAGGGAAGTAAGAGCGGAATCAGAATTATTTATACTTACGATAAATATAAAGACGAAATAATATTAATTGAAATTTATAGCAAAAATAAAAAAGATAACCAAGATTTGTATCGAATTAGAAAATATGCCATAAAAGAGAGATAATCTAATAATTATTTTGTGAAGATACCGAAAAAGTAGGAGTTCTATAAAAAACCAACTCATAATCTATTTCACCCATCTTTTCTGTAGCTTTCCAAGGCATATCCTCATGAGAATATCCGCTAACTTGTGTTGCAGTCATATTTGAAAGTTTATTAATCACTTTATCTACAATTCCAATTTCTTCCGCATTAAGTAAATTTAAATTTGGTTTGCATAAAGAAGAAAATTTTATTTGTTTATTTCCACAATATGTTGCACCAAATTCTTTAATTCTTTTCTCTTTTTTTAATTCCTTTATTGCACAATTAAAATCTCTTGGCGCAGGACCCATGGGCAGTTTAACATATCTCTCTCCAGTTAAAGAAACTTCTTTCAATTCATAATTATCAAAATCAGAGAAATAAAGCATTTTATAGATTACAGTTTTTCCAACATTCTCAAGGCTACCAACACTAGAAATAATATGGTGTAAAACTTGTTTAAATTTTTCTTTATTTAAGGAAATATTTTCATTAATCATAATTATATCTCTCTTTTCATAGATTTATATAATTTTTGATATTTATATAATTTTCCCACTTTTTTGTAAAATGTTAAATAAAATATTTTTTAAAGAAAGTTAGTAAGAAAAAATTATAAAATTAAACACTCAATTATAAAAATTACAATCTTTCAAAATTAATTTCCAGAATAAACTTCTTTATCCTCTCAAAAAATTCCCTGTATTCACCTGAATGATAATTAACTAAATTCATATCCTTAATTTCTCTTTCAAGATTGTTTTCCAACTCAGCTAATCTTTTTCTAATCTCTAAAACATGCTTTATTGCATTTTTTTTATTACTCTGATATCCTATTCCTTGTTGGATTTTTTTATGAAGATCTAAATGTTTTATTTCAAAAATATTATATCCTAATTTAGAAATGAGAAATAAATCATAAATATCTCTTTCCTTAATCCATTCCCTAGTTATTATTGCTCTTAATTTTTCAATAATAATTTCATCGATTCCATAACCTTCTATGTCCAAACTTTCTAAAGGATAAATTAAGTGTTCTGATAATTTGTTTAAATGAATAATTTTTGACTTTTTTATTTCATAAAAAGGAACATCACAAAAGTTTATATCCAATTTAATTGGGTTACTTTCTTCCATATTGATATAAATTTTAAGTGTCATCAGATATTTAGGATATTTTGCTGGACAATATTTATTCTCCCCAATCCTATTTATTTCGTCTGAATCAAAATCAAAATTATACTTTTTACAAATTTTATTTAATTCAGGGAGTAACTCATCTTTTATGAAAGATTTTATTCTTATTTTTCTTTGATTAGCAGATAATTTATCTAATTCACTATTGTACCTATAGATAAAATCTAAATCTTCTGAAATTCTATGATATCCCAAATAAGCTTTTGACAAAAGAGTTCCACCCTTAAAGATTAATTTATGAAAAGGAGAATTTTCATTTTCTTCTTTATGTTTTCCAATCTCTTGGAGAATGTAACTCAAAGCCAAATCTTTTTTTATCATTTCAGGAATTATTGGTTTATCTTTGTATTTTTTAATTACTTCATCTAAATATTTTTCTGAAATTATCATCTTAGTTGTTTTAGTTGATCTTCATCTAATAAAGAAACAAGTTTAATTCTAACCAAAAGATATTTTTTATAGAAATGTAAGTACATTTTGATTTTTTCAAAATCTATATCTTCTTGAATTTCTAAATTTAATTTACCTTTTTTATATTCATTGTAATAGATTTTATCTAGAATTGTCTTTTCATTATCTGAAAATCTTTGACCCTCAAAGGTAGTTTTACTCAATATAGCATTTTCAATAAAAATTTCTTTAGGAAATTTAATTAAAATAATTGTTTGATTTCCTATTTTTCTTTTTGTACTATATTTTTCATTTATTATATAAAATGTATGTGAAGATTGCCAATTTATTTGATTAAAATAATTAGCACTTCCCAAACCAAAATAAGCCTTAATTTCCCCCTCCTTAAAATAATCAAATAATCCTTCGAAAAATACATAATTTCTCATTGATTTGTTTCTATTTATTGTGAAAGAATCTTTTCCGGTCAAAATACTCCACTTCTTGTCTATCAAGAAAAATATTTTATTTGATTTTCTTAAATTGTCAAAAACTTTTTCAAAATTATTTTTTTGTTTCCATAGTTTCTGAAAATCTTCATAATATTTATTCATTTCTTGTTTTTCTAAATGGTTTTTTTCTTTTTCTAAAAGATATATCCAAAATCTTTCTGTTTCATTTTCCATATCATACATATTATATAATACATATTATAAAAGTTTCTATAAATAAGGATGATTTATATCCATATTTTCGTGTTTTCGTGTTTTCGTTTAAATGTTTAACCGTTTATTTGGTTAATCGTTTAATTAGAATAATTTAAGTATTTTGCATGCTACTTCCAGTTATACTGGAAGTGATAGAAATAATTAATGAAATATTCATAAATAATCTCCAAAATCCTGTTTCCACTTTATTTTATTTCTTCTATAAAAAGTGTCCCAAAATTCTTTTCCATGACTCTCATAATCTTCTTTAGAACAATTATTAATTTTACAAAAATGATTAATTATATTCCCATTTTATTTTTACTATTCAATATGTCCTTCAAACTTCTTTTTAAATAACAAATTAAATCTTTATCTCTCCAAACCACCATAATCTACCTATCCAATTTCGAAATCTTTCTTTCCCCCAAACCACCATAATCTACCTATCCAATTTCGAAATCTTTCCCAGATAACAACTTTGTCCCAACGAGCGAAAATTAAATCTGCGTCAAGCGATAAAATAAAATCATTGCGTGGATTTTATTTCCCAAAGGGCGAGCGTCACCTTGTCTAAGGCGAGTATAAAAATTCATCAAATGAATTTGAAATTTAATTGAGTGAATTTGTCTTCTGCTCTTTGTTTTCTTGTTTCCAATCAAGCAAGTTTGTCTTCTGCTTTTTGTTTTCTCAAAATATAATGCAGAGACGCCCTGACTGGGATTCGAACCCAGAAGTCCGTTAAGACCCAGAGTATCAATCTGGTGCATTACCTTTAATGCTATCAGGGCTTGATGTCTCTGCAGATTATTATAAATAGAAAGTTTTATATATTTTATCCGATTAAAATTATCATAATCCGTTAAGACATGCATTACTTTTAATGCTCTTTTTTGCTGAGCCTTATCATCTCAGCTTTAATTTTTTTATTAGTTATATTTTCTATTTTTATCATCTTATTTTCCTAATATAATTTTTTCACCATAAACCTTGCCCACTATCATAAATCTATCCTCCAACTTCGAAATCTTTCCCAGATAACAACTTTGTCCCAATGAACGAAAATTAAATCTGCGTCAAGCGATAAAATAAAATCATTGCGTGGATTTTATTTCCCAAAGGGCGAGCGTCACCTTGTCTAAGGAGAGTATAAAAATTCATCAAATGAATTTGAAATTTAATTGAATGAGTTTGCCTTCTGCTCTTTGTTTTCTTATTCCCAATTAAGCGAGTGTATTATAACTTTTTATTGTAATTAAATAATAAGTTTTAAAAAATTTTAAAAAATTTTAAAAATAAGGAAAATTTATAAAGATTAAATCTTTCGTAATATTACGAATATTTATAAGTCCTCCTTTAGGTTTTATAACATATTCAGAAAAATGAGCCCTTCGGGAATTAACTCGGATTAGCAACGTTTAAGGAAAGTATCTTATAAATTAGGATAGGGCTCATCTTTTTTTTATCACTTAAAAATATTTTAAAAATTAAAAATGGACCGGCCGAGAATTGAACTCGGATCAGCAACGTTTAAGGAAACTATCTTAACCTTTGGACAACCGGCCCATTTTAATATCTTCAATTCTAACGAACAAAGACAAACTTATCAAATATTTTTTTATATATAAATATTTGCGACAATTTTACCTATATTTGAATATCAATTAATATCAACACAATAAATTCCAAGAATGTGATTCAGGAATTTAAAAAAAAGTTATTATCTACCATCCAACCTAATAATTTTAATAATTCTTCCTACAAAGATAATAGGTATACCTCTATTAATTTTTTCCAATTACCCATTTCCCCCAAACCACCATAATCTCTCCTCAAACTTCGAAATCTTTCTTTCCCCCAAACCACCATAATCTCTCCTCAAACTCCGAAATCTTTCTTTCCCCCAAACCACCATAATCTCTCCTCAAACTCCGAAATCTT
>CAZRBZ010000024.1:0-13511 GCA_964598515.1 Candidatus Woesearchaeota archaeon
CATAATGTAACTTATTTTTCCTTTATAAGTCTTTCGTTTAATTATTAAATGACAACCCAACCTTTTTCTTTTCTTATAATATATCCTTCCCTATTTAAATCAAAGATAGTTTCATGATATTCATTTTCTAATATTCCTTTTTCCATCATTAATTGTTTAAACGAATAATCTTCTACTGGTTTTCCAGTTCCCAAATATATTTCTGTAAGGTGTTCTAAAATCATTGTAGATTTTTTCTTTTTAGAAAGAGTTTTTCCAAATCCTATTCTCGCCATATCAATAGTTCCATCTTCATCTAAACCTATTTTAATTAGTGACTCATAATAAAGGTTTTGAGCAATTTTTAAATCTTTTAATTCAACTTCTTCACTTAATCTTATTTTAGCACTAGCTTCTGCCATTCTTATAATTCCTTGAATATTTCTTGGAGTTATTGGCATACCAGTTAATTTAGAGTCTGGTCCCAAAGACATTTTCTTTATTTTATTATAAAATTTTTTTAATTCTTCTATGATTTCTTTTGTAAATTTAGGTTTCAGTTTTTTAGCATAAATTAGATATTTTCTATATAATTCTACATTAATTTCTTCTAATAATTCTCCACCATTAAAAATAGAATCAATTATATTATTATCTTTCTCTTCATTTATTTCATCTTTAACAATGTGAATTATATCAAATCTACTGAGTAAAGTGGAGGGCATATTTATTTGTTCAACTATTGTGTGTTTACTATTTAAATTAAAACGTCCACCCTTTGGATTTGCTAATGCAAGTAATGAACATTCTGCTTTTAAATGGGTATTTATTCCTGCTTTACTTACTGGAATTATTCCGCTTTCAAGGGGTGTGTGTAATGCTCTTAATGCTTGTTCACCTGCTTTATCAACTTCATCAACTATCAAAATACTATTGTTTGCTTTACACATAGCTCCTGCTTTTAATCCCCAATTACCTGTTAATTCATCTTTTTCTACACTCGCCGTGAGTCCAACAGCTGTTGTTTGTTCCCCAGAAGTATAAAAACTACGTGGTGTTCTTATTGCAACATTTTTACCTAGTTGTGTTTTTGAAGTGTTATGACTTACAATTCCATTAGATATATAATTATGTCCATCTGGAACTGTTAAATCGTAAACATCTCTATTTTCAATAATTTCTATTGATTTGATTTTTTGATATTCTTTTGATTTTTGACTTACTTTTAATCTTTTAACTTTATTTAATATTTTTTGTTTATGTTCATTTGAAAATCCAATATATTCTTTAAACAAAATAACTTCTTCTTGTTTTTTTATATTTAACTCATTACCAGAAATTCTCCCATTTATTCCAAATCTCAACAAAAGTAATTGAACATCTTTAAGTAATTTATCACTCATTGATTTTATTGAGATACAAATTTTATCTTTTCTATCTATTCTCTTGTCTATAAAACAACTTCCATCAGTTGAAAATAAACCATCCAAATAACTAGCAACCACACTATCTTTTGATTGCATTATATATTCTGGAACTCTTTTCAAAGTTGATTTATTAAAATTCATTAAAGAAGAAAATTTAATCGAATCAACTTCTAAAATATATGTGTTTTCTTTTCTATATATAATTCTATCTCCTATTTTTGAATTTTTTGGTTTTCTAACTGAAAATCTAGGATTTATTCCAAATTCTTCTAGAATTATTTTATGTGCTTTACCTAAAATTGATTTTTTCTGTTCTCCAACATATAATCCAACTTTATATTTATTACGACCACCATCTCCATCAAACATTCCCATTAAAAAACCAACTCTTTCATTTATTTTAGGTATTTTAATATCTTTACTATTCTTTTTAAATTTTTCAATATTTTTGAAAGAAACCAAATCCTTTTTAGTACAATTTATTTTGTTAATAACTTTAACTTCATCTCCCACTTTTAAATCTTCCATTCTAACCCATTTATCATTAACTAATAAAGGGTGCCTATAATTACATATTAAACTTCTACCATCTTCCAAAATAATCTCTTTAACTTCATTATCTTTAAATTTCCAAAACTCATTAGCAATTTTATTTCCATCTTTAGTTAAAACATCTAAGTTAATTTTTTCTCTATCACTATTTCCCAAACCACCTATTTTTTTAAAAGTTCCATCTGCTAATGTTATATATGAGTCACCAGAAACACATCCTGCGTCACCTATAATCAAAACATGTATTCTATCTCTAGTAAATTTTCCATCTTTAAGTTGTTTTTTAACTCCTCCGAATTGTTGAAGTACTAGTGTTTTTTTTACTTCTTCCATTCCAACAATTTCTGGTGCTATTGAACTACTAAGTAAATCTAAAATATCTTCTCTAACTGAAAGTTCCATAATTTCTTGTATATCTTCTTCTGAAATATTCTCTTCTTCATTTTGTTCTTCTAAATTAATTATATCTAAACAATTTAATCTATATTCATATAATTCTTCATCTATTTTTTTATTTTGTATTGGTATTTCTTCAACTATTCCAACAACTTCAACTTTATTTCCCGGTTGTAACTGTCCAGTCATAGCACTATCAGTTAATTCATCTAACATTCTAACTCTTATTTTTTGTGGTTGTCTATCATCTAATTCATCTTGATTTTCTTCTATTTCTATTTCTTGTATATTACGATAATCATTACGTAAAAATTTGAATTTTCTTTCGTTTTGATTACCACAAGAGCATCCTTTTGGTTTTCCTCCACCATTAAGACGAACTATTGTTCCACAATTCATACATTCATAATAGGCTTTATCCACCAGTGCAAGAGTTTTATTAGTTTTTCCAATCATTCCTTTAACTTTAAATATTTTATCAATATGTTGAACTCTAAAATTAGCAATAGTTTCAGCAGATTGAAAGTTTTTAAATCTTATTCTAAATCCTTCACCATAATTTTCTTTAACTATTTTTTTTACTAAATTAATAAATAATTTTGGGTTTTTAATAAATTCTTCATAAATTTCTAATTCAAATTCCATTAAATTTTCAACATTTAAATTAAAGGTTGTTCCTTTTCTTTCAAATATAGAAAAATTCTTTAAAATTCTACTCAATTCTAAATTTATTTCTTCTTCTTCATTTTTATCATAATATTCTTTCATTAATTAGTATCCTCAATTTCTATTACTATGTTTTTTTTATTGTGTTTTGAATAATATTCTCCAAAATGATTATTAATAAACCACAATAAATTCTTCATATATTCTAATGGATTATCGGGGTCTTCTTCAAATATGGTTTTAACTGTACTATTAGTCATTTCATCTTGATGAACAACAATATATCCATTTTCAATTTTTTCTATTTCTATTTTCCATTCCATTTTCTTTAATTATAAAAAGAGAGGTAGGGTTTGCACCTACTTTTAACCGCTTATTCTTTAGTTGCTTAATTAAATTCTGATTAGCTCAATCTCTCTCTTTGCTCGTCTTTCAACGAATGGTACTGAAGGCTCTTTAAACGTTACCATTGGTTTAAATTTTTTACAGCATACCTTCCTTTTTCAATTTGTAAAACAAAATGAATATTACATTTCTGGAGATAATTCATATTTTCCATTTTTATTTAAAAATAAATAATCTGTTTTATCAGTAATATCAATTTCTTTGGCAACCCTTAATTTATTATCTTTAACAAAAAATTTATAATGTTTTTTACAAAAATGTTTGGTTCTTGTAATACCAAAAGTTTCTCCATTACAAATTACACAATTCCCTCTTTTAATTTCTTTTCTAAACTCTTCTAGTTCTAGTAAATTAAGTCTTTTAACTTCTTCTAAATTCATCTATCCCTTAATAATTCTTTAAATTATCTAATGCTTTCTCAACAACAATATATTTCTCATTTCCTTTAATTACTTTTCTTAAAGTTTCTTGTGGTAAAGCCTTTTTTAGAATATTTGTTAAAACATATACCATATTTTTTAAATCTTCTAATTCAATCTCAATTTGTTCGTTCTTCATATTAATACCTCCACTACTTTTATGTGGTATTCCTTTATAAACTTTTGTATTAACTATTTAATGACAATTCTTTAAATACTTCTAATGTAATGTATTTTTTATTAAATTGTTTTACAAATCCTTTAAATCTATTTTCAAAATATTTAGAAAATTCCCCATAAATATTTAAAATCTTTTTAGACTCAACTAAATACTCTTTTTCATCTACTTCAGTTATATCCCTTTCAAGTTCAATAGCTACTATTAAATCTTCTCTTTCTTTAATTTGTTTTTTCAATTCTTCAATTTCTTCCTTAATTTTAGAAGGACTTTTATAAACAATGTCAAATTGTTCTTTAACAAATTTTGAGAAATTAATTTTAAATTTATCAATTATATCTTCTCTTTCAATTCCTAGTCTTGCTGTTTTACTCATTTTTGTAAAATTTAGTAAATACTGAGTATTTATCTCCAATATAATTTTCTCTAATAACTAAACAGATTTCTCTATTACTATAAACTTCAAAATCTGAATGTAGTCTTCTAGTAAATGTAAATCCATTTAGTTCTAATTCTTTGAGAGTTATCTCTTTAGTTATTTCTTCTAATTTCATAATAAAAAAATATATAAAAATTTAATTTAATTTTATTCTCTTCTTTTCAGATATTCGTATGCTTTTTGCATACATAAAATTGCGTCTGGTAAATCTTGAGCTGTTAAATTAGATGTGTTTGCCCATTCATCTTCTTTATTTTTATAGCTTTTAATTACTGGGGAAAGACTTTTAAATGTTTTATCATCTTTTTTATTTTCCCAAATTGCAATTTTTAAATATCCGAAACTGAATTCTTTTACAGGTTTCTTTTTCTCTTCTTCCATTTTATTCGTAAAAGATACACGTAAACCATTTTCCAGCTTCAATATGTGTTTGTGTAAACTTAATATTGTGGCTTTGAGAAAATTCATTATAGTAATTTTGTAAATCTACTCCAGATAAATTACTATATGTCTGAATTTTTAGATTTCTTGAAACACTTTTTTCATAAGGGTCTTGTTTTACTATTTTCTTAATAAACGAAATTTCTCCATTCTTAACAGTATATTCACAATATCCCTCTTTTACAAAAGAAATATTAACATGGTCTGCTAATTTATGTTGATTTCCATCTATAATAACAAATTTTCCTTCTTGATTAACGTTTTCTATTGTTCCTTTCATTTTTATTCCTCCCTTATATCTTTTTCTAACATTTTTTCCACATTTTCTCTACAAAATTTCATTTTTCTACAATAATCTCCACATTATCTTTTTTAGTATCATAATCTTCTAAATAAGGGATTTCATATTTCTTGTATCTTCCATTAAAATAAATAATTTCATTTTTTTCTAAATTAAGAATTGATGTTCCTCTTTCTACACCTTTATAATCTGTTATATTTTTCTTTACACGAGAACCATTTATAAAATCAGAAATAGTTACCTTTTTATATATAATTTCTGTAACTTTAGCACTTAAAAATTTTTTCATATTTTCTGGAAGCCCAATTAAAACTAAGATATTATTATTATGATAAATTAAACGTAAAGTGTTTTCAATTTGTTCTTTTTTTGTTCTATCTTCTAAATCCAATAAAGATATAAATTCATCTAAAAATATGACCGAATTTTTTATTTGTTCCAATTCATTCAAACTAGATATTTCATTTACTCCATCAATTTTCTTTCTTAATCCAAAAGTATACAAACTTAATGTGAATTTTTCCATTAATTCTTTAATTAAATAATATACTAAATTAGATTTTCCTGTATTAATATCTCCTAAAATTGCTATAACTTTTGGACAATTAAATATTTCTTTTATCTCTAACATTTTAACTTTAAATCTTCTTTCCTTTATAAACCTTTGTAACTACTATAATGTAAAAAATGGGCAACACTACTTGTGTTACCCAAATCGTAGGACTATTTGTCTATTCTTTGTAAAATAATAATAAAAATTAATATCATAAATATAGCCAATATAAAAGAAATCCATAATGGACTTAATACCCATAACCAAGACCAATTAATAGTTTTTGTTAATTTTAGAATTACAAATACAATAGTTAATAAACCTGTAAATCCAATTCCTCCACCACAATTATTTTCACTACTCATTTTCTCCTCTCCTTTCATAACTAAAATTATGTTCGTTAAAAGAATATTTTTCTCCAAACAAATTATATTTTTTAATATATTTTGTTGGAATTGTTATACAAGAATATCCTTTTCTTTGTTGTAATTTGTATTTTTTATCTTTCTTCTTTGGTTTCAAACAAAATATAATTTCTCCATTTTTTGTTTCAATAGAATAATATTTTAATAATTTCTTTTTTCTAGTATAATATTTAGGAATTGTTAATAAAGCAACCCCACAAGTTGTTTTTCTTATTTTGTAATCCATATATGTTTCAAGACCATATTTTTTTCTATATGAATTTCTACAATTCAATGAACAACATTTTCTATTTATCCAAAATTCTAAACCTTCATTTTTATTCCTTTTTAAATGTTTTCCACACCAATTACACTGTCTTTTATTTAAAATCTCCCTATCTTCTTCTGTTAAATATATAATTGTTTTAAAAGTCATTTTATTTTTCCCATAACTTCATTTATTAATATTGGTTTCATTTTATTAAATTCTAAATTTACATTTAAATATTTGATATTTATGTCTTTAGTGCAAAAATGCATAGTTCCTTTTTTATGTTGGTGCCCATGAATTATATATTTTGTTGTGTTTGTTGCTTCTGCTGGATTATGGACTAATTCAATTGTTTTTCCTTTATAATCAATTATTAAATTTTTAATATTTGTTAATGCTTTTGTATCGTGATTTCCTCGAATATAAATAATATTTCCATTGAGTTTTGGCTCAATTAATTCTTTATATTCTTTATATTTTCCAATACACACATCTCCTAAATGATATATTGTATCTTCTTTTTTAACTTTCTTATTCCATTCATAAATGATTTTTTCATTCATTTCTTCTATTGATTTAAAATTTCTCCACCCCTCTTCAACCATAGTTTTGTGATTAAAATGTGTATCACTTATTAACCAAATATTCATTCTTTGTTCTCCGTAGAAGATAGTTTCTGCGAATTTATTCTCTGTAATGCTTTATCCATCAAAATTTCATCAAAATATCCCTTATCACAACTTTCACTCCCATAATTATCTCCACAACTTTCTATTGCTTCTTTACAAATCATTATTGTTTTTATTAATTCTTTTTTAGTTATCATTTTATTCCTTTTATAAATTTAATTTCTTCTTTAGAGAGATTAATTTCTCCATCATCATCTTTTATAGTTTTCTTAATACCTTTAATATCTTTTTTAAGTAATTCTACACAAACCACCTCTTTAATAACACTAACAATTTGTTCATTTACAATAATATCTAAAGTATCAGATTTATATTCTTCAAAACGTCTTTTATGTAATATTAATGCCTCTTCATTTAAAAATAGGGTGGCCCCTTGTTCAACGCCTTCTTGACCGTTTCCTCTTTCAATACATAATATTTCATAATCAATTAAATTATTTTCTAGTTGTATAACTTTAAAGATAGATTTATATTGACAGTGCAAGGAGGGATTTAATTTAACCAAATCTCCAACTTGAAATTTATTTGACATATTCTTGTGTTACCCCATTTTTTTTAGGTATTAATTTTTTAAGTAGGTCTAAAGCATTAGGAACTAATATTTCCAATTTATCTTCACGTCTATTGCTAATTAGTTCTACTTCTCCAAACATATTTTTAATCACTACTTTTCTTATATTTTTTGTCATATTCTCTCCTTAAATTTTGTTATTTCTATTATATGAAATTTATTTATTTCTTCTTGTATTTCTTCTCTAAATTCATAAGTTTCTATGAAAAAGATTGGTGTGTTATAATAAAATACTAAATTCATCTATACCTCATTTTCCTAAATCTTTTAATTTTTCCTCTTATTTTATAGGTTGCATAAAATTTCTGTAAAGCACCCCTCTCACTAATTGCTTTAATCTCAATTATTTTAATTATGCTTGTTTCCTCTAAAGGCATTACAAAATATTTTCCCATAATTCTTTTAATTTATTTATTTGAATATCTTTTATTTCATCTTCTCCATCAAATAATTTTCCTTTTTTAATTTGTTTAAATATTTCTTTTTTATCATATTTAGGAAATTCAACTACTACAAGATTTTTTAAATCCCAAATATAAAGTATTGTATTTATAATTTGTATTTTATATAATTCATTTTCTACTTCCTTTATTTCATTAACTAATTTTAAATCATTATCTTCATTATAATTATTTACACTTCCGTCAGCCCATTTAACTTTCCACCAATAACTTTCACCTCTTTGTTTTCCAAGAATTACTCCTATTCCGTTCTGTTGGTTTTTAAATTGAGAACTTTTTTTAAGTTCAACCCTATCACCAATTTTAAAAATTACTTTTTCTTCATTTATTACAATTAACTTAGCAAATACTTCCTGTTCTGTTTCTCCTAAATCCAGTCCACATTCCCTACAAGTATAAACAAATTCATAATTATCTCCATAATCATCTATATCATAATTTTCTAAACTTCCATTATTCAAATCAACACTCCCAAATTCATCAGTTTTACAACCATAAGAAAGATATGTTATTTCTTCTCCACAATTAGGACATTTATATCTTGTCATTTATTTCTCTTAATTGTTTAATTAAATTATCTAATTTTTCAAAGGGTATTTCAATTATATCTTCTCCATCATTTATACTCACAATTTTATCATTATAAATAAATTCTAAACCCTCAACTTTTTTTGTAATCATTCCAGTTTCTAATTCAAAATATTTTGTATTAAATCTTCCCCAACCATGAAGTTCTTTAAAGTATATTCCTCGTTCATCAATACTTTCAACAGTAAATTCTTCTATTTTATCACATCTTAACGCCATTTCAAAATTTAAATTTCCACCAAGATATTTAACTTTGTCCCCAATTTTAAATTTCATATTTTATCCATAATTAATTTAATTTCTTGTTTAGTTAAATCAACCCTATCATCACTATCCTTAAAAGTCCCAACTCCTTTTTTAACAAGATTTTTAAAGGTTTTTAAATCCAATTCAACAATATTTTCTCCACTTCCAATGGTTATTCTATTCTCCACAACCATTACAATAAGTTCTTTTGTATCAATTAATGTTTTTGTTTCTCCACCGATTAATGTTTTTATATTAATTTCTCTATTTCTATGTTCTTTCATATATTTAAAACCATCTTTTCTTTGATAACTTATACAATTTAAATTATAAATAAAGATTGCTGTGTTTTCAATAAAAAAACTCCGAAGCATACCAATAAAACCTAATTTATCTAAAAGATTTAATAACTTTGTTCCCTCTTCATTATTATTAATCCAAATTTTAGTTCCAAATAAATCTTCTGCTTTCATTTTAAATCACATATAAACCTATAAGTAGGCATTTCTCTTTTTAATATTTTTGGGTATGGTTGTTCAGTATCTATCATTTTAATAATATTTGCTGTTTCACTAGCTATTGAGTTAATTGTGTATATTACACTCTTTTCTCCACAAACAGTTTCAGCCGTAACTCCATCTAGTGCCTTTTTAAATTTCTCTCTTTCCTCTCCAATAGATAAATTTACTGTATAAATTTGATAACCCTCTCCACCCATACGAGTATCAACTATTTTAACTGGAAATTCTTTAATCTTTTCATATATTAATTTTCTTGTTTCCATATTATCAAGACAAAAAACAATAATAGAGTTAAGTTCTAAATCAAATTCATAATCATCATCTATACGAACATTTTCGATATTAATTTCTGTTCCAGTAAAATCTTTAACCATTTCTTGTAATGCTTCAACCTTTGGTTTTCCTATATCACTTACACGATAAAATTGATTTGGAATATTATGCTCTTCTACTTCATCAAAATCTACAACAGTAATATTGTTAAATCCTAATTTTGCTAAAATAAGTGTAGTATAGCTTCCAGTACTACCCGCACCAATTACATGTATCTTACTTTTTTGTGTGTCTGGGTTAAAAATTCTTACTTGTCTTCCAAAATCCATTATTTTATCTCCTTTAATTGTTTAATTAATGCTTCTTTTTGATTTTTATTAATTTCAATTATATCTTCTCCATCTGAAATACTAAATGTTTTTTCTGTAACAGTTACATCAAATTCTCCCTCAATTTCTATTACTTGAAAAACCAATTCTAAACTCTCCTCTTTAAATCCCAAACAAACGTTATTTTTATTACAATCTTTATATTCAACTAAATAATATGTATTCTCTTCTGTCACATATATGTGTTTGATTTCAGCAAAATTTACAAAATAATCGTTATGTAATTTTAAATGCCCATGTTTAATAAATCCTGATGGAACGGTACCCTCTGTATAATAATTATTATTTATAATTTTAATTCCATTAGCTTCTGTTCTAATTTCTGTAAATTTAACTTTGTCCCCTACTTTGAATTTTTCCATATTTTTTCATATACTCCTTTTAATTCATCTTTACTTAATCTAATCATATCTCCATCTATATCTGTAATAGTAACCTCATTATCTACTAAATAAATTTTTAAATTATCTAAACTATATTCTTTCATTTCAACAAGTAAATCATTTATTTTCATTTCTTTATATCTTCCCGATTGTTCATACCAACCCAATCTACTATATCCAAAATCAAAATATTTTCTATTTTTTATTTCAAAACTAATGCAGGTTTTTCCCCCATATTCTTCCCAAAAAGTTGCATACTTAATCAAATCATCAGAACCCATATAATTTTTATTTAAAAAATTTAATACATTAAGATATTCTTTTTTTGTTGGTGTTTTTACAAAATAGTCCATATTATTCTCCAAAGTCAATATCTTTTGTTAAAAGAATACGCATTAAACCCTTTACCTCTTTTTTTAATTTTTTAAAATCTTGTTTATTTGGAGAACTAACAGAAAATTTAAATGTATTTTGAATACTATCCCTATTTAATATCCCATCGGGAAAATGATTATATATTTCATCTGCCCAGTAAGGGGATAATTTATTTAACTCAATTATTCTATTCCTTTTATCTGTCATAATTAAATCATATAATTTATAATCAATCATTCTTTCTCTATCATAATCAAATTCTTCTTTATAAAATTGTGAATAATAATTGTGATATTTATCCCAATCTCCATCTGTTTTAGGATATTTATTTTCTAAATCTTTTTTATTATATTTTTCATAAGAATAATTTGTTTCATCAACTTTGTTTGTTACAATCTCTTTACATTTGGTTTCAAGTTCTTCTTTTTGTTTAGATAAATGTTCTTTTAATTGTTTTTTCAAATTTTCAACTTCTAAATCAACAACTTCCTCGACATCAAAATCTAAATTATCTATTGAAACCATAAAAGGTTTTGATAAATCAACCCTAACCAAATGTTTATAATCAGAACTAACAATAAATATTCCAACTTCCCAATCTTTCATAAATTTATCTATCATATCTGCGTTATCTGTTCTACTCCAAAAACAACCCATTTTTACATGACTATGCCATTCTCCAATTATCTTTAAACAAGTTTCTTCCCCATATTCTTTACGGAGTAATCCCACCGCACCATCTAAAAATTCAACTTCACTACCACTAACTTTTTGTTTAGGAAATATAATATCCTCACAATAAATTTCTCCATTGTCCTTAACCTCTCCAATTATAAAACCCCCAATTTCTTTATCGTATTCTCCACTATACCAATCAATCATACGTTTAAATTTTTGACTTAACACAACATTAACATTATAATCAAACGTAACTACATCTTTTTCATTTGTCATTTTATTATTCTCTCCTTTGTAAAATATTTTATATGATTATATTCAGTTCCTTCGTTAAATTGCTTTAAGAAAAGTAAAATCATATAAGCTAAATCATAATATTTTTTTTCTTCAATTAAATTATCAATTTTATTTTCTCTATCCATTCCAAAACAAGGACTTCCAGATTGGTGTATGTGTGGGTGTATTATTTCTTTAGTTAATTTACTAATTACTTCATCATTAATCATTGTCTTTCTTTCCCATAAAAAAGTTTTATTGGATTTCATTTCAATAGAATGACAATTTTCATTCAAATCTATTTTAACATCAAATTCCCCTAGTGGATAGTCAATATCTTTATAATTTATTGTTATTTTTTTATATTTTAAAATTAATATATTTTTTTCTTTCTTAAATCCTTTTAAAAATTTTGCTTCTTTTAACCTACTTAATTGATTTCTTTTAAATATCATTTATATATTCTCTCCCCATCAATTTCTTTTGCTTTTTCCCAATATTTAATATTATAAAATTCACTATCTGGATTATAATTCTTTAAGAATAACAAAACCATATAAGCTATTTTTTCATAATTTAATTCAGACATTAATTTAGTTATTTCTGTACTTCTACCACTACCAAAACAAATATCATTTCCCTCATTTCCATTTATATGTGGGTGGTGTAAAATACTATCATCATAATGAATTGGTTTTCTATTTATAATCTGTAATCCATTTGAACGGAATTTTGCATAATAATCCCCCATATAAATTTTCTTTTTATTCCAAGTTATATAAATGTCTCCATAATCAATAATTATTTCTCCATTTTCAATTTTAACACTTTTTAAAAACTTAGATTGTTCTAATTTTTTAATTGTGCTTTCAACTTTTTCCATTCCTTTATCCAAATTTTCTTTAATAATTTCATTTTCTTTTGTCATTAGAGTAATTTGTTTATAATTATTGACTATGTTTTTTTGTGCCATGTTAATATTCTCAAAACTAGTAGTAACATTTCTAATATTATTTTCTCTTTTTTCAATCCAAACCTTATTAAATTGTTCTGCTACAATCTTTCTTCCTATCTCTTGAACGTCTTTTGTTTCAAACGGTGTTTTTTTATGAAACTCTTTTAATATATCTAAAATATAGCCAATAACTTCATTTTTCTCTCCTACATTTGTATTGGTTTGAGATATAAAATTATAGAACATACAAATAAAATTCTTTTCTCTAGAATAAAATCCTAATTCAACCCCTTTATGTTTTATCACTTCAACACCATTGGGAATTGTTATATAATATAAACTCTCATTTCCAAACCCATTTAATTTTTCTAATTCATCACGTAACTTTTTAGGTATTTTTTTAGTATTACTACCATTTAAATTTTCAATAAATGTTAGTTCTTTATAATAAGTATTAATTTCAATACTTACATTTCCTAAAACCTTTTTAATACCTAATTTATTAAATTCTAAATTAGTTTTCATTAATGTTTTTGGCTGTGTTTTCAAATAATTTTCAATTTGTTCTTCAAATATTGTTTCCATTTTATTTTCCTTTTCCTGTTTTATTTGTCATTTTATTTAATTGTTTATCCATTTCTGGTTTAATTGCATCTACACCTTTTTTCATTAGTT
>CAZRBZ010000025.1:0-13276 GCA_964598515.1 Candidatus Woesearchaeota archaeon
AATTTTTCAAAATTTTCCTCAAGTCGTGGATGCCTTTTCAAAAAAGATTGTGCCGGGAGCTTTGGCGAGACGGTATTCTCGAAGGGTGAGCGTCACATTGTCGAGGGTGAATGTAAAAATTCGTGTCTTGAAAATCTGCGGTCAAGCCCACAACTTAAGTTGGGGGGTAGCAGATTTTAGCGAATTTGTGACTTTAACCATTTAGTATCAATTTAGTAAAAAGAAATAGTCATCAACCAAAATTCTTATAAACCCTAATCTGCAAAAGTCTACATGGTAATTAAACAAGGCGACATTGTTAGGGTAGAGTATGAAGGTCGTTTTCCTGAGGGAGAAGTTTTCGATTCTACAGCTAAACATGGGGGAGAACCAATGGAATTTCAGGTTGGAGCGGGAATGCTTGTTCTTGGATTTGAAAAGGCTGTGATTGGAATGGACTCTGAGGAGGAAAAGGAAGTTACTCTTAAACCTGAAGATGCGTATGGCGAACCGAATCCAGAGTATGTTCAAAAAGTACCAAAGGATAAATTTCCTCCTGAAGCTAAGGAAGGAATGATGATTGGTTTACCCATGCCTAATGGACAACAAATACCTGCGATGATTAAGGAAATCGGAGAAACTGAAGTTACTCTTGATTTGAATCATCCTATGGCTGGAAAGACTTTAATTTTTAAGATTAAAGTTGTGTCTTTTGAGGAAGGAGAATTGAAAGAACATAATCCTATGTGTGGTTGTGATGCTGGAATTTGTTCTGCAGAAGAATGTGATAGTTGTGTGGGAGGAAGTTCTGAGGTTAAGGAAGAAGAATTTTCTGAAGCGGAAGACAAGAAAGAAGAAGTTTCTGAAGAAAAAAAAATTTCGGATGTAGAAAAGGAAGAAACTTCTGAAAGGAAAAAAGAGTAGTTGTTGTTAAGGTTAGTTAACTGAAAGGTTAGCGAAAATTATTTTTATTATTTTTATTTTTTATTTAAATTAAATATATTTTTATATTTAATTTTTTTAATAAAAAATCAAAAGAAAAATGATAAATATAAATACTTGCTACTCTTTAATTTGTTATTAACATAACTTTAAAAACTTAAAATGATTGAATTTTATATGGAAGAAATAAAACAACCAAGGTTAAAATTAATTAGCAAATCTGATTTTGAATTAGTTAAAGGTAAATATGGAATTGTTAATGATGCAGTTAATCCAATTATAGCTGGCGCACTACCTACAGATATTTTAGCATTAAAAGTAATTCCTGGTTCTGGATTAAAAATTTTAGGTGCAAAAATATTAAATGAAGATAGTGAAGAATTTTTCACTCAATTGATGATACAAGGTGTTGAAAGCATTTAAGGAAATTAAAAATGACTTTCGTTTATCCCTTTTCTGTTTTCTATTTATCTCGTTCTGTTTTTTCTGATGCTTCTAAAAAAATTAAGAATAATCTAAATAATATTGAATTTAAATTTTTACTTAAATCTGTACTTTTTCATGCAAGATATAAAAAATTTATTGGAACACATGTATTATTTTGTCCAAAAGATATTTTAGATTGGGCTAAAACTATTGAATTTGAAGGAAAGTTTAAAGGGTTAATGGAAATTGGAGAAGATATGGTACACTCTGAACTTAATCCAAATATCCGAGGGAATATTAATTTTAAGTTATTGCAATATGCAACAGATAAAGATGGAGATGTAGAAGGCCAAGTAAAAATAATAGTTAGTGATTTTGAAACTAAAAAGTATTTTGAATCAATGAGGTTAGATAAGGGATATCCTATTGAGATTATTTCATTACAAGAAGCTTTAGTAGAATTAGATGAAATTGAAGAAAAAATTAAAGAAAAAATTAAAGAAATACAATTAAGTGATTAATAAAATTTTTTATTAATTTATTTTTATAATAATTCTTTTTTTCTTAATCTAGACCTGATGGCATTTGGTTGACGTTTTAAAATTTGAGAAATTTCATCTATTAAAATATTCTCAAGATATAATTTTTTTAATTTATTGTCTTTTTCCTCTTTCCAAGGTTCATAAGCATTTGGAAATTTTTCTTTAATCTGGCCCAATCTTTCATGATAGTTCGTTTTTATATTATAAATAATATTTTTTTCTGACTTTAAAATCATTCTAACTAATCTAATTTCTTCATAAGAATATTCTTCATTAAAATAATTATAAATTGGGGCAAGTCTTTCAATTCCTATTTTTTTAAAAGCAGACTTAATAATTTCAAAGTTTTTTCTTGAGGCAATAAGATAATTAATATTTATTTTTTTCCCACTATCTATAATTTTCTCTATATGATCAATTATTGTCCTTTCTTTTAACTCTTGTACTTTAGCCATTTCTTCTATAGAACTTTTTTTTAAAATCATTTCTTTTGTGCTTTGATAATTTCCAGATAGAGACCTTGTTCTTTTTCTTGTTGTTTTCTCTAAATTTTTTTCAGGAATAATATTATTTTCTTTTACATAATCATTTATTACTTTCAAAAAAGATTCTCCAAAATCATTTAATTTTTGTTATCCAACTCCATTAATTCTTAAAAACTCGTCTCTATTTTTTGGAAAATATAAAGACATTTCTCTTAGAGAAACATCCCCAAATATAATAAATGGGGGGAAATTTTTTTCATCAGAAATTTGTTTCCTTAAAGTTCGTAGTTTTTTAAATAAAATTAGATCATAATTTATATCTTCTTTTACTTCATCATAAATTAAACTTTTATCTTTAACATCTCCTTTTATTTCTGGGAGATTTAAACAAATGCCACATCCTTTACAATTATTTTCTAAAAAAGATTCTCCAAAATAGCCCAAAATATCTTTTCTTCGACAGGAGGTATTTTCGCAATATATCATCATTTTGTTTAATTTATCTAAGCCATTGCTTCGGAGTATATCTTCTTGAATTTGATCAAGAAAAAATTCATGCTTTCTTTTGTCTCCTTTTGAATAAAATAAAACACAATCACTTGAAAGCCCATCACGTCCAGCTCTTCCTATTTCTTGATAATATCCTTCTATTGATTTTGAAAATGTATGGTGAATTATTAATCTAACATCAGGTTTATCTATACCCATACCAAAAGCAATTGTTGCTACAATAATATTTACTTTATCTTTGGTAAATAATTCTTGATTTTGTTTTCTTACATTATTTGAAAGTCCAGCATGATAGGGAAGAGCTTCAAATCCATTCTCTCTTAATCTCTTAGCAATCTTTTCTGTATCTTTACGAGAAAAACAATAGATGATTGCGGATTCATTTTTATGTTTTTTAACTAGGCTCAAGATTTTATTGAAAGTATTCTTTTTTTGTATAACAATTAAATTAAGATTTTCTCTGTTAAAACTAGAAATAAAAATTTGTGGATTTTCTAAAGATAATTGTTTTAGGATATCTCCCCTTACTTTTAATGTTGCAGTTGCAGTTAAGGCGATTATTGGAACCTCTGGGAAAATTGTTTTTAAGAATTTTAAATTTCGATAATCTTTACGAAAATTATGTCCCCATTCAGAGATACAATGTGCTTCATCAATTGCAATTAAACTTATTTGAAGTATTGTTAAAAATATTTTAAATTTTTCTAATGCCAATCTTTCTGGGGCAATATAAAGAATTTTAACTTCTTTTTCTTGAATTCTTTTCTCGATATTTTCAATTTCACTAAAAGAAAGAGTGGAGTTGATATATTCCGCATTGATTCCATTTGCTTTCAAATTATCCACTTGATCTTTCATTAAAGAAATAAGCGGGGAAATTACAATTGTTAATCCTTCAAGTTTAAGAGCAGGGATTTGATAACAAAGCGATTTTCCTCCACCAGTGGGCATTAAAACAAGTGAATCCTTTTTTTTGAAGAACATTTTTAATAATGTCCAATTGCATTGGTCTAAATTCTTCATATCCGAAATATTTTTTTAATAATGATTTCATTTTTTATTATGTTATTATAAAAATAAGAATTACTTATTTTATAAATTTGTATGGGATTTTAAACAAATCCATATAAATCTTTCCTTCTTTATTCTCTCATGCAAAACCTAAAATTTGAAGTAGTAGATAAAATTAGTCAACTCAAAATCAAAACTAGAAACTTAAATAAAATATCAAAATTCGAAAGCATTAGTCCTCCTTCTGTATTTATTGGTTCAAAATTAAAGTATCCGAATGTAAATGTTGGGATATTGTCGCCTATTGACAGGGTTGATAATGCTGGATTGTTTGATGATGTGCAGAAATGGGCCCGAGAGGATTTTTCTATTCCTGATGTTTTGAAGCTTCGAGAGAGTTTATTGAATTCTAGGTTTCAAACAAAGGTTAGTGATGTTAGACGGAATAATAAATTTGTTGAAATTGCCAAGAGTATTGCCATTTCTTCTAAACCTGTTGATGTTGAGATTGAATTGAAGAATCAGTTGAATATTGGGAAAAAGGTTGATAGAGTTTTAACTCCGCATGGAATGAATGCTAATTTGAAAAATGCAAAGGTCACTTCTAATGTTAAAGTTGATCAGAAGGTTGATCGGATTATGAATGATGAGGTTAAGGCTAATGAGGGTTTGAGTTATTTGTATCAGTCTGGAATTAATGAATATAGTTTGGCTAAGATTTTGAGTGTTGGAGTTATGGGTTTAAAGAAGGACAAGAAAATGGTGCCGACTCGTTGGAGTATTACTGCTACGGATGATAGTTTGACTAAGAATTTGTTGAAGGAAGTTAGAGATTACAAATGGATTGAGAATCATGAATTGTTTTTTGGTGAATTTATGGGGAATCAGTATTTGATTTTGTTGTTTCCGAATGTTTGGAGTTATGAATTATTTGAATTGTATTATCCTGGTTCGAGTTGGAATCCTGGAACTGAGATGAAGGCTTCTACTGATTCTGAGGGTTTTGGTGGTAGAATTAAATATGCCAATAATTGTGTGGGAGGTTATTATGCTGCGAGATTACCAATTGTTGAATATTTGAAATCTATCAAGAGACAAGCTGGAGTTTTAGCTATTCGATTAGAGACTCCTTCGTATTGGGCTTCTTTGGGTGTTTGGGTTGTTCGTGAGAGTGTCAGAAAGGCTTTGAATAATGGGGCAATGAAGTTTGATTCTAGGGAAGAATTTTTGGAAGGTTGCAAGAAAGTTGGAAAAATTAAATATGATTTTGATAGCCAATTAATTTTTGATAGGAGTAAGTTGGTTAAGATGTATGGAGTTCAGAAGAATTTAAGGGAATGGTTTTAGAATTGCTGAATAAGTTCAGAATTAATATGTTAAATTATTGCTACTGCCTCGTTACACTCCCAGCACGAGAACCTGCATCTGTGCAGGCTGTGGCACGAACATAAATTAGGGTTAGATTTTTGGAAATGTTGAACAGAATATGTCTTCCAGCGGAAACGGATAATATTTTTATTAAATAGTATCTAATCTTTAAAATAAAAAATTTGCTAACTCTCGTTTATATTAATTAGTAATTATCCATCGTTCTACGTGCATGAAAATAGTTTAGATTTTCACAGATTAATTATCAGGATTTATAAAAATCTAGCAATCCTTCCGAGAATTTGTTTTTAGTTAATTTAATGTCTCAGCAAAGAGATTTTAATTTGTGTTTAGCAATTAAAATCTCATGTATAACAAACTCAATAATAATTTAAGTTATCAATTATGAATAAAATGAATTATTTTTTTATTATTTATTTTAGAGAAATTGGGAGGATAAGGTCTTTGAGTAGCCTTTATTAAGGGTTTTATCTTTTATTTTTTAGTTAAATAGCTAAATAAAAAAAGGAGGCATAAAATGTATAAAGAGTCTGGTTGTTCAGATGTTTTTTTGGCGGCAGTAATTTTAGTTTTTTCGTTTTGGCAAATTACAGCTTCTAGATGTGTAATTATTGTAGCAGCTGCTTTAATTTTCTTAAAAGGAATTGTGTATCTTTCTAAATATGGATGTACTTGTATAGGAAAAACTTGTAGGGGTTTAGGGGGACATAAAATTGGTTCAGAATTAATGATGGAAAAAAGTAAACCTATTAAACCTGAGCCAAGTAAACAAGAAATCAAGGAAGTGTTGAAAGGTAAAAAGAAAGTTGTTAAGGCTGTTAAATAAGTTTGATTTTTTTGTTCCGAAGGAGTATCCTTTGGGCATTTTTTTTATTTTGTTTTTTGAGTATAGCAAAAACTAAAAAGATGTTTTTGTTTAGTCGGTTATGAGTAATAAATATACTTTAGAAATATTTGGAGATGTTTTTTTGAGTATAATTTTTATTTTAGTTTTGTTGCCGATATTTTTTGTTAGAACGGTTAGATTTTTGCGTGCTTAAAATAATTATTGATTATTCAATGCAGCCATTTTTTTTCTATAAGCTTCAACTCTTTCTCTATTTGTTTCACATTCTGTATTAAAACAGTATATCCATGGCTTTTTACCTTTTTGAAGATTCATCAGCAAGGGGAATCCACATTTTTCACATTCTTTTCCCACTTTTTTTATTAATCCATGTGGTGGAAGAGAGTATGTGTTTGTACATTTTGGATAGTTTGTACAGGAAATAAAGAATTTTTTGTTTTTTGGTGAATAAGTTATTCTTAAATTTCCCTTATTACATTTGGGACATTTATTTAGTGTGTTTTCTTTTCTTTCAATTTCTCTTTGTTTTTCTTGTGCCCCCATTAATTCTATTCCTATTTTATTTTCATTTTTTTCAAAATCTTTTGCAATGTTAATTATTGTTTCTTTTGCTGCCTCTAAAATTTGATTTTCTTTTTCTTTTAATTCAGTTTTTTTAGGTTTTTCTATTTCAACAATTTTGTCTAGTTTATCTTGTAATTCTTTTGTTAGTTTTTCATCTATAATAATTGGTGAATATTTTTCTAAAGTTTCGATTAATGAAATTCCAATTGGAGTTGCTTCTATTGATTTTTCTCTTATGTAGCCCCTATTATAAAGTGTATCTAAGATTGCCGCTCTTGTTGCTTTTGTTCCCAAATTTCTTTTTTCTAATTCTGAAAGGATGGATGCTGGTGAAAATCTTTTTGGCGGTTGTGTTTCTTTTTCTTCTATTCTTTGTCCGGTTACAATAATTTCTCCTTCTAGGTCTGGAATTTCTATTTCTTTTGCTTTTGTTGGATAAAATTCCATCCATGCTTTTTTTCTTGTTTGTGAACCATTTGCTGAAAAAGTGAATTCTCTTATTTTTGTAGAAATTCTTTTTTTGTCTAGGATTGCATCATCGCAGAATAAAGCTAGGAATCTTTTTACAATTAAATCATATATTTTTTCTTCATCTCCTGAAAGAACTGGAGGCTTGTTTCCTGTTGGATAAATTGAAGGATGTGCAGGATCTGTTTTTTTACCTTCTATTGGTTTTTCTTTTGTTATTAATTTTGCTACTTTATACCTTATTTTCATGATTTCTAATATTGATTTGTAATCTATTGATTTAGGTAATTTTTGTGAAGATGTTCTGGGGTATGAAATTAAAGTTGCTAAATAAAGTGATTGTGCTGCTTTTAATGTATTTGCAGGAGTTATTCCATAGAATTTATATGCTTCTGTTTGAAGTGTTGTTAAATTGAAGGGGGGATTTGGAGGGATAATTTGTTCTGTTTTTTTTGTTTTTGCTATTCCTTTTTCTCCAGTTAGATTTTTAAAATTTTCTAATTCTTTTTTATTAAAAAGATCTTTTGTATATTTTAATTCTATTTTTGGTTTTTCTACTGTTATGAAAACTTGCCAATATGGAACGGGTTTGAATTTTTGTATTTCTTTTTCTTTTTCTACAATTAATTTTAATGTTGGTCCTTGAACTCTTCCAATTGACATAATTTTGAATTTGCCTGTTGTTTTGATTGCATTCATTAATGCTCTTGAGAGATTTATTCCATAGAACCAATCTAAATAATGTCTTGATTCTCCTGCTATTGCTTGTTTCCAGTTTATACTATTTTGTTTGTTATTGTATGCTTCATTTAATTCTTTTGTTGTTAGGGTAGAAAATTTCATTCGTTTAGCATCGGATTGATTACAAATTAGTTTGACAATATTTGTTCCGATTACTTCTCCTTCCACATCATAATCTGTTGCGACAGTTATTGATCCTGCGTTTTTTGCAAGTTTTAGTAAAGTGTCGTAATATTTTTTTGAAAAATCTCCTTTTCTTGCTAAATAGTTTGGAACCCATGAAATCTCAAAGATTGGAACAGTTGAACCGGGAATATTTTGTTTTAATGTGAAAAGATGTCCTACTGCACAACCCACAATTATTTTTTTCCCTTGTCTATCTACTTCATAATATGCAACCCCTTTAATAAATTCTCTTTTTGTTGAGGCTCCAAGTGCAGAAGCAATTTTTAATGCAGCTTGTGGTTTTTCTGTTATTATTAATTCATATCCATTTTCTTTGAGAAGTATTTTTGGAGGAATATATTTAACTTGTTTTGTTGTTGTTTTTTTTGCTCTTTTTGTTGATTTCTTTTTTGTTGTTTTTTTTCTAGTTAATTTTTTTCTTGTAGCTTTTTTAACTATTGTTTCAGTTTGGATAGGTTGTTTGACTTTTTTTTCTGTTGTGTTTCTTAGAATTTCTTCTCTTGGAGTTTTTTCTTTTATAAATTTTTCAGTTGTAACTTTTACATCAGTTGTTTTTGCAAAAAACCCTTCGCTAGCTTTTTGTTCACTTGTTTTTTCTCGTTTTTTTGGCATTTTATTTAAATTACTATGTATTTATAGTATAATAATTCTTTTAAAGTATTTTTGTTTTTCTGACTACATGAAAAATTATAATTTTAATTATGGTGAAGATAATTTTTGTGGTTGTTCTATTGGAAAAAAGCAGAAGAAAAAAAATTAATTATCTTAGGATAATTGGACATCTTGTTGCTGGAGCAATTGTTTTTTATATTGCATGGGAACAATATTCTATGAATGGGAAAGAAATTAAAGTTGAACAAGTTGGTAAGAGTCTTGATAATTTTTTTGAATAATCACTTAGCTAAATTTCTAGATTTGTATTTTTTTCTTTTTGTGATTTCTTTCCCTTTGATATGAAATTTATTAGCTTCAGAAATTGATTTAAATTCTATTTCCATAGTTATCATGTCGTAATTTGGATAATAATCAAATTCAAGTATTTTATTTTTGTATTTTTGTATTAGTCTAATTTTATATAATGTTTTTTGTTTTAGTTTTTTATATTTTTCATAGAATTCTTTTTTTATTTTTATTTCAAATTCTTCTCTTGCAAGTTTTCCTTTTGATTTTATTGTTAGAAAATATTTATTTTTTGTTTTTCTTAATCGCATTTCGTTTGGTTTGAAATTAATTTTATTTTTTAAATTTGAGGGAATTAATTTGATTGGAAGATAATCTTGAATTATGGGATTTCCTTTTTGAATTATTTCTTTTTCTAGATTTTTTATTTCAAACAAAGAAGGATATGTTTTTCTTTTCTTTTTTATTAGGTATTTTTTTTCTATTTCCATTTTGTGTGTTTTGGAGCAAAATGTTCGCTAACGCTTCCCAAAGGGATGACCTTATTGCATAAGGCCTCAAATTGATAAATTAAATTAGCGCCTGTTGTACGGACATTGTTTGAGTTTAGCAAATTGCGGATAATTCTTTAACTACACTTTTATTTTATCAATCTATTTAATTCAATTAATCTTTTTTCTGAACCAATTGAAGTGTTGAACATTTTTGTAAATATTTTTCCAAGCCATTCTGTCCATTCTTTATCTTTTATGGTATAGAAGATGAATTTCTTTTTATCTAGTTCTTTAATTTTCCCTGTTGGTTCTTTTATTTCTTTTAATCTAAATGAATTATTGTCTATTACAAATGCTCTTATTGGATGTTCTCTATGTCTTATTTCAATTAATTCTTTTCCGTATTTGTAATTTAGTTGTAAAACTTTTTTTATGTTTTCAACACCTTCCAAATTAATCCTACATAAAACTTTTATTTTTACTCCTTTTTTTACTAATTCTTCTAATGTTTTGAATAAATCGATTTCTCCTTTTTTTAAGTTAATCCAAGAAAGATTTCCTGAAAATAATTTTAATTCTTTTTTTGTTCCGTTTAATATTTTAATCAATTCTTGGAGATTTGTTGATTGTTCCGAGATTTCATCTTCTACAATTGCTATTTTGTTTTTTTCTGGAATGTGTTGGAAAATATCAAATGCTGAAAAATCTTCTTTTCTTTTTAATTTTAAAATTTCTTTTTCTAATTGTTCTTGAACTTTTGTTGAAGAAATTCTTTCTGGTGTTGAAAGGTAGGCAATTTTTAATGCTCCTCTTGTTCCTCCTCTAAATGTTTTTGTTTCAATTGTTTTGTATTCTTCTGCTATTTGTTTTAAGTATCTATCAATAGTTCTCCAGTTTTTATTTAAGTGATTTGCAATTTCATTTATGCTTCTTGGTTCTGAAGAAACGAACTTTTCTATTTGTTGAATTGTTTTATTATCTAGCATATTTGTTATTGGGGGATATTTTTTATAAGCTTTTATGTGAAGTACAACTATGTTGACAGTTTTTGTCAAGAAAAGTGTATAAAATATGCAAGTCTTTGGTATGTTATGGTAAAAGAAAAAAAAAGAAATGATAAAAGAAGAACCAAATAGAGATTGTTATTATTATAATTTTGGAGGTAATCCTAATTTTGAATATCATTGCCCAGCAGCATATGGTCCAAGATGCGAATATCATGATAAATTTTTTAGTGCATTTACTCTCGATCACGAGACAAAAGAGTATATTGGATTGAATCCTAGTTGTAAGGCTTGTGAAAAAAATAGTTTAGAGGAGAGAATAGAATGAATGAATTCGATTTGTATAATTTGCATTGTGGAAGACATATCTTAGCGGATATGCCATATTTTTTTCTTATTGGTCTTGAACAAAAAGGATATTTGATTACAGATTTGGGAAAATTGAATGAAGAAGGAATTTTTGTTGGGGGAGTTAAATATGGTTTTGATGAAATTGATAAAGTCCCGATTAAAGGAAATGGTTTGGAGGAAAGGATAAATGACTGAAAAATATGATATGAAATGTCCTTATGTTAAATTATTAGCTGAAGATTTGATGAGAACTCCAGAAGCTTATTTTCGTTGCCAGGCGAATTGTCATGGGAGAGAACCAGGAGAGTATGGTGAGCCTACTGATTATTATAAATATAATTCGAAAAATTATAAAGAATGTATTTGGTATTTGCGAGAAAATAAATTGGAGAAGGATTTGAAAAATGAATCCTTATGATTTGAATTAAATTAGTTTTAAATCTCAAAAATAGTTGGAGTTCTTGCAACATTCATTACTTTTGTTTTTCCTATTTGTTCAATGATTCCTCCACCTTCATGGATATGTCCACAAATCAATACATCTGGTTTGAATTTATCGATAGCTTTTCTTGTGCCATAGGATCCTGGAAAACCTAATAATTCTACGGCACTTCCCATAGGAGGACAATGTTGAATCATTACCTTTTTCTTTAAATGTTTTATTTTTTCGTGACCTTGTTTTAGTTCTTTGAAGATTTGTTCTGAATCTTCTTTAAATCCCCAATCTGTTGTGCCTGAACCAAAGAATCCTATCTTATCTTTTTCTAAATGTTTTTTATGAATATTTTTCAAATGGGGATACATTTTTTCCCATATGTTGATTAATTCTTCTGATTCATGATTTCCATGAATTATTAGTGTTGGTTTTTTTGCTATTGGGAAAATTATTTTTTCAACTGGTTCTTCAAACCATGTTTGATCTCCAGCTAAAACAATCATATCTACATTTTCCTTTTTTGCGAGTTTTTCAACTTTTTTTACAAGACCTGTGTCTCCATGTATGTCTGAAATTGCTAGAATTTTCATAGAATAAAAAGGAAGATGGAGGTTAATAATATTACTGGTTTGGAAAATGGAAAATTTTGTTGAGATGATTTAATCTTTGAAATCATTAATCGCTTACTTAATTAATCTAGCTTTGCCAAGATTACTTTTCATTTGCTTTTTGCGGAATAAATAATTATCTACCAAACCATGTTCAAATTAGATTATTAAATTTACATTAATTATTTTTTTTTAATCTTCAAACTACTTCAGGAGATTTATTCCCTCCATTTTAAAATTTTTAATTTTTGTAAATTATTTTGTAAACAATATTGTTCTCAACTTTGTCACTGGTTGTCTAACATATATGTCACAAAATATTTATAAGTAAATACATGTTCAAATATATACAATAAACTATACAAGTCCAAATGGAAGATAACTTTGATGTCTTCTTTCGAAGAAAGCCTGCTTTAATGCTTGTTTCTTTGAAGAAGAACACGCGGATGAGGTATGGGAGTGTTTTGGCTAAGGAGATAGATTGTACTTATAGCCATGCGGTAAAAATACTGCAAACTTTGGAGATTCTCCGATTAGTTGAGTTTGATAAGAAAGGAAGAATTAAGCTTATCAAATTGACTGAGAAAGGGAAACAAGTTGCAGATTCTATTGAAGCGATTCAAGCTTTAATAAGGTAAACCGGATAGAGGTGATCACTACCCGGCCCCTGAATGAATAAATATGTTAGTGATTAGTGTGGAATATGCTTTTTTACTGACTTATTAGAAATTGGTATGAAACATGTTTTTTTACTGACTTATTAGAGATTGGTTTGGAATTTGTCTTATTTCTACTTTTTTAGATATTGTTATACAATTTTGGTTATCCTAATTTTATTTTTTTCGTGCAAAATTATTAAATAAGATTTATGTTTTTATTTTTTCTAATATTTATAATATATGAAAAGCACGGATGATTTGGCCGTATTGGAATTTGATTTACCTGAGTTTAAGCTGGAAGATATTTCTGTTAAAGTTAATGATAATAAGATAAATATTAATGCTAAAAAAAGAGGAGAATGAGCTTGAAAAAGAAGATTTTAAGTGGTTTGAAAAATCTTTACGTACTTTTGATTATTCTTCTAGTTTACATTCTGTTGTTGGAAAGGATGCAAAAATTGATTTCCATAAAGGGAAATTAAAAATTATTGTTTCTAAGAAATAATTTTGTTTCTTTTTGGTTTACACTCCGTTATTTTTTTTCTCGTGCAGCAGTTGCTGCATACCAACTGGTACGAAAACCTGATAAATCAGGCCACGAAAGAAAATGCCTAGTCTAAACTTCGTCATGGAGTACCTCGAAATATTTTTACAAAATATTTACTGGAGAAAAAATAAATCACAAATTCGCTAAAATCTGCTACCCCACAACTTAAGTTGTGAGCTTGACCGCA
>CAZRBZ010000026.1:0-13088 GCA_964598515.1 Candidatus Woesearchaeota archaeon
TTGTGCCGGGAGCTTTGGCGAGAAGGTATTCTCGAAGGGTGAGCGTCACATTGTCAGGGGTGAATGTAAAAATTCGTGCCTCAAAAAGTTTCAATTGAATTCTGTTTTTGAAACTTTTTCTTTAGCAAAATCTGCGGTCAAGCCCACAACTTAAGTTGTGGGGTAGCAGATTTTAGCGAATTTGTGACATTTTTAATAATTTTACTAAAAATAGGTCAATTTTATCAAAACTATTTTATCTATGCTCATTATTAAATAATTAAATTAGATAATTCAAATTCTAATTATTAAATTCATTAATCAAATCTATATTAATTATTTTTTCTAAATTTTCGAACTACTTCGTAAAATTTATTCTATTAATTCTAGACAAATGAAAACGATTTTTATAATCAATTCCTCTCCAACACCCAAATCATCCGACCAACAACTTGATTTTCACGAAATTCAGGAATTCCTTTTTCAACTAATTTATATCCCGTCCTTTCAAGAATATTTTCAATATCACAAGCCAATCTTTTTTTACCAATCCTAATATATGGAGAAGTAAAAACAATTTTCCCCTGAACATTTTCTTTAATATTATTAATAACTTGAATAATTAATTTTTCAAAATCTTTCATAGTTTTTTCAGCTTTACTTTTTGTAGGAATTTTTTTCAAAATTTCACCCAAATCAGGTTCAGTTGCAACACCAGAAACTTCTGGAATATTAACTTTAGTAGAATCAAAAGCAATTAATTCATAATCCTCTTGAGAAAATTCAAACCATTTCATATTTTCTTTAGCACCTTTAATCGCTTTTTCATCTCTATCAACCCCAACAGCAGTCATTCCTTGTAAAAGCCCTTCCTGCAAAATAGTTCCAACGCCACAAAATGGATCTAATAATTTATCTTCTTTTTTCAATCCAGCCAAATTAATCATAATTTTAGCCAAACGAGGAGCAATAGCCAAAGATTCTCTTCTAACAGGTTTTTCCATATCTCTTTTTTCTAAAGATTCATAATCACAATGAGAAATAATTTTACCAAAATATTCAAAATCCTCTTTTCCAAATAAAAAATATTCTTCATTTAATAATTTAGAAGAAGGAATTTCAAATTTTTCTCCATCTTGCATTTTAATACTTCCAGTTAAATGTTTTTCAGTAGATTTTAATTTCTCTTCTTTAAATCTATTTTTTAAATAATTTTGAATAAATTCATAATTATCAGAAAAATTCCAAATAACATAATTTAATTTATTTTTTTCGCCCATATAAATCATTTCCTTATCTAATTTTCCACTTAATTCATTAAATTTACCTTCTACAATAATTTCTCCAATTGCTAAAACTCCTCCAAAATAATCAATAATTTTTGGATTAATAAAATTTTTAATTTCAATTAATAATCCATTATTTTTCAAACTATTTTTCAAAATAGGATTTCCTTCCTTTTTAAAATAAGATAAAACTTCTGCTTTAGACAGTTCAATATTTCTTCCTAAAATAAATAAGTATTTCATATATAAAATATCAAAAAAGACTTTATATGATTATTGTATAATTTTAAATAAATCTTTATATATTTACAACAATTGATTTTAATATGGTTCCAAAATCAATAGAAGAGATTCAATCAATATATCAATTAGGATATTATATAAAAGAAAAATACCAAGGAGAATTAAAGCCTTCTTTAATTGCAGCAATAGAATCAGTAATAAAAAAAGCTTCAAATAAAAAACAAATTGAAATTTTAGGAAATGAAGCTCATATGGATTATATTAAATATAAAAAAGAATTAAGAAAAAATGAATTTAAGAAGTTTACAAAAACTTTAGAGTATATGTTTCCTGGAGACTTTGACTTAATTGAAGAAGACAAATCAGGTCTTCTAAAAACACTAGTTGAAGACAAAGAATTAACAAAGGAAACAATTATTGCTGTAAATTTAATGGAAAAACATTTTTCAACACAATATTTTGAATATTTTATAAAAACAGTAGAGAACATAAAAAGACAAATCAATTAATTTGACTTTCAAATATTGATAAATTTAAAAAATTTCAGAAATAATTACCTAGTTCAAATATTTTAATTTTGCATGGATACAAATTATTTAAAAAATGTTAAAGAATTTACCACATATGCAAAATTTTACCATGAAAAGAAATAAAAAAAAATCCCTAGATTTAATATAAAAAAATAGAAAAATTTATTGAACGTAAAAAAGAAATAGATTTTCCTAGATTAGAATTAAAATTTCGTTTACTCAAATCTGGGTTATTATATTTGGATATCTATTCAGTTTTTACAAAAATGAAACTTAAAGAAAAAGAGAAATCTAGTTTAGTTAATTTTATCAATATGGTTTCAATGAAGTAGACATTTTTCTCCACATTTTCTAAAAACTTTACCGACACCAGCCGGACCAAGTTTAGTTCCACCATAGATTCTAGATACAATTAAAACATGTTTATTCAATTTCTTGTTTTTTAAAATATTTAAAAGAATTTTCCCTGGTTTTCCAACTTCTCCATCATTTTTGAAAATTTCTTCTTTATTAAAATAAATCCCATAACAAATATGACAAATTTTTTTATTTTTATTAGAAACTTTTTCAATTATTTTTTTAATTTCTTCCAAATAATTAATTTCAAATAAATAACCAAAAAACTTAGATTTATTTATAATAATTTTACAAGAAGATTTTTGAATCATTTTAAAGAACGATTTCAAAATTTCCAAATTCTTTTTTCAAGATTTCAAAAATTTGAGGATTGAATTCAACAAATTCTGAAGCTTTTTGTTTTGTAATGGCTTCTTCAACCTCTTCCATTGTAGAATCAACAATCTTTTTATCAATTTTTTTGACAATAGTCCCATCAAACAAGAATGTTTTACCACCTGCATTTAATATTTCAATAATTTTATCCTTTAATTTCAATCTCATTCTCCCTTTTTCAACAGAAATCAAATCTTTTCTTTGATTAAATTCAACAAGATCTCTAATTAAAATATCCGCATCTCTTCTGGCTCTATTAACTTTATGAGAATTAGATTTACCTTTCTTAAATTCAGTTCTAGCACTAATAATTGATTTTAAAATTCTCAGATGTTGTTTACTAAATTTACCTTCCTTAACATAAACTTTTTCAAACTCTTCCAATAATTTTTCTTGAGATTTTTTACCCATCAGAGTTTTTAATCCTTCTGTAATGTCTTTATATATTTCTTCAATTGTTTTTTCTTGATATTTCTTTTCAATTTCTTGTCTTAATTCTTTCAATCTTTTCAAATATTCTTCTGTTTGTTTTAATAATTTATCAATTTCAGTACCAGAAATTTCCTTAATTTTTTCATGTTCATAATCCTTCCAGATTTTGACTATTTTTTCCAAGAAATCCACATATTTTTTTTCAATCATTTTAGTTTCGTAAAACTCTTTCTTAAAATCTCTAACTAATTCTTTAGAAGTTGGGGGCGGACTACCATTAAGCATTAAAATTGCTTGAGCAGGAGTTGTAACTCCCCAAAAAATATTAGTAAAAATATCAGATAATAAAGTTTTCTTACTCCTAGGAATAACTCCATCTCCCATACTCATAAACATATCAATGGCCTCAGGAGAAGGTTTAAGTTTACCCATTCTAAGTAAAGATTTCCAAGGCATGAAAGTCCCCCGATCATATAGTGGAACACCATCTCTAATAAAAGTAAACATAACAGGATGAGCATCTTTAACAGCATCCCAGAAATCAGTCAATAAATAAATCTGAGGTTCAAGTTTGTTTTGAACACCAGCAATTTGACCTGCCTCAGCAACATATTGATAAATAATTCCTCGAAGTCTTTCTAATAATTCCCTTCTTGGCATTCTCTTGACATCAGTATCATTAATAATTACAAAAACATCAATATCACTTGTTTTAACTGCATCTCCTCTAACCAAACTTCCTCCAATGACATAACTAACAACATATTTTTCAAATTTTTGTAGAACTAATGATTTATGTATTTCAGCAACTCTCAATGCACCCAAAATACCCTTATCATATAATGGATAAGCCATAAAAATTGCTCCAGATAACTCAAATTTTTGATCAAAACAAATTTCCCAAATTTCAGCAGGAGTTAAAATATGAACCCAAACTTTTTCTTTAGATTCTGTAATTTTCTTTACAATTTCTGTTTTAATTTTTGGAATGTCTTTATTTTTATCATCCGGAATAACAATTAACAAATGAACATGATCTTTTGATTCTTCAGGAGCTTCTTCCTCTTCAATAAATTTTGGAATTGCTTGAGGTGGCAAAATACCAATACCTTGAATATATTTATATTTTTTAACAAAAAAATTCTTTAATTTTTCAAGTTCCTTTTTTGTTTTTTCAAATTTTTTCTTTTGAATTTCAGGGTTTTCCTGTTGAGGCACATTTGTCTTAGAATAATTGTTGTTTAAATCCATTCCAGGAATAGATTGATTAGGATTAATCATATTCAAAATAAAAGGAAGCTATTTATAAAAGTTTGGAAAGAAAAAATATGGACCCAGCAGGAATCGGTAAAATCAAAATCTATAAATTTTGATTTAAACCAGCGATAATTTCCTATGGGAAATAAAACTATTTGAATTTTCCACTAATTAGATTTCTATAGAATAAATTTATATCTGCAAAGCAAATATAATATGGACCCAGCAGGAATCGAACCTGCGATCTACTCGGTGTAAACGAGGTGTCATAACCCCTAGACCATGGGTCCATACAACTAAATCATAACATTCTGATTTTAAAAAGGTTTTCCTGACTTTAATTTGTTAATTTTTTTCATAAATTTTAAATACAATTCACAAAATTGTTTTGTAGATAATAATTTTTTTCTAAATTTCCGAACTACTTCGTGGAATTTATTCTATTAATTATAAAATTTTAATTTTGTTTAATTTTTTGATTTATTTTAAATTCAAAATTATTTTTTGTTCCAACTTTTTAGTAATAAATAAATAGATTTATAAATAGATTTTAATATTAATTCAAGTAATAAAGAAAGTAATAGGAGAATAGGTTTAGTAAATATTGTTTTCTAGGAAAATTATAAAATGAAAATGGAAAAATTTAGACAATTAGGATTAAGCGAAGAAGTCTTGAAGATACTGGAAAGTATGAAAATTGATACTCCAACGGAAATTCAAGAAAAGACAATACCTTTAGCATTAGAAGGAAGAGATATTATTGGTGCTTCAAAGACTGGTAGTGGTAAAACTCTAGCTTTCGCTTCAGCAATTATTGAAAAAATTGTTCCAGAAAAAAAAGTTAAAGCAATTGTTTTAACTCCAACAAGAGAATTAGCTGAACAAGTAGCAGATTCAATTAAACAATTTTCAAAAAATAATTTAAAAGTTTTAGCAGTTTATGGTGGAGTAAATATAGATATACAAATAAGAAAAATGAGAAATCTTGATGTTCTTGTAGGAACACCTGGAAGAGTATTAGATCATTTGAATAGGAATACACTTCAATTAAACAAAGTAGAGATTTTAGTTTTGGATGAATTTGACAGAATGCTTGATATGGGATTTGTTAAAGATGTTGGAAAAATTATTGATGCATGTCCAAAAAAAAGACAAACAATGTTATTTTCTGCAACAATTTCTGCAGATGTAGATTATTTAGCAGAAAAATATACTACAGATCCAGTTGAAGTTTCGGTAGATTCATATGTGGATCATTCAAAATTAGAACAAGTTTATTATGATGTTCCAGATGGTTTAAAATTTTCTTTATTAGTTCACTTATTAGAAAAGGAAAAATCACACCTAGTAATGGTTTTTTGCTCAACCAGGAGAAATGCAGATTTTGTTGTCACAAATTTAAATAATTTGGGAATTAATGCAAAAGCAATTCATGGTGGAATGGAACAAAAAAAGAGAATAAAAGTTTTAACAGAATTTAATGGTGAGGGCGGAGTTGGAATTATCGTTTGTACAGATGTTGCAGCAAGAGGATTAGATATTAAAGGTGTGACTCATGTTTATAATTACGATTTGCCAAGAATATCAAGTGATTACATTCACAGAATTGGTAGAACAGCAAGGGCAGGACAAGAAGGAAAAGCAATTAATATTTTAGCTTCAAGAGATTATGAATTTTTTTCAGACATCATGAACCATGAAAAAGTACAAATTAAAGAATTAGAATTACCCTATGTAAAAAAAGTTGAAATTGTAAGAGATTCAGGAAGAGGCAGAAGAAATGATTCAAGAAACAGAGATTCATCGCGAGGAAAAAATAATTCCCGAGGAAGAGATTCTTCTAGGGGTAGAAATGATTCAAGAAATAGAAGTTCAAGTAGAGATTCATCAAGAAGAAGTAATGTAGAAATGTATGATGCTGTATGTAAAAAATGTGGAAAAAAATGTCAAGTGCCATTTAAACCAAGAACAGGTGTAGGTGTTTCATGTTCTGAATGTTTCATTCCAAAAGATTCAAATATAAGGAGAAGAAATGATTCAAGAAGCAGAGATTCTGGACGAGGAAGAACATCAAGAAATGATTCTCGAGAAAAAAGTCCTAGAGGAAGAAATGATTCAAGAAGAAATGACTCTCAAAGAGGCAGAAGAAGATAGTGATACCAGAAGAGGTAAGTTCTGGGTCAAAAAAGGCGATTTGAGAGGTGATTTATTTTTTTATAATTATTATAAATATAAAAAAAATAATTATTGCTTAATGATTAAACATATAATTTAGATATTTCAATAAATCTAACATGTTTTCATACATCCAGCGAAAACGAATAGTATTTTATTTAATTATAAACGAAGTGAATTAAATTAAAATAAACATGCGCCTGCCGAGGTTCGAACTCGGGTCACAACGTTGGCAACGTCATATACTAACCACTATACTACAAGCGCATAAAATAGTTATATCAATTCACTTTAAAAATTTAATCTTATAATAATAATTTTTCTAACTCATTATAATCTTTAACAAATCTCTCACCCAAATAATCTCTTTCATGTTTTTGTGAATAACCATTTTCAATTTGAATTATATTATATCCCAAATAATCAGGTAAAGCCAAATCTAACTCATAAATATCTCCAATAACAGTTGTAATCGAAGGATAAAACCCTTTTTTATTTTTGAGATCTTTTAATATTTTATGGTATTCTTTTCTTCTTAATAATACTTCTCTTGGTGAAGAAAAACCTCCAGAACAAATACTTTTAGGAATTTCTTTATAATCATCATCAACAAATAATTTTTTTGCATTTGCATAAATATTAATTCTTTCAAAATATTCTTCACCTAACTCTTTTAAATGTTTTTCAACTTTATCGGGAGAAGCATTTGTAACAAAACATACTTCATATTTATTTAAAATTTTATCAAAAAATTCTCTTGTTCTTTCCTTTCCCTTCCTATAAAAAGTTTCTTTTTTACCCACTTCTGCCCTAGTTTCTAAAAATAAATCAACTAATAATTTGTCCTCATCTTTAATTTTCAATTTTAATTCTTTTATCAATTGTTGTCCAGTAGATTGGGTTAAAATATATGGATCACAAGAAGCAGGCATCACATTTTTACCATTAATAAAAAATCCTTCAATTTCATTATTTTTCAAATCTTTCTTAATCTCTTTAAATCTTAATATATATTTTTCTCTATTAAGATTCAATTTATCACATAAAATATAGGGATACATTCCCTGAAAACTTTTAGTTTCTTCTCCAATATCAGTAATCATTCCATCAAAATCCAAAATTAATCTTCTTCTAATTTCATCCATCATAAAATAAAATCAATTTCACCTTATTAAATTATTATTATTCTAAACAATACACTTTAAACATTCTTTTAAACTATATTTCCTTAATTTTTTTAAGGTGATATTATGGTTTTATTTCCAATTTTAGGAGCACTAGCTTTAGCAACAGGAACTATTGTAGAAAGAATTGTTTTAATGAAAGAATCAATTAAAACAAAACAATATCAAGGCCTACAATTTTTAGCAATAACAGTAATTATGATTCCATTCTTATTGTTCTTTTGGAAACTAGATCCAGAAGCATTTCTTCTTAAAAATTTACTAATTCTTTTGGGAGTTGTTGTATTATCACTAGCAGCAAACTGGTTCACATTCACATCAATGAAATGGCAAAAACTTTCAAAACTAGAACCAGCAAAAATGACCGAACCATTATTTGTAATTCTTTTAGCTCTGTTATTGAGTTATTTAATTAGCCCGACAATATATGAAAGAAATCTAAATGCAGTAATTCCAGCACTAATTGCAGGATTAGCTTTAATTTTTTCACATATAAAAGGACATCATTTCAAATTCGGAAAATATTTCAAATTTGCTTTAATAGGTAGTTTCTTTTTTGCATCTGAATTAGTCTTGTCAAAATTAATACTTGATTTTTATTCTCCAATGACTTTCTATTTTGTAAGAAGTATTTTAGTTCTACTCGGAACATTAATCATTTTCAAACCAAAGATGATGGAAGGTTTAGATAAAAAAACAAAATTCCAAGTAGCAATTACAGCAGCAATTTGTATTGTTTATAGAATAATAATTTATTATGGTTACACATCAATCGGAATAATAGAAACAACACTAATGATAATGCTAAGTCCTGTTTTCATATATCTTTTTGCATGGAAATTCCTAAAAGAAAAACTAACTTGGAAAAACTTAGTCGCAGCAGGGGTCATTATTTGTTGTGTTCTTTATGCCGTTTTGATTTAAAAAAATTGCTCACTACTGCTCGTTATAAAATTCTTAAATTATTGCCCAATGGCCAAACATAAATTGTTCAACATAACTTTGCAAATTTAATAATTTACTTTCAAAAATTTTTTAACAACCAATGTCCTCCAGCGGATGCGAATAATTTAAAATATTAATTATAAATTTTTATGCTACCTTTATTTAATTTATTCAAAGATTATTATCTAACACTTTTTTCCAAACTTCAGCACGGGGTTTTATCCATTCAACCTTTAACCTCTCAAACTCTATTCCAGACCAAATTGCCAATTGTGGTACCGAATAATTTTCATCATATTCAAAAACTGGAACTCTTGATTCCCAATATTTTCTAGAAGCTTCATACCTTGATTCTCTTGTTGGGCTACCTAAACCTTTAGATTCTCTATATAATTCTCTTTCTATATGTGCCCTATCAATAACATATGCTTTATCTTTTCCATTCAATTCAAAACTTAAAAGCATGACTTCTTTTTCCCTACAAATATCATGCATAAGATATTCCCAAAGGTGAGGAAATTCAGGATTACTTAACCAAGATTTAGGTTCAATTTTCAATAAACCCTCAATTATTCCATCATGAGCTTCAGAAGGTAAACCCTTTCCTTTACTTAAACCAATCAATCTTTTACTTGGAATTAATCCAGCAAAATTATCAAACCCAAATGTCAAATAGCCATCTATTCCAGGATTTCGCATAGATTTGTAAGCTCTAGGATTTGTATAATGATATGCAATTATTTTCTTTTCCATATTAAAAGTTAAAAAATTAATTTATTAAATATTTGTATTCAAAAATTATCTCATGAATTTAAAATAATTAATTATATATTTCAAAAAAGTTTAATAACTTCTTTCATCAAGTTATATTATGATTAATTTACCAAAATTTAAAATTAAAAATTTAGAATTTAATGTAATTCAAGGAGGTATGGGTGTTGGGATTTCAAGTAGAAAACTTGCAGGAGCTGTTGCAAACTGTGGAGGTATAGGGATTGTTGCTGGAGTTGAATTAGGTTCCTTAAAAAATTATTCTGGAAAAAAATATATCGAAGCAAATAGAAAAGCATTGCAAGAAGAAATTAGAGCAGCAAGACAAATTTCACCAAAAGGAATTTTAGGAGTAAATATTATGTATGCTTTAACAGATTATGAGGGATTAATTAAAGTAGCTGCAGAAGAAGATATAAATTTAATAATTTCTGGGGCAGGCTTGGCAAGAAATCTACCAGACTTAGTAAAAAATCCGCAAATAAATTTAATACCAATTGTTTCAAGTATAAAAGCAGCAAGGGTAATGATAAATTCTTGGGAAAAATATAATAAAATTCCAGATGCACTTGTTGTTGAAGGTCCAGCTGCAGGAGGACATTTAGGTTTCAAATTTAACGATTTAATAAATAAAACTACTCCCAAATTAGAAAATATTGCAAAAGAAATAAAAAATAATTATCCGAATATTTCAATAATTGTGGCTGGAGGAATTTACACAGGACAAGATATTAAATATTATGGGGACCAAGGGTTTGGAGTTCAAATGGCAACAAGATTTGTAACAACACAAGAATGTGATGCAGATGATAGGTTTAAACAAGCTTATATAAATGCAGAAAAAAAAGACATAGTAATCATCAAAAGTCCTGTTGGAATGCCGGGAAGAGCAATCAAAAATCCCTTTTTAGAAAAAGTAATCAATAAAGAAAAAATAAATTTTAATTGTAAATATAATTGTCTTAAAACATGCAATCCAAAAGAATCTCCTTACTGTATAGCAGAAGCATTAATCAAAGCACAACAAGGAAACTTCAAAGAAGGCTTTGTATTCGCTGGATCAAATGCTTATCGAGCAACAAAAGAAAACTCATTAGACGAAAATGGAAAATTCATAACAGTAAAAACCTTAATGGAAAGACTATCCAAAGAATATCACTCTACTTGAAGAAATAATTATTTTTATTTAACTTTTATTAAATAAAATATTCATCTTAACTTTAATAAACTTGAAACATATTTAATTATTATGATAATAGACATTCATGCACACTTAGATTTTCTAGAAGAATCAAAACTAGAAGAAATTCAAAACAACCCAAAAATAAAACTAGTTATAACAAACTCAGTAAACATCCTCTCCAACAAAAAGAATTTAGAACTATCCAAAAAATATTCTAAAATCAAATTTGCATCAGGATTATATCCAGAAGATAATCTAACTTCAAATAACTTCACCCTTCTTTCTAATCTCATCTCCAAAAACAAAAATGAAGTAATAGCAATAGGAGAAATAGGTATGGATTTTTCTCATGAATTACCAAAAAAAGAAATACAAAAAGAAATATTCACAAAACAATTAGACCTAGCAAAAAAACTAAATGTTCCAGCAATTATTCATACAAGGAAAGCAGAAAAAGAAATTTTAGAAATATTAGAAAATTATCAAAACTCAAAAATAATTCTCCACTGCTTTTCAGGAAACTTCAAACTAATACAAAAAGCAATAGAATTAAATTGTTATTTCTCAATTCCAACAAATGTTGTACGTTCAGAACACTTCCAAAAAATGTTAACATTTGTCCCACATAAACAAATTCTAACCGAAACAGATTCACCATATCTCTCACCATTCAAAGACAAAAAAAATGAACCTGCTTTCATATCAGAAAGTATAAAGAAAATCGCAGAGGTTTGGAATATATCGGAAAAAGAAGTTGAAAAACAAATAGAAAATAATTTTGAGAAATTATTTTCTAAATAGTTCGCTACGCTTCCACAAGGGATAACCTTATTTGCATAAGGCTCGCTATAAAGATTTTTAATTATCCACCCTGTTAGGGAACATTGTTTGAGTTTAGTAAATCTAATAATTCTTTAGAAAATTCTTTACAACCAATGTTCTTGCCGATGGCATTAATTCAGATTGCTCCCCTGGAAAAATCCTAAATATATTTTAGTTTTCTTTAAAAATATTATTATCTTTTCATCAAAATCCTCCAACACCCAATCTTAAATCCTTTCCACATAATTAAATTTGTTTTAAATTTTCGGAACCACGAGGCCCCATGTCATGAGGCCATTATTTGCGAAACAGAGATTTACATCTCCAACATTTACGAAACACAATTTTCTTTCCTCTCTACCAACACCGTAAAACTTAAATACCTAAAAACAGGTATATTTATACCTAAAAACAGGTATTATAAAATGATTACAAAAAAACAACTACCAATATTAAATAAATTAAGAATAAAATCTCCCCAAACATTTAGAGAACTAAAAGAATCCCTAAAAACAAATTCAAATTCATTTTTACAAAAAACAATACTAGAATTTGAAAAAGAAAAAATAATTTCAATAGAACAAATAGGAAATCAAAAACTCTACAAAATAAATTTAACAAACAATTGCATAAATTATATTTCACTCATTTCTTATCAATTATATTCTTTGCCTCTAAAAACAATAGAAAACATTTCAAATGAATTAAATAAAGAAATCTCCTTTTATTCGCTCATAGTTTTCGGAAGTTACGCAAAAAATAAACAAACAAAATCAAGCGATTTAGATATGGCAATAATTGTGAAAAATAAATCTTCTTCTATAGAAACAATTTTAGAATCAATAAAAAGAAAAGAAATAATCAATATAGATTTTCACATAATTACTGAATTAGAATTAAAAAAAATGATAAAGAATGATGAAGAAAATTTAGGAAAAGAAATATTAAAAAATAATTTACCAATAATTAACCTCCAAATTTTCTATAATATAATAAAATGAGCTTATCAAAACTTTATCTAGAAAAATCAGAAAATGAATTAATCTTAGCAGAATCATTAATCAGGATTTCAAAAGAAAATAAATTAAAAACAATCCTTAGAATTAAACAAAATCAAACATTTTATACTGGAGTAATAAGCCATGCTTATTATTCAATATTTTATGCAGTAAAAGCATATTTGGCCAATAAAGAAATCAAAACAAAACTTCCAGACGAACATAAAAAGACTTATAATAAATTTAAAAGGATATGCAAATCAGGAAAAATTTCAAAAGAAATAATCAATATTTATGAAACAGAAATAATAAAATCAGATTCACTTCTACACATATTCAAAATAGAAAAGAAAAAGCGAGGAGAATTTGCATATAAAAAATTACCAGAAGCCAATAAATCTCCCGCAACCAAATCAATAGAAAACGCACAAAAATTTTTCAAAATAATTTATGGAATTTTGAATGGTTGATAATAAAATAATTAAGCCTAACTACCAAAATCCTCAAACATTTTAATTCATTTCGTTCGTAATTAATAACATAATTATCGC
>CAZRBZ010000027.1:0-12987 GCA_964598515.1 Candidatus Woesearchaeota archaeon
ACAATTTAAAAATAAAAGTAATTCCCGCTTGGAAATGGATGTTAGAATAATTCATCGTATAATCTTTAAAGTGGAAAAATAAAATTTTACTTCGTTTCACTTCTACAAGAGATAACCCTATTTTACAATAGGGCCCAGAATTGATATTTAATTATCACTCCTGACGGAAACATAATTTGAGCTAAATATTTTCAAAAAATCCTCCAACCATTCATGCACGCAGCTGCGACGGATAATTATTTTATTAATTAGATTATGGGGCCTTATTCTAAATAAGATTCTCCTTTAGGAAATGAAACGAATTAACTCGAATTATCGTCTCTAGCACAAATATAAATTAAGCTTAGACATTTTCAAAAATCCTCCAACCCCCCATGCACGTAGCACGACGGATAATAACTTTATTAATTTTTTTAAAACAAATAACTATCCATTTTCCGCCAAACAATCAATCCTCCAAAATCAACCCCTCAAAACAACCCCCTTTCCCTTCCCAACCCCAACAGTCCCATAAACCCCTCCAACTCTTAATCCATACCTTATCCCAATAACATTAAAAATAATAAGCAACTTAGCAATAATTTCTTTCTTCCTTTTTCAATTTCCAACCCCCTTTTTTAACCATATTCGAAACATTTAAATATAAACTAAAGTTTACGCATATAAACTAAAATGGACATATACAAACAAAATTTTACAAAACTTCAACAAGAAATATTGAGATTATTATTTGCAAATATGGGTGAAACATTTAATCAAAGAGAAGTGGCAAAAAAATTAAAAAAGTCTCCTACGGCTGTAGCAAAATCTCTAAAATATCTTCAAAAACAAAATTTATTAAAAATTTCTAAAAATAAAACTTCAAACTTTTCAATAATAGGATTGAATCTTGAAAATAAAAAAATTTTTGAAATGAAAAGAATTGAAAATCTAAGGTTAATTCATGAATCAGGTTTATTTGATTTTTTAGAAGAAAAATTTTTAGGAAAAACAATTCTTTTGTTTGGCTCTTATTCATTTGGCGAAGATACAAAAGATTCAGATATAGACATAGCAATTATTGGTTCTAAAGAAGAAAATATTAATTTAGAAAAATTTGAAAAAATATTAGAAAAAGAAATTAGAATACAATTTTATAAAGATTTAACAAATATTCATAAAAATTTAAAAGAAAATCTTTTCAATGGAATTGTTCTTGCAGGAGGATTTAGAATATGAGAAAATTATTTGAATTTGAATATTATCTCCAAAAAGGAATTGTCAAAAAAAGAAGACAAGACAAATCTCGAGCTGAATTTTTGATTGAAGAATCTAAAAAATCCTTCAAAGGTTTAAAAATAAGAATAAATAAATTAGGAATAGATCAATTTAGTGCGAATTCTATAATTAAAGATGTTCATGACATAATAATGCAATCCCTCAGAGCTAAAATGCTCTTAATTGGTTTCTACTCTTCAGGAAATTATGCACACGAATCAGAAGTAGCATATATGAAAGAAATAGATTTTAATGAATTTGATATATCTTTTGTTAATAATTTAAGAGCATCAAGGAATGGAATAAACTATTATGGCAAAATTTTTGAAGAAAAATATGCGGAAGAATGTTATAAATTTTTAATACAAAATCATAAAAAATTTGGGGTATAAAACAATTTTCTACTTAACCCCAAAAATCTCTTTTTATTCCTAAAATTTCCCGCGTTTAGATAAAATCATTTAAAATCTCTCAAAATCTCCTTTTATTTTCTCCCGCGTTTTAATAAAATTAAAACATGATTTTCCCGCAAAAAAAAGAATTTTTCGTATTAGAGCTAAATACAATTCAAGAAAAAATTACTATAACCTCATTTTTAAAAAAAGAGGAGAAAAAAGCAATAAAAATGTATTCAGAGGTAGAAAAGAAAATTTATGGAAAAAAAGAATATGATGTTGTTCTGATTGGTGCAGACAACATTACTGAATTGAAAAAAGCCTACCCTAATTACTTTGCAGATACTAATGAATTTATTAAAAATCTCATAAAAATTTTACATAAGGTAAATTAATTTTTTCTTTTTTTCATCCAAATCAATCCAACCAAATAAAGCACCCTACTCAAAATAGTAGCTCCAACAGCCCCATAAACTCCTCAACCATGAATCCATATTCTATCTCAATAACATTAAAAACAATATTCAAAACAGCAGATCCAAAAACTAATCAAACCCTTTAAACTTTTTTATTATTAAAATATACAATTTACTCAATTTAAACCGTTCTTTTGAAAAGAACGATTTAAACAAAAAAAGAAACTTTAAAAAGAACGGTTTCTTAGAACCAATATGAAAAAAGAATTATTAAAACAAATACTCTTAGACCAACAAAAAATTTTTAGAAGAAAAGAATATCTAATAGATAGAGAAATAGATTTAAACAAATATATAGGCTCAGATGAAATCATAATAATAACTGGAATTAGAAGATGTGGAAAATCATCTTTATTAAAAATAATTTCTAAAAAAATAAACAAAAAACACATTTGGATAAACTTTGATGATATAAGATTCAATGATTTTAATATAAATAATTTTTCAGATATAGAAGAAATTGTTTATGAATTATATGGCACAGAAGAAATTGTTTATTTCTTAGATGAAGTTCAAAATATAAAAAGTTGGGAAAAATGGACAAATAATTTATTCAGTAAAAAAATAAAAGTTTTTGTAACAGGATCAAATTCAAAATTATTAAGTAAAGAACTGTCAACTTACCTAACAGGAAGAAATAAAACAATCTCACTGCATCCTTTTTCTTTTCAGGAATATCTAAAATACAAAAAAATAACTATTTCAAAAGATACGACAATAGACAAAATAAATATCCTAAAAAATTTTAAAAAATATCTAAAAGAAGGGGGATTCCCTCAAATAATAAAAAATAATGATTTAGAATTATCAAAACAATATTTTCAAGACATAATTCAAAAAGATATTTTAGTTAGACACAAAATAAGAAAACAAAAAGAATTAAATGATTTAGTTTTATATTTGATTTCGAATATTGGAAAAATATATTCTTATAGAACATTAAAAAACCTAACTCAAATAGAGAGCTTAAGTCAAATAAAAAATTATTTAGAATATCTAAAAGATACTTATCTTTTTTATACAATTTCCCGTTTTGATTATTCGGTAAAAAAGCAAATTCAAGCTTCTCAAAAAATATATGTTTCAGATAATTCTTTTTTAGAATCTGTTTCATTCAAATTTTCAAAAGAACTAGGAACAAAACTGGAAAATTTAGTTTTCTTAGCATTATTGAAAAAAAATAAACAAATTTATTATTATAATGAAAAACAAGAATGTGATTTTTTGATAAAAGACGGATTGAAAATTTCTGAGGCAATTCAAGTGAGTGTATATCTTGAAAATGAAAGAACAAAAGAAAGAGAGATAAATGGGCTTCTTGAAGCAATGGAAAAATTCAATTTAAAAAAGGGACTAATCTTAACAATGGAAGAGGAAGAAGAAATAAAGATAAAAAATAAAATAATAAAAATTATGCCCGTTTGGAAATGGATGTTAGAATAATTCATTGTATAATCTTTAAAACAAATTTTAATATACTCTTTAAAGTGGAAAAATAAAAATTATACTTTGTTTCACTTCCACAAGAGATAACCCTATTTTACAATAGGGCCCAGAATTGATATTTAATTATCGTCTCTAGCACAAATATAAATTAAGCTTAGATATTTTCAAAAATCCTCCAACCCCTCATGCACGTAGCACGACGAATAATTATTTTATTAATCAAATCACAAATAAAGGGAGTTAAGTTTTACTTCTCCTCATCCAAACCACTCCCCCAAAATAAACACCCAATCCTCAAATATCATGTCTTTCTTTTTTTCATCCAAATCAATCCAACCAAATAAAGCACCCTACTCAAAATAGTAGCTCCAACAGCTCCATAAACTGCCCCCATCATCCCAAATTGCTCTAATCCATATCTAATCCCAAAGAAATTTAAAATAATATTCAAAACAGCAGATCCAAAAACCAACCAAGCTAACCCCTTAGTTTTTTTCTGAGTTATGAAATATCCTCGATATATAGCAATTACGGGCATTATTACAACCAAAACACTAAACCATTTCAATACTGGAACAGCTTGGAGATATTCAATGCCATAGGCAATTCTAACAACATAATAAGCAACAAACCAAGTAAATATCCCTGCAGCAATAGAAATTAATGCTGTTAGATTCCTAGCTTTTTTGAAAATATTTTCCAATGCTTTTCCACTTTTTTTAGCAAAAATAGGCATCAAAGCAGCAGACATAAAACCAATAATTGCCGCAGCCCCCCCAACTAAAGCAAAAGCAGCACCATAATATGCAATAAATTCGCTAGCAACATAATGCCCCAACATTAAAGTATCAATATAACCAAAAAACATCCCAGCCAAAGCAGTAGCACTCAATGGCAAAATAAATTTCTTCAAGCCCTGAACCTCTTTTTTATTTAAATCTTCAGATTTAACTTTTAAAAAATCAATTTTCTTTTTTGCCCGAAAAACCAAAAATAAAAGAGCCACAGAATAACTCGCAGTAATAGCAAGTAAAGTCACAACAATCATTAATTTATCAGACATCCCACTTTTCAAAAATACAAAAATAGTCAAAGGAACTAAAACAAATCTAGTAATTTGAAAAATTATTTCTTTAAACATCGGTGTCTTAAAATTTTCAGTAGTCTTAAATAAAGTTTCAACAAAACCCAAAATTCCCAAAATAGGCAAATAAATTGCCCCTACTAAAATAGCATAAAATATTGGTTTTTGATAATAAAATTCAGCAATGAAATAAGCCCCAGCCAAAAGAATAAAAGAAGTAATAACAAGTAAATTTATTTTCCATTTAAACAATTTTTTAACATAACCTTTAGCTTTAGTTTTATTATCTTTCCCAAGCAATTTAGCACCAAAAGTAATCAAAGCAGCACCAATTCCCAAATCACTAAAAGAAGCAAATAATACAATGGTTGCCAAACTTAAATTATACAAACCCATTCTATCAGGCAAAAGCATTCTTGCAATTACAATAGTAAATAACAAACTTCCAAACTTAAAAATCAAATTTTGAGCCAACTGATAACTAGAATTCTTCACAGCTTGACCAGTTGTTCCACTAAAATCCCTTTTCTTAAATCTATTAAAAATATTTTTCACAAAATTATTCTCTTCTCTAACTTCTTGTATCAAATCCATATTAAATTAATTCCCCTATTTTATTATCTAATTTTCTGATAATTTCTAATATTTTATTATCCTTCTGTTTAATAAAATTAGGCTTTATAAAAAAACCTTCATAAGAAATCTTATTTTGATAATTTCTAATTATTTGAAGAAATGTTTTATCTTGATGGCTGAATTTTAATTCTTTACAAATCCAATCAATTAATTCTTCATGTGCATAATTTCCAGAAAATTTAAAACTATTCAATAAAGAAATAGATTCCATTAGTTGATGTAAAATATCATAATAATCATCCAAAGTATTTGAAGGATATTTAGTTTTATCAAAAGAATTTAATCTTTCCAAACTAATCTTTGCCATTTTCCTTAAAGACTCAGCACGATTTTTATCAATTAAAATTTTTCTTTTCATATTTTAATAATCCCTTCTAACACAATACCATTAATAATATTTTCCTTTAAATTTTTACTCAATTTTTTTAAATTTTCATCAAAGTATAAATTGATTTTTCTAAATAATTTTTTTTCAAATTTAGTTAAATCTATTTCCAAATCCCCTGCTTCAACAAAAAGATCAATATCTGAACTTTCAATATCTTCTCCTTTTGAATAACTTCCAAAAAGAACTATTGATTTTGGCATAATCTCCCTATCAATTTCTTCAATTAATCCACTTTCAGAAATTTCCAGAAGATTATTTATTTTCTTTAATTTTTTATAATTCTCCTTATCAAGATTAGAAAAATAAATTGGAAAAATTCTTTTTCCTTTCCTTTCTTTTTCTAAAACTATTAAATTATTTTTTATTAAATTTTGAAGTATTATTTTAACAGAAGTATGGGCAAGTCGAGATTTTTGTGATAATTCTTTCAATGAATATTTTTTAGTGGGCTCCCTAAAAAAACAATTCAATACTTTTTGCATACTACTTTTTTGTAACATGTATTACAAAAATATAACCCCTATTTAAATCTATTTACTTTTTTGTTCAGAACAAAAATTTTAAAATCCATTTCCAATAATAAACCCCTCATTACTAATACAAATAACCTTCCATTCCTAATGGAAACTTTTATAAATAACCTTCCATTCCTAATGGAAACTAAAATGAAAAAAGAAAGAATAAAAGAAATAATAATTGACCAAAACAATTACCCCAAAGGAAATTTTATTGAAAGAGAAAAAACAAAAGAAATAATAAAAGCAAAAGATACAAAATTTATAAAAATAATTTCAGGAATAAGAAGATCAGGAAAATCAACAATTCTAAAACAATTAAAAGAAAAATTTGATGGAATTTACATTAACTTTGACGATGAAAGATTTGTAAAATTTACAGTCGAAGATTTTCAATCATTATACGAATTATCAATAGAACTCTTCGGAGAAGATAAAATATTTTATTTTGATGAAATACAAAACATTACAGGATGGGAAAGATTTGTTCGAAGAATATCAGAATCAGGTGAAAACATATTTATTACGGGCTCAAATGCAACAATGTTATCAAAAGAGCTAGGGACACATTTAACAGGAAGATACATAATGTTCAAATTATATCCTTTTTCATTTAAAGAATATTTAAAATTTAACAAAATTTCCATACTAGAATTAACAACAAAAGAAAAAATAAAAATAAAAAAACAATTTTCCAATTACTTGGATGAGGGAGGATTCCCAGAATATCTTGAAACAAAAAATAAAGATTATTTGAGATCACTCTATGAAAGCATATTATATCGGGATGTAATGGCAAGATATAAACTAACAAAAGAAAGAGCACTAAGGGAATTGATTTATTTGGCTGCAAATTCAATATCCAAAGAGATAAGTTTTAATTCAGTAAAAAAAATGATAGGTCTGGGAAGCACGACAACAGTAAGCGATTATTTTTCATATCTAGAAAACACATATTTATTATTTCTATTACCAAAATATAATTACTCCTTAAAAAAACAAATACAATCAAATAAAAAATTATATTTAATAGACAGTGCCCTATCAAAACAATTAGGATTTAGTTTTTCAGAAAATAAAGGAAAACTCTTAGAAAATCAAATATTCCTAGATCTAAAAAGAAAAGGTTACGAATTATATTATTTTCAAGAAAAAGGAGAATGCGATTTTATAATAAAAGAAAAAAACAAAATAACAAAAGCATTCCAAGTCTGCTACAATCTAAACGATGAAAATCTGGAAAGAGAAATAAAGGGTTTAACGGAAGCAATGAAAAAATTCAATCTTAAAGAAGGAAAAATAATAACCTACGACAACGAAGATGAAATAACAAAAGACAATTTAAAAATAAAAGTAATTCCCGCTTGGAAATGGATGTTAGAATAATTCATTGTATAATCTTTAAAGTGGAAAAATGAAAATTATACTTTGTTTCATTTCCACAAGGAATAACCCTATTTTACAATAGGGCCCCAGAATTGATATTTAATTATCGTCTCTAACACAGAAATAATTTGAGCTAAATATTTTTAAAAAATCTTTCAACATTTTATGCACTCAGTGCGATTGATAATTATGTTATTAATCAAATTACAAATAAATTGAGTTAAACTTTTCAAATATTTCCACCTTAACTATTTTTCACGAAATTTATTTAACAAACCATTTACTTTTATCTAAAAAATCCAGATAAACCCAGCAATAATTACTACCAACTGAAATAATCCAATAACAATCGGAACTTCCCATTCATATGCCTTTCCCTTCACAGCCCTTAACAATCTTACAGCAATATGTTCTAATCCATAAACCTTATCATAAAGCGGACTCAACTCTCCCTTGCTATTAACTTTAGAAAAACTCTGTTTCTCAAACTTGCCCCGAGCTTTCAAAATAACTTCCAAAATATAAGGGATAAAAAAGAACACAGCAATTTTTTCCATATTTCCTAAAATTGCCATACAAGCAATCATTGCCCCAACAGCATAAGTCATAACATCTCCCACAAAAACTTTTGCAGGATATTTATTAAACAACCACAAAGCAAACAAAGAAGCAACCATTGTAACCGCAATCAAACTTAACCATAATTTTCCAGTCATAAAAGCTACAATAGATAAAGCAGTTAAAATTAAAATTCCTTGGCTTGATTCAAGCCCATTATAACCCGCTAAAAAATTAAAAGTTGTCCCAGCACCAACAATAGCCAAAGGAACCAAAACTAAAGGGTAAAACAGTCCAAAATCAACACCCATCATTGTAGACTCTCCCGCATTAATAACCATTAAAGGAATAGCAATAAATATCATCATTGCCAACCTAGATTTCTTTGTAAGTCCCCCAGATTTCCAGCCCACAATATCATCAATAAAACCCACAAGAGCAGCAAGAATTATCGTTGTAATAATTGTAAATATTTCAATAAGATTAGTTTCAGTCTTAAAGATAAAAGTCTTAATTCCAACATAAAGCAAAGTAGCAATAATAAAACCAACTAAAGCCACTATCCCTCCCGAACCAGCCACTTTCTTCTTCTTGTGCCATTTATGAACATCATCCCAAACCAAACCAATTTTTTTAGCCTTCTCAATCCATCTCGGCAAAACACCTAAAGTAATCAAAAATGCAATCATAACAATCGGTCCAAAAAGAAATCCCAAAAAAGTTAAATTATCCATATAACTTTACAAGAAGTATCTTATTTAAATTTAATTGAGATAGAAATATTATTTATGAAATCAATTGTTCCACTTATTTAAACTAACTTTGTTAAGTTTAAACTTCGCTTCGCCTTTGCATTGAATATTATATTATCTAACAAGCAAATTCTTGAAAGGATTATTAGATTAAAATCAATTGGTACTAATTATTTTTATTTTAAATATCCGAATTACTTCGTGATATTTAATTATAATTCTAAAACTTTGTTTTTAGTAATTTTCATTCAATTTCTTAAATCCAAACTAATTTTCATTGCAAGTTCAACTTTCATCATTGTAGAAAAATCAAGGGAGCTAATTTTCTTCATAATTCTTTGTTTATCCACTGTAGTTATTTGATTCAATAAAATTGTCGAATCTTTTCTCAATCTAGATGGTGCTTTTGGGATAAAAACATTCGTCAAAAATTCTTTAGAAAATTTTTTTGAAGTTATTGGTGCAACAATTGTTGTGGGGCTGTATTTGTTTCCTAAATTATTTTGAAGAATTAAACAAGGTCTAATACCTCCTTGTTCACCACCTCGGACAGGTTCTAAGTCAACAAGATATATTTCTCCTCTTTTCATTTCCACTCCCAATCAAAATCTTCTTCAATTTTTTCGAATTCTTTACAAATTTTTAGACTCTCCTTTGCCATCTCTTTGTAACCCTCAATCAATAATGCTTCCTCTACCATTTTTCTTTTCTCAATTTCAGAAATTAAATTAACTATTACTTCTTCATAACTTTCTCTAGGATTTCTTTTGTATGTTGCCAAAGTTTCTTTAACTCGATTACTCAACTGAATACTTGAAGTCATGTAACTATGGATGAACTATAGTTTAATAATTTTTCTTTTTCTTGTTCCTTTTTAAAATTTTACAAAAATTTAATGAACAAATTCAGAATTAATCTTTTAAATTATCGTCAAATGGCCAAGTATAAATTGAGTTTAGGTTATTTCCAAAAAATCTACTAACAATCAATGTCCTCCAGCGGAAATGGATAATTTAATTATGGATTATAAACGAAGTGAATTAATTTAGAAAAACACAGGAGTCAAATAAACTTCCATTAATCCTGCAATAATTAAAACAATCACAGATAAGAATAACAAAATAATAACATTTTCCAAAACATGATAAAATCTTTTATCTCGGATTCCATGTCTTAAGATACCAATTCCCAGAATGCCTCCAGCTAAAGCAGTAATAAAATAAGCCGCTATTTCTGGAATACCATGAATCATATATCTCAAAAGTCCAAGTGGAAGTTGTGCAAGTTTATAATTTGTAAAAATACCAATAGCACTAGCAATAACTGTTGCATTCCAAGCCAAAACAAAAATTGCACCTGCACCAAAAATTATGGAAAAAATTAAAGTAAAAACCATAACATAAACATTATTTTCTAAAATGGAAAAAAATCTACCCATTTTTGTCGCTGCACCAGTAGGAGAAAGCATATTTCCTGTAGAATATTGTGTAACACAACCCTCCATATTTCCAGGACTATTAATCATACAATAAGTTTCAAGCTGTGCATTCAACAAAGAAGGTTCATTCAAGACTATAAACCAAAAAGAAAAAGCCACAACAAAACCCAAGAACAACCACATAAATGCATAAATTGCATCTTTATGCACTTTCCAAACAGCTTTAAAACCTTCAATAGTTTCGTCTTCACCTTCTTCCTGTTTAATTACATAATAAATGAATGGTAAAGAAAACATAACACAAAAAGTTACAACAATCAATCCAGAATATTTTACCAAAACAGGATCACCTGAGAAAAATAACTGTACCAACAATAAAGATAAAGACGCATAAAGTAAACCAATAAAAAACATTTTCCACGGTCCTTTCTCCACCCTTTTAGGATTAATCAATGATTCTAACATGTCCAGATAAAACTCTTTTAATTTTTAAAGCTTCTTGATATTTTTATTTTATTTTATTTCAAATCCTTTTATCCTATCCACAATAATAAATTAATAAATTCAAATAATTTTAATTTGTTCAAAATAAAAAGGATAAATTTCAATTTAATAATCAAACAATCTCAATTTATTTATAATTTATAGAATAAATCTCACGAATTAATTCGGAAATTTAAGATAAATAATTAGTGTAAAAATTTGGAAATATAATAATCTTTTCAAGAATTTGTTTGCTGGATTAATTGTTTCTTTCGTATAAAACGAATGAAAAGTAAATCTGCGTTTAGTGATTCAATTGAGGGAGTATTGTTTCCTCTCAAAAATATTAAAAACTCTTCTTCCTTTATCTCCTTATGAAAGAGGCAACAAAAAGAAAAACATTCAATAAAATTTGTAAGGATATTAAGGATATCAAAATACAGGGCGCAAGAAATATTGCAAAAAAAGCACTTTACGCATATAATTTAATCCCAACAAAATCTTCAATGAATAAATTATTAAAATTAAGGTCAACAGAACCAATGCTAATGAATGTTTTAAATAAAGCAGAAGATGAATCCTATGAAAAAATTTATGCACACTTTAACGAGGCTCAAAAAAAAATAAACAAAGCAGTTTATGATTTAATTGAACATGATGATGTAATCTATACTCATTGCCATTCAACAAATGTAACTCATGCCTTAATCTACGCAAAAAAGAAAGGAAAAAATTTTGAAGTTTACAATACAGAAACAAGACCATTATTTCAAGGAAGAAAAACAGCAAAAGAATTGAAAAAAGCAGGAATAAAAGTCACAATGTTTATAGATTCAGCAATGGATATTGCACTTTCAAGAAAACAAAAAACAAGAACAGTATCAAAAATAATGGTTGGTGCAGATGCACTTCTAAAAAAAGGAGTAATCAATAAAGTAGGGAGTGGGATGTTAGCAAAACTAGCAAAAATAAACAAAGTTCCACTTTATATAATTGCAGATTCTTGGAAATATTCCCCAAAACATATCAAAATAGAAGAAAGAGATTTCGATGAAGTCTGGGAAAAAATGCCCAAAAACTCCAACATAAAAATTAGAAATCCCGCGTTTGAATTAATTCCCAGAAAAAGAATTAAGGGAATAATAACAGATTTAGGTTTGATGACTTATAAGAAATTTCTGAAAGAAGTTAAAAAAGTTTGATAAAGAATAGCTTTGCTCAAAGTTAATATTTATTTATTGCTGCTGTCTTACTTTGTTCCCAGCACAAGAACTTACTTCTGTAGGCTGTAACACAAATATTGAGATAGGTTAGATTTATCAAATATTTTTCTCACATTAATTTAATTTTTAAAATACATCGCACCACGTACCTGGATTTTATTTTATCAATTCTAAATTTATTTAATAAAATTATTTTTTAACAATTAACCTTTATCTCTTTTTCATGTTCTTTCATCACAGCAGTTATTTCTCCATTAATTTTATCCAATTCTTTTTCCAATTCAACTTTGATTCCTTTCAATTTTTCAATTTGTTCATTAATCAATTTTTTAGTATCTTCAATACTTTTTCCAACAAAATTTTTTCCACCAACATCAACAGTTAATTCCTCAGATAAAAGTTTAGCTTTAACATAAACTCCTCTACCAATTGGAGCCATAATATCTTCTCCAGTTTTTCCTTTAATTTCATCAAGACCAAACTTAATTTGACTCATATCCAATATTGCTTGCTCAATAGCTCCAAGCTGTTCCTGAATTTGTCTAATCTGTTGTTCAAAAGCCCCAAACTTTTGATTTAATTCTTCTTGATTCATAAAAGATTTAGATAAAGTTTGTTTTTAAAATTTGGGGTAAAAGATTTGCTGAATAGATTTAGAATTACTAACTAAATTTCACAAAGTAGTTTGGAAATTTAAAATAAAATAATTAATATAAAATTTTTGGTAAGTCTAATAATCCTTCAGAGAATTTGTTTCCTGACTAATCGTTATTTCGCATAAAGTGAGTGAAAAGTAAATTTAGTCACAAATTCGCTAAAATCTGCTACCCCACAACTTAAGTTGTGGGTTTGACCGCAGATTTTGCTAAAGAAAAAGTTTCAAAAACAGAATTCGATTGAAACTTTTTGAGGCGCGAATTTTTATACCTAAAGGGCACAAGAACCTGTTT
>CAZRBZ010000028.1:0-12817 GCA_964598515.1 Candidatus Woesearchaeota archaeon
TTTAATATTCTAGGAAAAATAATTAGTTAAATATTAATGAAAATTTTAGATAAATTTTTTAATTTATTGTCCTAAAATTTAAAAATTTATTTTTTTCTTATTAATAAAATTCTTGAAAGAGTTCTTATTTTAGTTATCTATGTTAAAATTTCCGTCGAAAATTAAAAGAGATGTTGCAAAAGGTCTTGTTTATGTATTAATGTCAACTCCCCTTATTCTTAATTGTATTGAAGATGAATTTGAAAATTTAGAAATTATTAAACCAGAAACAATGGTTTCTGAAAATGTTAAAGTTTTATCTAAATCAGAACTTAAAAATATTTCTAAAATAGATTCACTAGGAAATATTACTTTTGAAGATGCACAAAATTATTCACAAGGAGATATCCTTATTGGAGGAATTAGTGTTGAAACTCCGGGAGGATTGTTAAAAAAAATTGAAAGTATTTCAAATTATGGAAAAACAATAAGTACGACCAATACATCATTAGATGAAGTTATTGAAAAAGGTGAATTTTCTTTTTCCAGAGATATCAAATTACAAGAATTTGAAGGTTTAAAGGGAATTTCATATGATAAAAGCAATTTTACCTATGAATTTAATGAAGTTGTTATTGATATGGACGGAGATTTATCTACTTTTGAAGATCAAGTAAAAATAAATGGTGAAATTTCTTTTAATATAGACACATATGTAAATGTCAAATTTAACTGGGGCAATATTGATTTTTTATTTGAAACAGATATTTATGAAAAATCATCTTTAAAAGCAACAACAAATCTTAATTTTATTGATTTTAATAAAGAGATTCTTGTATTTTCTGCATCAGGTGTACCTTTTCAAATTCCAAGTGCGCCAATTCCTTTAGTTGTGAGACCTGAATTTGAATTATATCTTGGTACTGAAGGAAAAATAAACGCAGAAGCAAAGGTAGCAATAGAAAATAATTTTGATTTTTTAGGTGGAATTTATTATCAGAATAAAGAATGGTCTTCAAAAAGTGATTTTTCTCATGAATTTATTTTTTATGAACCAATTGTTTCTGTAAATGGTAATCTTGTCGCATATTGTAAACCCAAATTAAATTTGATTTTTAATGAAATTGCTGGACCTTCTGTGGGAGTTAAAGATTATCTAAAAATAGAAGTAGATAATCAAGAAAATCCCTGGTGGAAACTTTATGGGGGAGCAGATATTATTTTGGGTGTAAGTCCAGGGTGGATTACAAAAAATTTTGAAAATTATGAAAAAACTGTTTTGGAATTTAAAGAAAAAATTGCAGACTCGGGAGGTTTAAATGATTTAGAGGCTAAATTGCTTTTTTCTCCTGAAGAAGGATTTGCTCCTTTAAATGTTTTATTTGATGCCTCTAATTCTACAGGAGATATTAAGGAATATTATTTTGAATTTGGAAATGGAAATAGTGTTTGTGAAATTTTCGGAGAAGAAAATTTTGATGGTAAATTTGAATATAATTATGAAAATTTTGGAAATTATAATCCAAAAGTTACAGTGAAAGATATTTCGGGTAAAACTGATTCTAAATCTTTAGAAATTTTAGTTAAAGAATCTTTACCACCTCAAGCCGGTTTTGAAATTTCTCCTATTTCAGGAACTGAAGAAACTGTTTTTAATTTTGATGCTAGTTCAAGTTATGATGATGAAGATAATTTTGAAAATTTATTTTTTAGATGGGATTTAGAGGGTGATGGAAATTGGGAAACTGAATTCAATAAGGAATATATTAAAAATTATCAATATGAAAATGCTGGAAGATATAATCCAATTTTAGAAGTTAGGGATTCAAGGGGATTGGTTTCTAAAGTTAGTAGGGAATTAGTTGTTGAAAACAATAATGAAATTATTGAATTAAAAAGTGATGATGGAATTTCTGAATTTTCTGAATGGTTCAATGGAACTTGTCCTACAACTTGGTGGGGAGAAGGATATTTATTTAAAAAATATTTTAATTGTGAAGATTATAATTTAAAATTAAATAAAATTAAATTTAAATTTAATTCTAAAAGCAGCAATAATTCTAATTTATATGTTTCTTTTTGGGATGAAAATAACAATAATTTAATTCCAGATATTTATATGAACAAAGTTGTTATTTATCCGTCAGAAATAAATGTGGAAAATTGGACTGAAAAAGATATCTCTTCTTATAATATAAAAATTGAAGGAGGCAAATTAGAAGTTGCTATTAGCGAAAATCTTTCTGAAAATTGTAATTCTATTGAAAGTATTTATGGAATAAAAATTGCTGTTGATGAAAATTCAAAAGGCAATTCTATAATGTATTCTATTAAAACAGCTTATGATTTTTATACATATGTGAATGAAAGAGAAGTTGAGGGAGAATTCCTCATAAGAGTTGAGGGTGAAGTTGAAAACAAATAAACACAAAGTTTATAAATTAAATATATCAAATATTAATATCTACTTCTTAATAGATTAAGTTGTAGTGGAACATAAAAATGATATTTATTATAAAAGTTCAGTCAAATAAAGAAGAAAGGGCATTAGAAATGATTTCAGATAGAGTTATGAAAAGATCGATTAATGTTTTTTCTGTATTACGTGCTCATGGACTTAGGGGTTATATTATTTTAGAAGCAGAAAATAGAGATTCTGCAGAAGAATCTGTTTATAATTTGCCTTATATTAAAGGAATTATTGGAAAGACTATTTCTTATGATGAAATTAAAAATATGCTTGAAACTAGTGCAGCTACTATCACAATTAAAGAAGGAGATATTGTCGAAATAATTGCATCTACTTTGAAAGGTGAAAAGGCGAAAGTTTTAAGAATAGATAAACAGAAAGAAGAAGTAGTAGTAAGTTTGCTTGGTGCTGTTGTGCCATTGCCCGTTACAATTAAATTAGATAATGTTAAAGTTATTAGAAGAGAAGGAGAAGAATAAAATGAATATAAAATTATTGGTTGATGGTGGAGCAATGAAACCTGGTCCAGCTGTAGCACAAAAATTGGGTCCTGCAGGAATTCCAGTCAACAAAGTCATTGAAGAAGTAAATCAAGCTACTGCTGAATTTAAGGGGATGCAAGTTCCTGTTGAAATTATTGTAGATACTGGAACTAAAACTTTTGAAATTCAAGTTTTTTCACCCCCAATTTCGGGATTAATTAAAAAAGAAGCTGGAATTGAGAAAGGATCAGGACTTCAAATTAAACAAAAAGTTGCTAATCTTTCTATTGAACAGATAATTAAAGTTGCTAAATCCAAAATGGGAAATTTATTATGTAATGATTTGAAAACTGCAGTTAAAACGACTATTGGAAGCTGTACAAGTTTGGGAATTTTAGTTGAAAATAAACCTGCTAGCGAAATTGGAGGAGATATTGATGCAGGAAAATATGATAAAGAAATTGAAGGAGAAATTACCGAAACTCCCGAGGAAAAGAAAAAAGAAATAGATACTTATTTTGATCAATTGAAGATAGAACAAGAAGCACAGCTTAAATTAGAAACTAAAGACAAAGAAGAAGCTTTGGGCGAAGAAGAAAAAAAGAAATAAACTTATAAATTGCCCTTGCTCTAGTTTATTTATGGGGCTATGGGGTAGTCTGGTAGCCTATGAGGTTTGGGACTTCATGACCCCGGTTCAAATCCGGGTAGCCCCATGTTATAATAAAAAGAAAATGACAACAAAATCAAAAAAAACAAAATCAGCAGGAAGGTTTGGAGCTAGATATGGAAAGACGGTAAGAAATAAACTTGTTAAAGTCGAAATTAAACAAAGAATTAAGCAAAAATGTCCTTTTTGTGAAAAGGTAGGGGTTAAAAGATTAGCGAAAGGAATCTGGCAATGTCCAAGATGTGAAAAAAAATTTGCTTCAAATACTTACTATTTAAATTAATACTTAAAATGGCAGAATATAAATGTTTCAAATGTGGAAAAGTAATTCAGAATGAAACTTTGAAAAAAAGATTCAAATGTCCTCACTGTGATTCGAAGATCTTTTTTAAACCACGAACAAAAGTAAAAACTGTTAAGGCAGAATAAATCTTTTCAAAATTGAAAATGGAAGAACAAAATCAGAAAATTCAACAAATGCAATTTCTTGAACAGAATTTACAAGCTATTTTGATGCAAAAACAAGCTTTTCAAATGGAATTATCTGAAACTGTTTCAGCATTGAAAGAAATTGAAAAGTCTGAGGAGGATGTTTACAAAGTTATTGGCCAATTAATGATTAAAGTTTCTAAAGACAAAATTAAAGAAGAATTAAATAATAAAAAAAGATTATTTGAAACAAGAATGGATTCACTCACAAAACAAGAAGAATCTTTAACTGAACAGGTTAATAATTTACGTGAAGGAATAATTGGTTCTATTAAGAAATAATATTTGATTGTTATCAAAAATTGACGAAATCTTTATAAAGAAATCTGTTGTAAAATTAACATGGTGTTTAAAAAAATAAAAAATGCGTTCAGTTCTTCGAGAGATGATGAGTTTTTAGGGGAGGAGTATTTGGAAATTGATTTAGAACAAGAGAAAAAAGCAAATAAAATTGTTGTTAAATTATTCACTCTAAAGGATTATGATGATGCTAACAATATTTTGAATGTTTTAAGAGAGGGTTATACTATTGCAATTATTGATATTAAAACTTTAAAGAAAAAAGATCCCATTGAATTGAAAAGAGCAATTTCTAAAATTAAGAAAACTGCTGATGCTTTAGAAGGAAGTATTGCTGGATTTGGTGAAACAACTGTGATTGTTACTCCCTCTTTTGCAAAAATAGAAAAACATGTTCCTCAAGTAAAGTCTGAGCATAAAAGTGTTTTAGAAGATTATTAATTAATTAAATTTCTATATGCAGAGAATAATAATTTGTTGAAATAATTTTAAAATATATAATAAATTTTTTAAAGTAATTTGAAAAAATTCAAAATAATAATTAATTGAACATTAAAAAATTAATAATTTAATTGAAAGAATTCTTGTTTTTTTGTTCCCCAGCTTTTATTTTTTCCATTCTTTGTTTCCTCTCCTTTATTTTTTCCCTTTATTCCCCCAAACTTTAAAACCTCTCCATCCCCTTTATTTCTATGTCAAAAGCAAGAAAACGTGTGAGAAAAGAAACCTATGAACCAGTTGGAAAACACTCAGCTGTGCAATTATGTAATTGGACAAAGAAATCACTAAAAGATGAAGGAGTTTGTTTTAAAGAAAAATTTTACGGAATAAAAGCACATCTTTGTTGTCAAATGAGCCCATCAATTCGTTGTAATAATCGTTGCATTCATTGTTGGCGTGATATTTCAAATGCAAAAGATGAATTCCTTAAATATATAGATGAGCCAAAAGAAATAATTGATGGGGCAATTAAAGCCCAGCAAAAATTACTAACTGGATTTAAAATAGATCCAAAATCAAATAAAAAACAATTATCAAAAGCAAACCAAGAAAAATTAAAAGAAGCACAACAACCAAATCAATTTGCATTAAGTTTAACAGGAGAACCAACACTATACCCAAAAATAGGAGAATTAATTCAAGAAATTCGTTCCCGTAATGCAACATCATTTTTAGTAACAAATGGTTTACAACCAGAAGTAATGCAAAAATTAATAGACAAAAATAACTTACCAACAAGATTATACGTTTCAGTAAACACTTCAAACAAAGAAGATTACGATAAATTCCACCGAAGCCTAAAAAAAGATGCCTGGGAAAAATTAAATGAAACACTAGAACTATTCAAAAAAATAAAAAAGAAAAACACAACCGTATTCAGAATGAATTTAGTTCGTGACTTAAACATGGAAGATAAATACATTCCAGAATTCGCCAAAATGATTAAATCTTACAAACCAGATTTCATTGAATTAAAAGGCTTCATGTCAGTAGGATTTGCAAGAGAACGATTAGGTTATGATAGAATGCCAACGCATGAAGAAATGCTCGAATTTACGAGGAAGTTAGAAAAAGAATTAGCTGGAACAGGATATGTTTTACAAGATTTTCATAAACCCTCGAGGGCTTATGTTTTATGTAAAAACTTTGAAGATTTGGTTATTAAGAAAGAAGATTATTAGAAATGAAAAAAATATCTTTATTTTGGATTTCTGTTTTTATCTGTATTTTTGGAATCTTAGCAGAATTAAATATATACAATATTCTTAGATTTCTTCCATATCACAGGGAAGTTTGGCATTTATTATGTTTTATTTTTGGTTCAATATTTTTTTATTTTTTGTTAATCATTTTAGAAAATATTTTCCATAAAAATAATAATAAACGGAATCAAAAAATTAATTTAATTTTAACAATAATTTTGATGGGGATTGTGGCAATACCTATAGAAATTTCAAAATCCACAAAAGAAGTATTATTTTTTTCATTAGAAAAATTTGGATATATAATCATAAATTTAATAGGTATTGGATTTTTTTTATTAATTTATTTTAATTTTTTAAAAAAATCAACAATTCAAAGCAGGACTTTCAAATCTTAAATTAGGAATAGAAATAGAACCTTGAACTTTATCATCTTCTGTTCTAATATCTATTTTTAAAATTCCAGTATTTCTAAAATCCCAAACATTAATCGATTCAATTTTTGTCAAATCTAATATCTTTGATACAGCATCTGAAAAAACTTTTTTAGCATTCATTATTTCAATAGCGACTATTTCTTTGTTTTTATCTAAGTCAATAATAAAATTACCTAATTCTACCGCACCTTTAGATTTTTTATTTTCCAAATAAAGAAACAAATCATCATTTTCTAAATCATAATCAAAATTAAAGTTTTGCATCATTTTTTCTTAATCATTCTCTGATAATCCCTATTTATTTTAATGATTGTCACTATTAATATCTTTCCGTTGATGGTAAAAACATATCTATGAGTTAAATTTTTAGAATAAGAAAAATAGCAATCATATTTTTTAAAATTAGTTTCAGTTGTTTGTTCTTCAAAAAATACGAGTTTTTCTGGATTAATTATATTTTTCACAACTTCTTTTAAATCAATGTTTCTTGTGATTAAGCGAATCTGCGCATGTTTCGTAAAAATTATATCTTTTTCAGAATAAGTTCTTAATTTTGCTTTAAAATTTTCCAAATCCATTTAGCTAAAAATAAAAATTAATTTTTAGAATTAATAGTGCAGTTTGGATAAATATTAATTAATCAAACAATTTTAATTGTAATCCTTTTTGAGAATTTATTTTTTCTACTTTATCTTCTATTTCTGAAATCAAAAACATATTTTCCCAATTCAAATATTCTTGAACTAGAGCCAAACCATATAAATTAATAATTTCTAAATGAGTTTTATTACCAAATTCAAATTTACCTTTTTTAATAAATTGTCTAATTTCATATAGGTCTGCACTTTTTCCGCTGGGACTATTAAGAATTAATCCAGTATAAGGAGTATAAAAATCAATATCTTCAGACAATCTTTTGTATTCTCCAGGAGATAACCATCCTACCAAATTTTCTGCAGTTCCAACACAGCGAATATTATATCCTTTCAATCTCAAACTAAGATAATGTTCTTTTAATTCTTTAATTGATTCAAATTTTTTAATAAAATTTATTTCTTCTTTTGAATAAATTTCATTAAAATCCCCATTAATGTTTTTCATAAAAAATCTATCTATTACATCTTTTTAACAATTTATATCCAAAATCACACAATTTATGCACGCAGCGCGAACGGATAATTTAATCATTAATATCTTCACAAATAAACAACCCCTTCTTTAACTATTTTTTAAAAAATAGTTCTATGGGTGAATCATAAATATATGATTCCCTCTTTGGTCAACGCAACAAACCGAACACCAACAGGCAATCCCAACAAACCAGAAACCAAAGCCATATGTTCCTTTCCATCACCAGAAGCAATTGAACAAGCAACTTCCATTCCATCAAACTTCCCTTTCAACTTATGGGCAAAATTATCTTTCAAATCAATCAATTTCCTATCCAAATCAACCTTAACAAAATCAAACTTTTTTTCATGAGAAAAAGCTTTACCTTCTTCACTGCCAACCAAAATAATTTTATCCCAATCTCCATACTTCATTAATCCAGAAACCTGCGCCCAAGCTTCTTGGTTTTTAGATAATAAACAAATTAATTCCATACTCAAAAAAATCACTCTCACTTTTTAAGTATTGTCGTAGTGAATTATCCTTTAATTTCATTTGTTCAGTATTAAAATATCAAATTGATGCCCCTGTCTCGCTATGCTCCCAGTATACCCTTAGCATGACCTAAAGGTCTCAAGAATCTACTTCTGCAGACCAATGACAAACCATAAATCAAACACCTTCTTTAAAAAAATCCTCCAACCTTCTATGCCCTCAGTGAGACAAATAATCTATGCTTTCTTTTGCTTCTTGCTTTCTGTTCTTTTTGTAAATGATAATTTTATCTTTCTTTGTTTCCTATTCCCCTTCCTCTAATAACCTTAATAAATAACTTTCCCATTCTATTCTAATGAAAGAGGCATATCAACAATCAATTGAAAATTTCTATAAATCCCTAAACTCTTCAGAAAAAGGCATATCTCCCACCGAAGCTTCTACCAGATTAAAGAGATATGGAAAAAACACAATAAAAAAGAAAAAAACATTGAGACCAATAAAAGTATTTTTTTCACAATTTAATTCATTTCTAATTTATATTTTAATTGTAGCAACAATGATTTCGTTTTTTCTTGGTCATTTAGTTGACGGCTTTGTAATAGGTTCAATTGTTTTATTGAATGCATTGATAGGATTCTTTCAACAATTCAAAGCAGAAAAAGCAATTTCAAATTTAAAAAAATTAATTATTTCAAAATCAAAAGTCATAAGAAATGGAGTTGTACAAGAAATTTCTTCAGAAGAATTAGTTCCAGGAGATGTAGTTATTTTAGGAGCAGGAAATAAAATAAACGCAGATTCAAGAATAATAGAATCAGAAAATTTACAAGTAAATGAAGCAATCCTAACCGGAGAAAGTTTACCAATAGGAAAAGAAAATATCTCAATAAATTCTCAAGTTTCTCTTTCAGAAAGAAAAAATATGCTTTTCACAGGAACAAGTGTTGTAAGAGGAACAGCCAAAGCATTAATTATTGGAACAGGAAAAAATACAGTCTTTGGTGAAATTGCAGAAAGCTTACAAGACATAAAAAAAACAAAAACTCCGATACAAAAAAGATTAGACAGATTTTCAAAACAAATAGGGTTAATAATTTTAGGATTAGTTTTTATAATAGCTCTTTTAGGATTTACGAAAAGATTTGATTTAGTAGAGATGTTTCTCACAGCAGTAGCGTTAGCAGTTTCAGCAATTCCAGAAGGCCTTCCCGCAGTTCTAACAATATCTTTTGCAATTTCTTCACTAATGATGTCAAAGAAAAATGTAATAATAAGAAAACTTCCAGCAGTAGAATCTCTAGGAAGTGTTACAGTAATTTGTTCAGATAAGACAGGAACACTAACAGAAGAAAAAATGACAATTCAAGAAATGTATGCTTCAGGTGAATTATATGACAAAAAAGAAAGTTCTGTAATTCAAAATAATAAAAAATTAGATATCTTAAAATCAAAAGAACTAACACATCTAATCAAAACAAGTATTCTTTGTAATAACTCAAGATATGAAAAATTTGATGGAAACTACAAAATAATTGGGGATCCCACAGAAAATGCTCTTGTACAAACTTCTTTAGATTTAGGTTTTGATAAAAAACTTCTAGTGGAACAAAATCCCAGTATAAAAAAATTTGAATTTGATTCAGTAAGAAAAATGATGTCTGTTTTAAGAGACACAGGAAAGAATAACACATTATATACAAAAGGAGCAATAAAAAAAGTTTTAGAAAAATCAGCATTTGAATTAAGAAATGGGCAAGTAAGAAAATTAGGAGAAAAAAGAAAAAATGAAATTTTAAAAGAAGCAGAAAAAATGGAATCAAAAGCTCTACGAGTTTTAGCCTTTGCATATAAAATATTATCCAAAAAAGAATTACCAAAAGAAAATAATTTAATTTTCATAGGCTTTGCAGGAATGATTGATCCCCCAAGGCCAGAAGTAAAACAAGCAATAGAAGAATGTAAAGAAGCAGGAATTAAAATAAAAATTATTACAGGAGATTCAGAAATAACTGCAAAAGCTATAGGGGAACAAATAGGAATAATGGGGAGGGTTGTAAATGAATTAGAACTAGAAAAAATGTCTGACGAACAATTATTAAAATCAATACCTGAAATATCTATTTTTGCCAGAGTAACTCCAAAACAAAAATTAAGAATAACTCAAACATTACAAAAATTAAAGGAAGTAGTAGCAATCACAGGAGATGGTATTAATGATGTATTAGCATTGAAATCAGCAGATGTGGGAATAGCAATGGGAAAAAGAGGAACAGATGTTTCAAGAGATGTTTCAGATATAGTTTTAGTGGATGATAATTTTGCATCAATAGTAGAAGGAGTAAAACAAGGAAGAACAACTTATGATAATATAAAAAAATTCACAAAATATCTTTTAGCTGTAAATTTTTCTGAAATATTTTTAGTATTAATCACTTTAATTTTAAGATTACCTTTGCCTTTAACAGCTCTTCAAATCCTTTGGATGAATTTAGCAAGTGATTCATTTCCTTCTCTATCTTTAGTTTTTGAAAAAGGAGAAAATGTAATGAAATCAAAACCAAGAACAGAAAAAAGTATTATGTCTGGAATTTGGCGATTTATTATTTTTGCAGGTATTTTAGCATTTATAGCAGAACTGGCAGTTTATTTTATTGGACTAAACAGAGGTTTACCAATAGAAGAAGTAAGAACTTTGGTATTAACAACCGCATTATTATATGAATTATTATTTGTATACACTTGTCGTTCAAAACAATCACTTAAGAAAACAAAAATCTTCTCAAATAAATGGTTGAATGTAGCAGTCTTATTTTCATTAGGATTACACTTAATCCTTCTTTACACTCCATTTGGAGCAATATTTGATATGGTGCCATTAACATTAAGCGATTGGTTCTTTGTATTGCCTTTTGCAGTATCTGGAGTAGTCATATTTGAAATTGCAAAATTTATAAAATTGAAGAAGATAAAAAAAGTTTAAGCATATACTCAATTTCTAAATATTTGTCTAAATAAAATCCAGAATTAATATATAATTTATCTTCTACTAGAAAGACATAAATTATATTTAGATATTTCAAAAATTTCCCAACAATTATTACACTCAGTGAGACGGATAATTAAATAATTAATTACAAATGAGATAGGTTAAATAAAAAATAATAATCTGGAAAAACTTTAATTTAACTGATGGAGCGTCCATAAATTATTTTTGAACTTTTTTTAATTTCAAAAAAATTCTCAAAGGGCGATAAATTTAATTTTGAGTGCTAAAATTTTTCATAAAATTTTTGTCTCTCAATGCATGTACTTGAAATATTAAAGTACAAGGAAACAGACTATCAACCTGCTATCAACCAAAGTTTTTCCACAATAAATAGGTGAAAAAATAAATTATAACTTTACTCTGTTAAATTTATCCAAACAAAAAGTGCCGGAAGAAAAGTATCCGAAGATACAAATATCAGGGAATCTGACATTATTTACCCTAAGATAAATAGGGGCTTTTTTTGCCGAAGCAAAAAAACAATCCTTAACTAACAGAACAAATCTGCCAATTCCTGCATTAAAAATTATAAATAATATTAATCAAAAAAATTATCTCCTAGATCTGCTCTCTTTTTTTCAAAAATTTAATATTGACCAATGTTTGTGCCACAGGCAATAATCAAATTATTAATTACGAATGAATTGAATTTATTTTTAGTCCAAAAAAAGACCCGTATAAAGAAAATTAAAACCCCAGACCAAAATTAATCCAATTCCTGCACCAATTAAACAACCAATTATTTTTCCAAGCATTGTAGAAATAGGATTCCTTTCCTGTTCAAAATTATCTCTTTTAAGTTTTTCAGCAATTCTTCCTTCAAATAATCCTCCAATTCCATCTGTAAGGGTATTTCCTGCTGCCCCTCCCAAAACTGCTCCAGCAACACCTGCAAATTTTCCTCCAAGGAGGGCGGCAAAAATTAAAACCCCATTATCAATAATTCCAAAAATAATATCTGGATAAACTGCTTTAAGTTTAATTCCAAATAATTTTAAAATTCCTATTACAATAAAAGCCATAAAAATATATGCGGGTCCAATTAATGCTTTATCATAAATAAAATAAATGCTAAATCCTACAACTAAAATGGAAATTACTAAAAAAGTTCCAATAGCTTTCCATAAACTATTTTTTACAAGCCAATGTTTCATATAATTATATAATTTTAGACTTAAAAAAGTTAATTGATAATAAATCTTAGCATATAATTTTTAAAACAAAAAATTTGCTCGCTATCGCTTATTATTTTTTATTAAATTATCCGTCGCAGCTGCACATATGAAATGAGTCTAGGTTTTTGAAAATTTCGTCAGGAGAATTATAGAAATCTAACAATCCTTCTGAGAATTTGTTTCTTAGATAATTCCATGTCTTAGCAAAGAAATTTTAATTTGCATTTAACAATTAAAATTTAGTAAGTATGACAAAATCTAATAATTGAATGAATAAAATTTTATTTCAAAAAAAATCTGCCTTTTTTTCATGGATAAAAAATTAAGACAAGAGTTAAGAATAATTTTTTTGTAATCAATATATGAAAAAAGGTTTTATAGACTGTTTTTGAAACCACGACACAGACCAAAATCACTGCGTGGATTTTGTGTCTCAAAATTTTTCAAAATTTTCCAAA
>CAZRBZ010000029.1:0-7901 GCA_964598515.1 Candidatus Woesearchaeota archaeon
TATTAAAACACAAATAACTTTAGACAGTTCAAAAGATTTAATTTATGCTTTAGAAACCTTCCAAGAAACTAGAACGCCTGCCTCTTTTGTTTTAGATAAAATTATATCGTTACAAGAATTGAATGAGACGGATATTGTTTACAATATAACTTTGAAAACAGTAAACCGGGGGGGAAGCGTTGCAAATAATATTACTTTAATTGATTCTGATTATAATTTAAGTCCTTATAATTTGGGTGACCTTCCTAAAGGAAATTCTACTTTAATTTCATATTTAAAACAATTCCCGAGAAATTCGACAACTTATAATTTAACATTCTCAAAAGCAACAGTTAATGGAACCGATTCTTTTCAAAATCAAAGTATTAATACTATTTCAAATAAAATTGTCTTGATTGTTCCTTCTTCAACTGCAGATACAACTTTAACTATTTTAAAAAATGCATATTACAATTCTGAAAATTCTACTTCTGTTAATTATACTTTAACTATTGAAGTAATAAATTCGGGAGGTACGGATTTATCAAACATAACTTTATTGGATTCGGATTTAAATTTTAATACAAAAATTAATTTGAATAGAACTCAGAAATATAATTATTCTAATTCGATAATTATTGAAAAAGCTGCTTCAAATACAAATAAATTATTTGATAAAACCAATGCTATTGTGGATAGCATAACTTATCAATCAAATCAAATTAACATTCAAGTTCCAGGATATGGTGGTCCAGCAGATGCAATTGTTAATGCTCCTGCTTCAATTCAGACTTCTACAAGTTTTGATACTTTAATTACTGTTTTGAATATGAATCAAGACATCGGACAGGATTTTACAATAAATTATTGGATTACAAATGTTGCAGAAAATATAAATTATACATCTGGTGAACAAACAATTTATGTTCCTGCTTTGGGGGAATCTAATTTAACTGCTACTTTAACTTCACCCACAATAGCTGGAGATTATAGATATAAAGCAATTGTAAGTTGGGTTGGGGGAATTGCTACTTCTTATGATACATTTAATGTATTTGTTCCAACTTCTGAAGAAAGCACAGGAGGATCTTCAGGAGGGAGAATAATTGGGGATGTTGTGAAAGAAATTGTATGTGATTCTCCAAAAATTGAAATAGGGGGCATTTGTTGTTTAGATCAAAATAATAATTCAATCTGCGATTCTGATGAAATTTTAGAAGGACAAGAACAAGAAACAAACAAACCAATCGAAGAGATTAATTCAGAAAAACTTCAATTTTTTAAAAAAATATTTAAAAAAATGAATGATTTTTATATTTCTAGTAAAAATAAAATTTCACAAAATAAAAACTATTTATTTATTGGTGGCGGAATTTTAATATTAATATTTATTTCTTTTATTTTAATAAAAATAATTTCAAAAATAAAACCAAAAGACACAACAAGATTAAAATCTATGAAAAATATAAAAGTTTATGGGGCAGACGGGTCAAAAATAGGAAAAATTAGAGAAATTTATCTTGAAAAAAAGAAAGCTAAAATTTATGGTTGGTTAATTAAAGTAGATAAAGAAATATCTAAAAAAATTAAAAAGAAAAATATTTTAGTAAAACAAAAACATGTTAACTCAATAAAACATATAATGATAATCGATAAAAGAATCTCTGAACATCTTGAAAAATTAGATTCAAAAATTTGAATAAATTAAATAAAAAATATTTATTATACAACTCCAAACAATTCATTCAATTAAATTTTTGTAAACTGTGGGAAATATTTTTCACAAAATGCTTAAATCACTAAACACAGATTTAATTTTCACTCAATTTATACGGAATAAATAATTATCTGACCAACTCCTATTGGAAAAAATTATATTAATTATAATTTTTTAAAATTTTAAAATCACATTCTTAAAATTTATTTATTTTTTAATCCCCAAACTTTTATAAACCCAAAATATCTCACATTCATATCCGATTAACTACATCGCCGAACTTCAATGTTCTGAAAACAGGCGCATTATGTAGAAGGATACAAGGAAAATAAAAATGGCAGAATTTGATGTACAATTTAAGCAAGCATTGGAAACTATTCGTAGTGGAACTAAAGAAAGAAAATTTGATCAAACTGTTGATTTTATTATTAACTTACAAAAGTTTGAGTTAAAGAAAACTCCAATTAATCTTTTTGTTAGTTTGCCACATAAAGCAAAAGAAAAAAGAATTGCTGGTTTCTTTGAAATCAAAAGTGATTTTGTTGATACTATTACTGAGTCTGAATTTAAAAAATATAATGATAAGAAAAAATTAAAGTCTTTAGTTAAGAAATATGATTTCTTTATTGCTCAAGCTAAATTAATGCCTAAAGTTGCTACAACTTTTGGTAGGATTTTGGGCCCTGCTGGTAAAATGCCTTCACCTCAATTGGGAATTTTAATGAATGCTGATGAGAAATCTATTAATGAACTTAAAGGAAAAGTTAATTCTGGTATAAAAATTAGAGCAAAAGAGGCTAGTATCAAAGTTCCTGTTGGTAAACAATCTATGCAAGATGAAGAAATTATTGAAAATATTAATGCAATTTATTCTGAAATTATTAAAATTTTACCTAGAGAAAAAGAGAACATTAAAAATATGGAAATTAAATTCACTATGACTAAACCTCAGAAGATTAAGGTAAGATAAAATGAAAAAAGCTGTAACAAATATTCCAAAGAAAAAAATTAATGCTGTGAAAGAATTAGTTGAATTGATTGATAATAAAAAAACTGTTTTAATTGCAGATATTGAAAATATTCCTGGTTCTCAGTTTCAACAAATTAGTAAAAAGTTAAGGGAAAAAGCTCTTGTTAAAGTTCCAAAGAAAAATTTATTATTTAGGGCTTTGGAAAAATCTAATAAAGATGTTGTAAAGGGATTGAAGAATCATTTCAAAGGTGCTGCGGCATTATTATTTTCCGATTTAGATTCTTATACTTTGGCTGCTGAATTACTTAAAATTAAGAGTCCTGCTAAAGCTAAACCGGGACAAATTGCTCCAGTGGATTTAGAAATTCCCGCAGGTCCAACTGAATTAGTTCCTGGTCCAGCAATTTCAGAATTGGGTGCTTTAGGGATTCAAATTAAGATTCAGAGTGGAAAAATTGAAATTAAAGAACCAAAAATTATTGTGAAAGAGGGAGAAGCAATTTCTCAGGGTGCAGCTGATATGTTAAGTAAATTGAATATTTTACCTTTTACTATTGGATTCAAACCACTTTCTGCATTTGATTCACAGGATAATGTTATTTATGTTGAAATGAAAATTGACGCTGAAGAAGCTAAAACTTCATTGGGAGATGGTGCTTCAAGAGCATTGGCATTTGCTGTTTCAATTGGATTTGTTAATCCTGAAACTGTTAAAATTATGATTCAAAAAGCTGGAGCTCATGAAAAGAGATTAATTAGAATTATTAATGGGGAACCGGAAGAAGAAATTACTTCAGCTCCTGAAGAAACAGCAGCTCCTGCTGAGGAAACTAAAACAGAAGAGAAGAAGGAAAAACCTGCAGATGCTAATTTTGCAGCTGGATTCTTTTAATATTCAAAATAAACCACGGAGGATAAACATGGAATACATATATGCGGCACTTTTATTACACAAACTTGGGAAAGAAGTTAGTGAAGACGCTGTTAAAAACATTGTAAAGGCAGCAGGCGCAGAAGTTGACGATTCAAAAGTTAAAACTTTAATTGCCAGCTTAAACGGTGTAGATATCGAAAGTGAATTAGCTAATGCTAGTTTAGTTTCTGCAGCTCCAGCAGCATCAAATGCGGCACCAGCTGAAGAAAAGAAAGAAGAAGCACCTAAGAAAGAAGAAAAGAAAGCAGAAGCTGCAGCTGAAGGATTATCTTCATTATTCGGATAATTTTTTTTAAATTATTTTGCCGAGTAGATAATCCTAACTTGTTTAGTTGGGGCTAGAGAAGTTTGTAATAGTTTTTCTTTTGATAGTTGAGATATAAATTTCACGAAGTGGTTCGGAAATTTAAAAAAAATTAATGTAAGAAATTTTGTAAATCTAATAATTTAATTTAAAAAGATGTTTTTAAATAATTTAATCTTTAGGATAGAGCGAGCGAAAATTAAATCTGCATTTAGCGATTTAAGCATTTTATAAAAAATGTTTCCCGCAGTTTACAAGGATTTAATTGAGCGAGTGATTGATTAACCCCAAAATAGTTCTAAACTTTTATAACCCTAAATCATTTTTTCTTAATCATGACAAATTCACTAGTGAATTTTTATACTCACCTTAGACAATATGACGCTCGCCCTGTGGGTGTTCATTAATTAAAACCAAAACTGTATAAATACAGTTTTAAATTAAGAATATATGACATGGAATGCTTATGATAAAGATAAATTTTTGAAACCTTTGTGTTTTTCTAATGGGAAGACTCAGGAAGATATTGTTAAAGAAGTTTTGGATTTGATTAAAAAAGGCAAGAAGATTATTTTTATTCATGGTGTTTGTGGTACAGGAAAAAGTTTAATTGCCTTGAATATTGCGAATGCTTTAGGTAAAACTTCTATTGTTGTTCCTGGAAAAAATTTACAAGCACAATATAAAAGAGATTATGAGGAAGATAAATATTTATTGAAATCTAATGGTGAGAAATTAAAAATTAGTATAATTACTGGGAGAAATAATCATAAATGTAAATTTTTGGAAGATAATAAAAATGCTATTCCTAGAATAAAAAGAGAAGTTGATGCTAATCTTCATGATATTTTTGCTGGAAAAAGGGAGGAACTTCAAAATTTGATTCAGAATGATTTGTCTGCTAATAATAGTCATATTCCTTGTAAGATTGAACTTCGTGAAGCTAATTGGTTGAAGATTAAAAAATATATCCAACAAAATCCAAAAGTTCAGTTGAGTGATTTTGGTTCAATCAAGGATGTTAAACGTATGAGTATTGCTCCAGTTTGTCCTTACTGGTCACCTGTTTTACCAGAAAAATATGATTTGAAATCTTTGGATGGAAAGAAACGGATATATGAGGGATTGAATGGCACAACTTTTGTTCAATATAAACGGAAAGAGGGTTGTCCTTTTTATGAACAATTCAATTCTTATTTGGATGCAGATGTTATTGTATTTAATTCTTTGAAATATAAACTTGAGACTGCACTTCTTCGGAAACCTTTAACTGAAGTTGAAATTATTGATGAATGTGATGAATTTTTAGATAGTTTTTCTAATGAGAGTGTAATAAATATTGAAAGATTACAAAGTTCTTTAATGCAAGCTCTTGGTTCTGGTGAGGGTGATGAAAGAATGATTGAAATTTTATTTGAAATTTTAAAATATTTTAAGAAAGATTCTCGAATTGAAAATACTCTTGAAAAGAAAGAGATTATTCCTTTGAAAGCTACAGGAATTTATGATTTGTTGAAGATTTTTTTGAAAGAAAATTGGTTGAAAGATATTGATGATGAAAGTTATTTGTTTGATGTTTTAGAAACAGCTAAGATGTTTGTTGGTTTTATGGAAGAGAGTTATATTACATTAGTTAAAAAAGATAATAATTTATTTGTTCATATTGTAACAACTAATTTGGCCAAAAAATTGAAACAACTTGTTGATAAAAATAAAACAGTTGTTTTAATGTCTGGAACTTTACATTCAGATGCCGTACTTTCAAACATTTTTGGTTTGGAAGATTTTGAAAATATTGATGCGGAGGTTGAAGGCCAGGGCAGAGTTGAAGTTAAGAAAACTGGACTCGAAATGGATTGTAAATATTCTAATTTTTCCTCGGAGAAATTTACTCGTAAAGATTATTTGAAAGCATTAGACAAATCTTTGGAGGAAGCTCCTCGTCCTACTTTGGTTCATATTAATGCTTTTATGGATTTACCTAGTGAAGAGGAATTGATTGATTTTGAATTAGAAAATTTAATTTCTCGGGAGGAAATTCGTGAAACTCAAAAGGAAGATAAAATTGGAAGATTGACTCAAGAATTTAAAGATGGTGTTCGTGATGTTTTGTTTTCTACTCGTGATTCTCGGGGAGTTGATTTTCCTGGAAATCAATGCAATTCAATTGTTTTTACCAAATATCCTAATCCAAATGTTCAAGCTGCTTTTTGGAAAATATTAATGAAAACTAAGCCTCAACAATATTGGGCTTTTTACAAGGACAAAGCTAGTCGTGAATTTTTACAGAAGATATACCGTGGATTAAGATTTAAAGAAGATCATATTTATTTGTTGAGTCCAGATAGTCGAGTTTTGGAGAAGGCAGGAGAGGAATTTGGGTAGAAAAATTAATGTTATTATAAATTATTAGATTCATTACGCCCCAAAATTTTAACTGTTAGGAACAAGTAAAAAAAATTTTTCATTATAAAATTAAATTGTCTATGGACCCATCTAAAAAGAAATATATTATTAACCTTTAGTAAATAATTTTAAAAAATTCAAAATTAACATCTGTCCTTGCTAAGAGGGATAATTTATTTTTTAATAATGAGCGTAGCGAACAATAAATAAAACTATTTGTCTTTCAAAATCTCAGGCAATTTTTCTTCTTCTTTTCAAAACTTTTTCTTCAGCTTCTTTGTCTAATCTTTCTTTTTCTGCTTCCTCTTTTTTCTTTGCTTTCTCTTTTAAAGAAGCCCAATACTCATTCAATTCAATAGATGCTCTAAAATGACGCATACCTTCCTTTCTGTTTTTCCAGTATTCTATCATTCCTGTGACTGATTCTATTCTTTTTTGAATTTTTTTGAAGTTTCTTTTACATGCTGCTCTTGCTTGTGGTGTTTTGAATTTATCTTCTTTGAATTTTGTTTCTTCTTCTTTTTTCCATTCAAGTACTTCTTTCATTTCTTCTTGTGCTTCTTCGTATTTTTCTTCTAATTCTTTTTGGGTTAGGGGTTTATCCCTTCTAGCTTGTTGATAACTTTGCATTTTTGTTTTTTCCTTTTTTTACTTTTAAATAAATGAATATACCAATAAATCCAATTACATATAAAATACTTAAAATTATAAATATTTTTAAAATTATTGGATTTTCAGTTATAGATTGACCAAGATAACTTTGTATAAAAACTAGTGGTGCTAAACCTAATGTTGTACCAAGTATAAATTTCCAAAAAGGAATTTTTGAAATTCCAGCCACATAATTTACAAAATCTGTTGTAGTAAAAGGATTTAATCTTAAAATGAAAACTGCTAGAGGGCCATGTTTTTTTGATACTTTATCAAATTTATTTTTTATTTCTTTTGGAACTTTTTTTTCAACAAAATCTCTTATCCAATGTTTAGATATTTGAAATGCAATCCCTGCTCCCAAAATATTTCCTAGGAGGGCATAAATTCCTCCAAGAAAAGGACCAAATAAAATTCCCCCAACAAGGTAAAGAATTAAAGGAGGAATTAATGCAAAAAGAACTTCCAAAATTACAAGAAAAATAAAGATGAACACAGTTAAATGTTCAAAAGAAGATAAATAAGTGATTACTGAATTTGCGTCATTATTAATTAAATACGATACAACTCCTTTTGTGAAATAAGAGTAAATTGAAAATACAATGAGAGCAATTAAAAGAAAAATCAATACATAACCTAGATGTGTCTTTTTTTTGTGCATATTTATTGGAAGATAGGGGGATTTAAAGGGTTTTTGGGAAAAAAGATGCTCGGAATCGAAATTCAATTAGGGAAAATAAACCCCCACCCCGAATCGGTCGCATAAAGTTTGTGAAACTTTACACTAACGGGAATTAAGTTCTAGAGAACTTGAAACTAATTGAACTTTGCACAGTGAGATTTGAAAGAAAAGTAAAAAGGGACTTTAGTCCCTTGGTTACGCCCCCACCCCGAATCGGTCGCATAAAGTTTGTGAAACTTTACACTAACGGGAATT
>CAZRBZ010000029.1:8001-8292 GCA_964598515.1 Candidatus Woesearchaeota archaeon
GAAAGAAAAGTAAAAAGGGACTTTAGTCCCTTGGTTACGCCCCCACCCCGAATCGAACGGGGATGCCCAAAGGGCCCGGATCTCAAGTCCGGTGCAATACCATTATGCGATGGAGGCAGTATTTGTGTTGGCCAACATTGTAGACGGAAAGTGCTTTACACGACCCATATGCGATGGAGGCTTGTTGTTTCCAGAGCATTCGTTTGGAACAAACGAGAGGAATCTCGATTCCGAACTATGCGATGGAGGCTTGTTGTTTCCAGAGCATTCGTTTGGAACAAACGAGAGGAA
>CAZRBZ010000029.1:8392-12808 GCA_964598515.1 Candidatus Woesearchaeota archaeon
TCTCGATTCCGAACTATGCGATGGAGGTTCACTCTTCACATGTGAAGACAATAATTTATTGTAATTTTAGGTTTTAAAGATTTCGTTTTAGAATCCCCTTCCTCTAAAAAAATTAACAAATCTTTCCCAGAAAGTAAAGGGTTCCACGTTGAGTGGTTTATTGTTTTGATCATAAACTTCATATTTTATTATTGGTTTTTCTTTTGGTAATTTTGGTGCCGTTTCAGAAATTTCCTTATTTGCTTGATCTATTGCTTGATTTATTGCTGCTCTTGAATATCCCTGAGTTATCAAAGCAAATTTTAATGAATCTGAAGTATAATTTTTAGATAAATTTTTTTTAAAATAATCTATTAATTCTCTCTTATTATCTAATCTTCTCATAACATTAATAGAAATTTAAAGTTTAAAAAATTTGGGTTGTTGAGAAAGCAATCGCTCCGCTTCCATAAAGGATAACCTTATTTACATAAGGCCCAAAATAAATTGCTAATGCAAATTTATTTTGGCTACACTCTTCATAGAGTATTAAATTAACTGAGACCAAATTCTCGGAAGGATTATTAGAATTCTAAAAAAGATTATTAGATTTACAAAAGTGACATTAATTATTTATTTTTAAATTTTCAAATTACTTCGTGAAATTCATTTATTAGATTTATAAGAATCTTAGAAATGAAATTAAAAATTAAATCTTAATTGGTTTATTTTTATGATAAAAGTTCAAAGCTTCTTTTAATCGAGGTTTTGATTCTGCATAAAGAGTGATTATTAAATCGCCTTTTTTCACTTTATCTCCGACATGTTTGTGAAGATAAACTCCAGAGAATTTATCTAAAGGGCAACCAGCCGATCTTGCTAATGCATTGATTAATTTATTATGAATTGTTTTTATTTTTCCAGATTTGTTAGCATGTATATCTTGGAAATACTTAGCTAATTCTAATCCATTTATTTTCCCTTTTTGAGCATGAATTATTTCTTTAAATTTTTTCCAAGCTTTTCCTGAAAGTAAAATTTCTTCTGCTAATTTGATTCCTTTTCCTTTTTTAGCAGTTCCAGTCATTTCAAAAATTTGTGCTGCTAAAAAAATTGATTTTTTTTCTAAATCTTTTGGGCCAATTTCTTGAGGATTAAGAATTTTCATAACATCCATTATTTCTAAAGCAGGTCCAATCCCATTTCCAATGGGTTCATTTGCTTTTGTTAAAACAACTTTCATTTTTACTTTGAAATGTTTTGCTAATTGTTCAAATTTATTTTTTAAAAATCCTGCTTTTGATTTAGAAACTTTAGCTCTTTTGCCATAAGGAATATCAATTAAAATATATTTGCTTCCAACTGCAAGTTTTTTAGACATTATTGAAGCTAATAATTGTGCAACTGGGTCAAGTTTGAGCATTTTTTCTACTTTAATTATTTTTGAATCTGCTGGAACCATCCCCAATGATCCTCCCCAAGTTAGACAAGCTCCTGTTTTTTGTACAATCTTTTTTACAGTTTCCATAGGAAATTCTACTGAAGATAAAACTTCTATACAATCTGCCGTTCCTGCTGCACTGGTTATTGCTCTTGAAGAAGTTTTTGGAAAAGTTAATCCTGCTGCAGCACAAATTGCAACTACAATTGGGGTTGTTCTATTTCCAGCTACCCCCCCAATACAATGTTTATCCACCACATATTTATTTCTAAATTTTAAAGTTTTTCCTGAAGCTAAAATTGCATTAATTAAAGATACTGTTTCTTTGAAAGTCATCCCATTTCTATACATTGCAGAAACAAATACTGCAACTTCTGGTTCTGTCAAAGCATTATTTACAACATCTCGAATAATTGCTTTAATTTTTTCATCAGATAATTTTTCGCCATTTATTTTTTCTTTAATAAATAAAACACTTTCAGGAGCATTGCTATAAAATACATCTACTTTTTGTTCTTCTCTTAATTTTAATCTTTTTTTTATTTCTACTGAAATTGCAAGATGAGTTTGTGTTACAAAATGTTCAGAAGTATCCACAATTGTCACAATTTCTTTTGGATTTTTAGAGGTTGTTTTGATTGTTATTCTATCTCCTGGATGCACTCCTAAATTTTCAGCAGTTTTTCTATTTAACATAGCTACAGGCAAACCTGCAGACCAATTAGATGTTTTTACTCTTAATTCCATTTTTCACCCCTATTAAGAATTATATATTTTGTTTTTTATATTTATGCTTTTTTGGAGAATGAATTAAAATGTTTGGTGCTTTTTTATCTCTATATATTTCCAAGATAATTAAAAGATATGCTAAAATCAAAGGACCAAGGATAAATCCCAAAAAACCAAACATAAATAATCCTCCTACCATCCCTAAAAGAATTATTGAAGAATGCACATTTGTTCTTTTTGATACAAAATTTGGTTTAACCACATTTTCTAAAAAAATAGATATTAATCCAAAGAAAATAATTCCTAATGCAGAAATTGGTGAACCTCCCACAAATAAAAAGATTACAACAGGCACCCAAATTATTGTCGTTCCGATAATTGGAAATATTCCTGCAAGACAAGCAGCCAAAGTTAAAAATAAAGCATTATTAACTCCAAAAATAAAAAAACCAAGACCTACAAAAATACCCTGTAAAACTCCAATAATAACTTGACCATAAAGAATTGAAGAAGTTATATCTCTTGAAGATTTGAATAATCTCTTTTCAATATCTTTTGAAAAAGGTAAAACACTTTGAATGTATTCTATAAATTTATCGTTATCCCTTAATATAAAAAAGAAAGTAAATAATATTACTAATGTTTTCAAGAAGAGAGTTGGAAAATTTGAAACTAAATCTGCTAATCCAGTCATAATTGAACTTGTTGTTTTTGTTACAAATTCTTGGATGGTTAATCCAATCTGATTTGAAAAAATTTCTGAAGAAAAAATTGAGGGAAAGAAATTTTTAAGAGGAGTTACAAAATCTATATTTTGAGAAGATATAAATATTTGAATTGATTGATTTATTACTATGGGAGTTAAAAACCATAAAGGGATTAAGATTAATAAAACTAATATGATTGAAACAAGTGTTGCTGCTAAATTTTTGGAATTTATTTTTTTATTAATTTTTTGATAAAGGGGCCTAAATAAAAATGCTAAAATTATTCCAATGATTATTGAGGATAAAATTGGCTTTAATAGAAAAAATGATAATATGACTAAAATTAAAAGAATTACTGTTGAAATTATACGTCTCCAATATTCTTTATCCATGTTTTCACCTAATATACATAATAAGAATGTATTAATAAAGGTTTTTAATAAAAAACAATGAATTAAAAAAATAAATTTCACGAAGTGATTTCCAAAAGAGATACTAAAAGGATACAAAAATTTTCCAAAGTAAATAATCTTATTTATGTAGAGTCTCGGAAATTTAGAATAAGTAATTAATGTAAGATTTTTGTAAATATAATAATTATTTTTAAGAAGTTGTTTCCAAATTAATTGAAAATTCAGTAAAAATGAGACCAAAATAAATTTGTATTGGTAATTTATTTTAGGCAGAGTGATTAATAATTGCATAAAAAACATAAAAAGATTTATAATATGAATTTGATATTATAATTTATGAATTTTATAAAAAAAATTGTGGATAAAAAAGAGGATGATTTGGTTCATTTACAATTTCAAAAATTCTCTAAGGGAACTTTCAAAAATAGAGCAGTATTAAAAGTTAAAAAAGCTAAAGATAAATATACAATCAATGGAACTGGTGAATTTATTAATGAAATGGTTAGGATTATGGCTGAGAAGTTAGGTTCTGAATCTACAAAAGTTATTGGAGCAGTTATTGCTACTTCTGATTTGGAAGGGAAATTAGATTATACTGATAAAAAACAATTTCAAGGTGTTAAAAGATATCTTCTTGATACTGAAATGAATGGAGATAAAATAATTAAATTATTGGATGAATTTCCAAAAGCTATTTGTGCTTTGACTTTTGATGTAAAAGGAGACAAATTAAAAATTAAACCTAAAGCTCCTAAGATGGGTGTTCCTGGAAAAAATGGAGACTTGCCTAAAACTGATGCTTGTAAATTATTTACAACTGATAAAGCAATTGGTTCTAGTTTTGTTTTTGAAAAAGAGGATTTCAAACTTGCTGAAATAAATCATACAATTTTTGTAGAAAAAATAATTATACCTGAAACTGAAGAAAAAGATTTTGCTAAAATTCGAGAGTTGGCTAAGAAACAGGGAAAGATTATTAGAATTAGTAAAATTGATGGCGTTGAGACTGTTAAAGAATATGAATTTACTGCTTAAATAATTGTGAGTCATGTAAGAAATAGTATGAATTTACTGCGTAATTAAAAACAAACTTTTATAAACCTAAATTTATCTAATTCATTATAGATTAGAATTTAATCTATAGATA
>CAZRBZ010000030.1:0-12312 GCA_964598515.1 Candidatus Woesearchaeota archaeon
AGAATTCCAAATAGATTTTGCTGCTTTAATAGCTGATTGTTTCATTAGTGTAAACACCCTTCTTTTAAATCTTGGAGATGATCAATATTTTTAATAACTTCTTTTAAATTAGAATAATTTCCAGTTTTTATTTTTATTTTTTTTTCATTAAATAATTTAATTGCTCTTTGACCCATTCCTTGAGAAAAAACAAGATTTGGTTTAAATTGCATTATTTGATCTACTGGAGTTAAGTTTTGTTTTGAATGATCTATTTTATTAGTTATAATTTCAATCTTTTTAGTTTTTTTTTCATAGATTGCAAAATAGGGGCAATGTCCAAAATGTTCACTTAATTTTGAATTTATCCCTTTGTTTTCGTTTAATGCTATCAATATTTTCATTTTTTTACTCTAATTATTGGTTTTTTAAATTTATTAATCTTTTTAGTAAGGGAAAAAGAATAAATAATAATTTATTCCCTTACTTTCATTTATTGACAATTTTATTCATTGTCTTGAAATCTTCTTCCTTGTCCAGATTGATTTCTTCCCATTCCTCTTCCTCTAGGTCTTCTTCCAAAGCCTCTTTCATTTGAAGAATCTTCTTCAGGTTTTGCTCCACCACAGTTTCCCATTTGTCTTCCTGTTTTTGGACCTTTGCCTTCTGGACCTGTTCCGTCTCTATTTGCCATCTTATTTTTTCTCCTGTTTATTTTATTAGTCAAAGTAACTTTAACTTGTGAATAGGTATTCATAACACTTTATAAATGTTTCGAATAGGTATTCATAACCATATTTTAAGAGAATTCTATTATCTTCTGTGGCATAAACAAAAATTGAGTTTAGTTTATGATAAAATAGATGTTATAGAGAATGGAAGTTAAGGATTAAATTTTAGGAGGTAATCTTTAAGGTGGAGAAATTGATTGGCTTTGTTTACCGTCTCGCTTTGGTTTTGGCATACCAATGGCATGACCTAAAGGCCTCAAGATTTCTTTGAGGTGAGAATTTGCTTTGTGGATGTAATTGATATATTAATTATTGCTTTGGTAAGAACATGGAATAGGTTTAGGTTTTTGGAGATTTAATTAGTTAACCTTTGACTAAAAGAGGATTAACTTGTTGGAAAGTAAAAAGTTATTGTTTCTTTTTTGGTTTGAGAGAATAAAGAATAATTTTCCAATGTTGAATTATATGAATTAAAATTAAAATGAAAAAAATTGGTTGAATAATCTTTGTAAAAGGTAAATTGATAAATTTTGTGATTATCATTAAAACAATTATTAGTAATAAAGACCAATCAATAATCAATATATCTTTTCTCATAAAATTATGTTCTTTTATAGGTATATAAAGGTTTTTTGAAATTAAAAAATAAGAATAAATTTTTGATAATTTAAATAATCTGATACCCAAGGGATATACTCAATAGGCACGAGAATACTGATTCACTTCATTTTTAGTATAAAATCTTTCGAGACAAGGAATTAATTTTAATAATCAGGTAATTCTTCCTTTGAGGGTTCTTCTGCTTTTGGTTCTTCAGGAGTTGCTTGTGCTTCAGCTTGTGCTGCTGCCATAGCTTCTTCTTGCATTGCTGCTTCTGAACCAGCATTCGGATCCATCATATCGGCATCATCAACAGAGTTTATCATTTCTTTGAATTTTAACCAATCTTTGGCTAGAATTCTTACACCTGATTTTGTGAATCCTGTGTATCTCTCTGAAGTCACAAATTCTCTAATTGTGAATCCCCGTTTATCAGCAAAATCATCGATTCGAAGAACGATATCCGTATCATCTCTCTTTGTGATTTTTCCAATTTCTTTTTCCATGTTGGATATAATTAGTTTGGTTATTTAAAGTTTTTGTAGGTTTTTGGAATAGTAAAAAGAATTTAAGGGATAAAGTGTTAAAAAGAGTAGGTGGAGTGGTGTAATTAAAATGAAAAAGAAAAGCCCAAAAACAAAAGTTAAGGAACCAAAAAAAAGCTGGTGAAATCTAAAAAAGAAGATCCCATTAAGCAGACTTAGAAATAGAAATTAAATATGAAAAGAGAGCCTAGAATTGATATCATGGGGATAATATTTGCTTCTATGACAACTATTTTGGTATTGATAATAAGTAATATTTTTCCAAGTCTACAAATTTTAATTTTAACAATATTGACAATTCTTTTAGCTTTAATTTATCAAATAGGCAACATTTATTCAAAGGAGACAATTAAAGAAAACAATGAAAGGGATTTTTTGGAACTTGATAGGGTAATGGAAGAATTAAAAAATGAAAGGGATGAGATAAAAAAAATATGAGAAATTGAAGAATAAGGATTAATTATTGAATTATTACTAACCTATCTCGTTATACTCCTAGCATACTGCTGACTAAACAGGTCAGCGAGGACATGAAAAGAGTTAAATTTTGAAAGTTGGCTAGATATTTATTTATCTAAAATATAATTATGTCTGTGCCACAGATGATAATTTAAAATATTAAATTTGAATTTAGTTCAGTAATTTGTTTTAAAAAATTAAAAAAGAATTTATTTCTTCTTCTTCAAAAAATCATTTAAAAAATTGAAGTATTCTTTGTTTTCTTTGTTGGCCATTTTTTCTACTATTAGTTCTGGTGTTGAATGGGCTAGTTTTCCTAGAACTGGGTTGTGATTTACTATTAGTTCGAAGTTTTCTGTTAGACCTTTTGCTTCTATTCCATCTATTCTTGTTTTCTGTGGGAGAATTTTTTGTATTTCGTGGCCCAGATGGGTTGCGATTACAAGATAGCAGTTTTGTTTTATGTAGTAGTCTGTTGTTGCGGCAATTATATTTCCTGCAACTCCTGGTTCTGTTACTGCTTCTATTTCATCTGCAAGGATTAGTGTTTTATTTCCGGGTTTTATTCTTGACATTTGTGTTAGAAGTGTTTCAAATGCTCCTTTTAAGTTTGAACCTTTATTTTTAGCGAAGTAATATATTTCTTCGAATAATGGAAATTTATTTTTTCCTGATTGGGGTAAACCTAATTGTGTTAGAGTTATTAGTTGCAAAATATGTTCTACTAATGTTGTTTTTCCCCCTGAATTTGCACCTGTTAGAATTGATGCTTGAATATTTTCTGAAAGATTGAATGAAATTGGTTGTGGATTTTCTAGGAAAATATTGTTTGATTTTTGGATTGATAATTCATGATTTATTTCTGGGAAATTCATTTCTTGATTTATAAATTTTGAAATTCCTGATAAAAAATCAAAATACAAAATTAAATCTGAGAGCTCTTTTAGTTTTTCTGGAATTTGTTTTAATTTATCTGAATTATCTTTTATTCTTTCTGCTAATTCTGAAAATTCGTTTGCATTTTGATGTTGAATTAATTTATTTAATTCTTCTTCATCTAGTTTTAAGGGAATTCCTATTTCTAGAATTTGTCTGGGAATATTTAATTCATCAATTGTTTCATCTATTGCTTTTTTTAATTCATCAGGTAAATCGCCTTTTGAAAGGATTTGAATTAGTGAAGTTCCCGAAAGAGTTAATTGTTTTATTTTTTCTTCTATTTTGTGATTTGCTAGAATAATTTTTGATTCTATTTCATCTGGATCTATTGAGTTTGATTCTCCGTCTTTTGTTAATGGAATTAGAGGAATGAATTCTCCTGTTAGTTCTTTTAAGGATTTTATTGTGGAATTTTGTTTTATTATTTCTAGATTTTTTATATGTCCTGAAAATTGTTCTAAATATCTTTCTAAATAAATTTCTTCAAGGTTTTTGTAAAATACTGCTTGGGGTAGTGATTCTAATGCAATTTGAAATTCTGGACAATTAATTATTTGAACAACATCTTTGTCTTCTAGAAGAACTGCATCTTGTTCTGAGATTATTATTTGAACTGGACAATTCATTTGTTTTAATTTTGTGAATGTTTCTGCATCTTCTGTTACAACGATTACATCATATCTGGGTTTCCACCAATTTCTAGGTTTTTCTAAATTATTTAGAAAGGAATTTTCTAGTTTGATATTTTGTAAATTTGAGAAAAATAGTTGTCTTTTTTTTATTTCAGTTATATCATTTGTAAATTGAAAGAAATTAAAAATATTTGATGTTTCTGTGAAGATGAAATTTTGTGATATTTTTTGTAATGTTCTGTTATGAACTTTTTTTGCATCTGTTGTTTTGTAAATTGATTCCAGTGGTTTTAGTTGTGTTTTTGATTGATTAAATGGTGAAAGATTATTTTGCCGAATAAATTGTAAAATTTCTTGTTTCATAGGAAGCAAAAAAGTGGAGGGGATTTATTAATTTGGTGTTGTTACTTGGAGGGTTATTGGGAAGGAGGCATTAAAGTTTAAGATAAAAGGCAAAGAGTAGTTCTGTTATCGCTACTGGCAGAAGCATTGGAGGTTGGAGGATTGATATTATTAGAAGATAAAGCCTAAATAATACAAAACTTTATAACTTGTGTAGGGTGATAAAATTTATGGCAAAAGCTGAAAAATATGTTCTTGAATCTAAAAATTTAAAAATGTTTTTTAAAGAAGATTTTTTGAAAAAAGTTGAATCTAATGGAGACATATTTCCAATATCAGTTGTATTTATGGCAAAGGAAAAAATAGATGAAACTAGTATTAATCTTGACCCCATAATTTTTAGTCATCAAAATGATAAATAAATAGAAAATAATATTTTACATATAGATAGTGGGAATACAGAATTATTAAATAAAATTGTAAAAAGGTTAGAAAAAGATGAATAATCAAATAGCTGGATTAACATTTACAGAAGAATTTGAAAAAGATTTAAACTTTGTAATGGAACAACAAGTAATCAAGACTCAAATTAAATTTAATTCGGAAAATCAAGCAGGTAAAATTTTAAAAAATTGTTTAACACAAATAGATTTCTTAAAAGAAGAATTAAATAAATTGAAATCAAAAAACCCTTCTGTTCAAAGTGTAGTCTCTTCAGAAAGCCCATTACATGAACTTTGGAATAATGAGGTAGATGATGTCTGGAATAAATTTTAACCAAAGAGACATAGTTTCTGTTCCTTTTGTTTATTCTGATTTATCTGGTCAAAAATATCGTCCTGTATTGATTTTATCAAATCAAGACTATAATGGTTCTAACAATAATTTTATTTGTTGTGCAATAACAGGAAATTTAAAGCAAGAATTTCGAGGAATATTAATAAAAAATGAAAATTTAGAAGCGGGAATATTGGCAAAAGATAGTGTTTTAATACCTCCACAAGTAATAAATATAAAAAAACAATTAATAAGAAAAAAATATGGCACACTTCAAAAAGAAAAATCTCAAGAAGTTTTAAATTTTTTAAATTTAAAAATTTTCTTAGATTGAATTGTTTATTTAATAACTTCAACCAAATTCGAAGTCTTCGCATTATTTATAAAATATATTTTCTATGAGTTATTGTGTCAAATCCTTTTCAGGATTTTCACACTCCCTTCCGATATGGAAATGGTCGCCCTTCGGGTGTCCATTAATTAAAAAACAATGTGCAAAAATGCACAATTAATTAAGAACATATGAGTAATGATAAGTTTATTATGATGTCAATGGAGGATTCTAGGACGAAAAGTCTTGCGGATGTTTTGGGAAGTAAGACTTGTAAGAAAATTATCAATTATTTAGCTGAGAATCCTGAGGCTTCGCAAAAAGATTTGTCTGTTGCGTTGAAGTTTCCGATGAACACAATGGATTATAATATAAAAAAGTTGTTGGCTAGTGGTCTTGTTCAAAAAAGGAAGAATTTTTTCTGGAGTAAGAAAGGAAAAAAGATTGTGATGTATGAGTTGAGTAATAAATCAATTGTTATTTCTCCTAAGAGATCTTTTGGTGAGAAGATGAAAACTTTGATTCCGGGTTTTATGTTGACTACTGTTGGAACTTTTGCTGTTTGGGTTTATGATAAAATTAGAATTGGAAGAAGAAGTTGGGATATTGGAATGGTAGAAAAAGGTGAAGAAATAATGATGGAAAAAACAACAGAGTTTGGTGGAGCAAATATGGCTGTAATGGAAGATGCAGTTGTTAATCATGCTAGGGATGTTTTGAGTTCGTCCCCTAATCTGGTTTGGATTTGGTTTTTGGCTGGAGCTTTGTTGATACTATTTGCATATTCAATTATAAATTGGCGGAAATTATAAAATAAAAAGGAGGATTAAAATGAAAAAGATAAATAATACTATTGTTGTGACTTCGATTATTTCGGCTGTTATTTTGATTATAGCTTTACTTGCTTTAACTTCATTTAATAGAGTTATAGCTGGAACTGATACTGTTAATGTTCAGGGTATTGCGAGTGTTAAGGCTATGCCCGATTTAATTACGGTTTATTTTAATATTGAAACTGATGGAGAGACAACTTCTGAAGCTAAAGATGCTAATTCTGAAATTTTGAATAATTTGATTGATGCTTTGATTCTTCAAGGGTTTGAAAGGTCAGAAATAATTACTGAGAATTTTAATGTTTATCCTAATTATAATTGGGATGACGGTGAAAGAACTCAGGAAGGATATAAAGCTACACATTCTGTGAAGGTTGAATTACCAATTAATGATCAGGATTTAATTGGTCCTGTTGTTGATTCTGGGGTTGATGCTGGAGCTGGAATTAGTTATATTAATTTTGAATTGACTCAAGAGTCTCAGAATAAATATAAAGCTGAAGCGATGAAACTTGCTGCAGAAGATGCTACTATTAAAGCCGAGGCTGTTGCTGAAGGATTTGGAAAGAAAGTTGGTAAATTAGTTTCTGTTCAAGTTAATGATTTTGGATACTATCCTTGGAATGTTTATTCTTCTAGAGTTGAAGGAGGAATGAAAGATGTTCTATTTATGGAAGAAACTATCTCAAATATCCAAGTAGGTGAAGAAGACGTGACTGCAACTGTTAGTGCTAGTTTCAAGCTGAAATAATTTTGATTTTTGCTCCGAAGGAATACTCTTTGGATATTTTTTTATTTTTTTATTCTCTTAAGAAATATTCTCTAATTAAAGTATTATATTTTTGTTTTAATTCTTGGGGATTCTCTATGTTGTTTTCTCCTAGATGAATATGTGTATGGACATATAAATTTCCATTCTTATGGTATTTTATTCCAATGAGGAGTTTATTATCTGTTTCTCCAAAAGGATTGGGAGTTATTTCAAATTCATTTAATTTTAAATTATCTTCATTTATTGAGTCTATTGAAGGCAAAGATGCTGTTGCATTTAATCCTGTTTGTTTATAAATTTCAACAAATTTTTCCAAATCACTTTCTTTTAATTTTCCATAAAGAATTCTTGTATTTGGATTGTTCATTTTAATTTATTATATAATAAATCTGTCAAAATTTTTTGTTCTTCCAATGGAATTTGTTGTTCTTGATAAAAAACATTATTTTCCATAACTGTTTTCAACTTATGATCTCCTTTTTTTGATTCATTTAAATAATTTATTGGTTTAGCTAATTTTAGATTTATTTCTTGCATTTTTTCAGTTATTTTCTCTAATGAAGAAAAACCTTTGTCTTTCCAATTAAATTCTCTTCCTTCCGATGAAAGTTTTTCTAGAACATAAGTTATTTTTTCATTTTCAGGAAAGTATACTTGATATATATTGAATTCTGTAATTATTTCTTTCATTCTTCTAATACCTCTGCTTTTATTATTTTTACTTCTTCCAGAGGTTTATCATTTTGGTTAGTTGACACTTGTGCTATTTTGTCACATACATCCATTCCTTGGATTATTTTTCCAAATACAGGATGTTGTCCATCTAAGAAATTGTTATCAACTAAATTTAGAAAGAATTGTGATGAACCTGTGTTTGGTCCTGCGTTTGCCATGGAAATTGTTCCTCTGCTATTGTTATTTCCAGAAGCATGTGTGAATTCATCTTTGATGTTTGGAATTTTTGGATCTCCAAAGCCCGTTCCTGTTGGATCTCCTGCTTGAATCATAAAATCTGGAATTATTCTGTGTGAAATTGTATTATCATAAATTCCTTGTTTAATTAAATTAATGAAATTACCTGTTGTTATTGGCATATCTTTGTATAAGTTGATAATTATATCTCCGTGATTTGTTGTTAATTTTACTCTTGTCATGATTTAGGAGAGAGAAATTTATTTTTAAAAGTTGTTATTGGGAAATTGATATCATCTACTGGTTTATGATATGTCTTTTTTCGAAAAAATCATTAAAATAAAAATAATTTCACTATTCAGAATAAATAAAATAAATTTCACAAAGTAATTTGGGAATTTAGAAAAATAATTAATCTCAATTAGGTAAATCCAATAATCAAATTTAAAGTTGCTTTTGACGGGTAATTATTTATTCAGTAAGAAATGAACGAAAAGTAAATTTAACGGAGTTTGTTTAATTGGAGTTATTGCTTAATAATTTTGATGAAAAATATATATAAATAAAATATATATAATTTAATATAATTATTAATTTAAAGAGTATTTTATTTTTTATTATATGAAACTTGAAGAGATTCATGATAATTTATTTTGTGTTGGTTTTAATAAAAGAAAAAATATGTGTGAAACTTTTGTAAGATTTCATGGATATTATGAAAATCCAAATTTTCAAGATAAGATATTTACAAAAAAACAATTTGATAGGTGGTTTAAAAATAATACGGAAGAGGGAATTGATTTAGATATGGATTTTTATAGTTTGGGAGGAGGATTTAATGTTCCAGATTATGTTTTTAATAAATTTTTAGAAGGTAAATTTGATCCTTTGTCTGAAAAAGAAAAAAAATTATTAAATGAAGTTTCTAAAATTAAAAAAAATAAATTTTATGTTCTTGCTATTGATAGAACTGAAAAATGCAGAATTAATCATGAAATTGCTCATGGACTTTATTATCTTGATAAGAATTACAAAGAAGAAATTAATAAATTTATTTTTAATATGCCAAAAAGAGATTTTAAAAAAATTGAATCAATTCTTAAAGCTAGTCAAATTTATTCTGATGAAAGAATTGTAGATGAAATTCAAGCCCATTTAATTAATAATTATTATTCTTTTATTGGCATTAATAGTTTTGATAAAAAAGGAATAAATGAAAATAAATTAAAAAATTATGCAATAAATATAAATAAAATTTTTGATAAATATTCTAAAAATATTAAATTAATTCAACCTTTTGAATTATAATATCTTCAACTGGCCAATCTGTCATTCCGTTTTTTGTTGTTGTTTGTGCTTTTTCTATTTCATCTACAATTTCAAATCCTTGAATTACTTTTCCGAATACTGCATAACCGGGATTTGTTGAAGTGTAATCTAAGAAGGTATTGTCTTTTGTATTAATGAAGAATTGTGATGTTGCTGAATTTGGTATATTTGTTCTTGCCATTGCTATTGTGTATTTTTCATTTGATAAACCATTATTTGATTCTAAAATTATTGCATTATGTGTTTGTTTTTGTTGTCCTGTTTCTATGAAACCTCCGCCTTGAATCATAAATCCATTTATTACTCTATGAAAAACTGTGTTATCGTAAAAGTTTTCTCCAATATATGATTTAAAATTTTTAACTGTGATTGGTGCTGCTTCTGAATTTAATTCAATAATTATATTGCCTTTTGATGTTTCTATTTTAACTTTATCTTGTGAAGGTGTTGGAAAAAAGATTATTGCCAATAAAATTATGAAGATTATTGAAATTGAAATCATGAATAGTTTTTTATTGCTTTTCTTTTTCATAGAGGGAAAAAGAGGGAGGAGTTTTTATAGTTTATTGATTTTTGATTAAGATAGGAAGCAATTCTATTATCGCTACTGGCAGGAATATGAAAAAAGTTTAGATTTTAAAAAAATAATGATAAAAATTATTAGAAAGATATTAAGTTGATTATTAGACTAACAAATATTTATTGAGATTAAATTGGTAAGTGGAAAAATAAGGGGGGTATTAAAAAAAATAATAAAATTAATTCACTTCGTTTCCTAAAGGATACCCAGAGGGCACAAGAACCTGCTAAAGCAGGTAACCTTATTTACAATAAGGCTTCGTGATCTAATTGATAAAATAATTATTAGTCGCAACTGTGTGTATGAAAGGTTGGGGTTTTTGGAAAATATCTAAACTCAATTTATGTTCTGCCATTGGGCATTAATTTAACTTTATTTATTCTGAATTTTAATTCAGTAATTTCTTTAATATTATACTTCAATTTATTCCTCCTATTTCATAACCTAATTCTTTGAATTTTTTGATGAAGGGATATAGTAGTCCTGCTTTTATTCCGTAACATCTTGGTGATAATCTAATTGTTTTTCCTGTTATGAAAATTGGGAATTCTTTACAAACTTTTGGTCTTTTTTCGTTTTTATGAATTAAACATTTTCCGTCTTTGAGTTGTGTGCAACCTCCAAATGAATTTGAAAAATTGAATGAGAATTTTCCATCAATCAATTCTTTTAATGTCCATTTAGAAATTAATTTTTCTTTTTTATTTCCAATCAACAAATCTACTTCGTCAGGAGTTATAATGATGTATCCTTTTCTACAACAATATGCCTTACATTCTTCGATACAATATTTACTTAGAGAATTTCTTGCTTCATCAGCAATTTTATTAATGTCTTCCATTAACTTAGAAGTGTTTGAGAGTTATAAGGGGTTTGTTTTGAAGGCGATTTAACATCGGAATTTAACAAAGTTAATTTTATGGGCGGAGCGAACGAAGTAAGTAACTTCGTAAAATTAATTTGGGTGGAGAAGTCTGCAAGACTTTGGAACTCTTTAATAGTTGTTATATTCCCTCGATAGAGGTTGATTTTTAGTGCAACGATGCCGAAGGCAAAAAATCAAAGTCGTGGGGTAAATTTTTGTATTATGTATTGGAGTGGTGCTGCCTTTTTTGCTTCTTTTTTTCTAAAAAAGAAGATTGGGTACTTTGCTATTTTCAAAAACGAAAGTTTTATATAGTTATACAAGTATGTATAACCATGCCACAAGCAATGTTAGAAAGAAATATTTTGCATTACCCTCAATTAGATACAATTCTAAGGATGGAGGATTTTATTAGAGAGAACTCTGGAGAATACAAGAAAAAGGCTCTTTGGGAATCTCTACCTAAAAAAATGATTTATCAAACTTTTTGCGTAATTTTCGACTACCTTTTAGAATCTGGAAAAATAGCTCGAGATAAAGAGGGTTGGGTCGTTTGGATTTGGAATCCAGAACTAGTTCAAAAATATCTAAATAAACCTAATCTGAGTTGGAGAAAATGAAATCAGAAATAAAATTTGCAGATGAAAAAGTTCAGAAAAATATGGAATTGATAATCTTTGAAAATATAATTTACCGAAAGGATGGAGATTGATTTATTCTGTGGCAAATGGGGAAATTAAGATTTTGTCAATTATTCTTGAATGGATAAGCCATAAAGATTATGAAAGAAGATTTAAGTATTGAAATCATTCAAAATCATCTGGAAATTTATTTTCAAAATCATCTTCATTGAGTTCATATTCCTCATAGTGGACAAATCCATCATCTTGGAATCCGAATTTATGAAAATTATTATCTGAAACTTTTTTTATCCAATTGTTTGCTACAGAAGTGTCTAAATTATCTTAAGCTATATGAAAAAGCCATTCGGAAACCGCCTCATTTCCTCCAAAATTTAAATGGATAAATTTTCTATTTTCTTCAGTGTAAATATGTATTCCATTATTTCTATGATTAACATCTTTATCATTTTCATCATCTTTATATATCCATTTATGAAGCTTTTCATGAGAATTCCCATCGATTCTTTTACTTGATAAAGCAAAATGTATTTTCCACTTAGGCATTTTTCTTCTCGGCATATTTAAAATAATAAACTAAAATTAATGCAATGCTAAAACCTACAAATGATAGCAAAAACATGTATAAAAAGATTACGAAATCTCCTTCTGCTCCGCTCAAACCACTTAATCCAAAAAATAAAAATCCTCCAATAATCTACAATTTCATTTTTTTGATAAATTTAGGAAAATGTTTTTTTATTGAATCTAATATTGGACTATTCATAGAAAGAATAAAGAGCAATAGTTTAACAATTTATCGCAAAGTGTCCAATTAAATAGAAAAATTTGGGCGTAATGAAATGAAACCTTTTGTCCTTTGTTAAACGAAATTTAAATTTCATTGGGTTTTTGTTGGTTGGATAAAAGAAGTTTTTCTTTTTTGTCGAAGACAAAAACTATTTGTACGAAGCACTAAGGCAGCACCCCTATTTGAAAATTTACCCTACGATTGCATTTAACATATGCGATTAAGCGACCCATAGGGCACGAGTAGAATGTAATG
>CAZRBZ010000031.1:0-6791 GCA_964598515.1 Candidatus Woesearchaeota archaeon
CTTCAACAACAATCAATTCTTTGCTTTCCAAATCTCCACCATATGCAAGTTTATTTTTACCATATTCTTTAACACTTGCAATTTTTGTAGAATCCTTAATTTGGTTTGAAATTTCTCTAGAATCAGTAGCACCTTCAATACCCATCATTAATTTTTTAGCTCTTTCAATGATGTAATCTCTCTTACTTCCTCTAACATCTTCAATTCTTTCAATCTCAATTTGAGCATCACAAGGACCAACTCTTTCAATAGTTTCAAGAGCAGCAGCAATTAATGTTGTTTCAGATTGATCTAGTGCAGTGGGAATTCTAATAGTACCAATAGTTCTTTTTTCTTGTTTTCCAATTTCAACTTCGATTCTACCAATTTTACCTTCTTTTTGAAGTTCCCTCATCTCTAAATCCGCTCCAAGCAATCCTTCAGTTTGTCCGAATAAAGCTCCAATTACATCAGGTTTTTCTAAACTACCCTCTGCACTTAAGCTTGCATGTATCATATATTTAATCGACACTGGACTTACTTTTGCCATTTTAATTTCTTAAAATGGTAAACGAAAATCTTTGATTTACTTTTGCCATATTTCTTTTTTCTCCATATTTAATTTATCTAAGTTTTAAAAACTCAGTTTAGAAAAATATTATAGAATTCTCCGCTAGTTTCTTTGAACCTTGAGTGTGAACGTGATATTGTAAATTAAGTTATAATAATCTCTGTAATACTTTCTAATAATAAATAATAATTATACTTGTTTTTAAAGTTTTCTAGAAAGTTTGGGTAAATGACTGCCAGATAAATCCAAAATAGATAAAATAAATTCTTAGAATGTGGTTCTAGAATTTAGAAGAAATAATTATCCTCCAATAATCTATTAAGATTTTTAGCAAATCCAATAACCCACTCAGAATTTATATCTCAAATAATTATTTGCTTTCAAAACGAGCGAAAAGTAAACTTAACAAAATTAGTTTAATTAAGTGAGCTCATTGACCCTTCAAAAAATCATATTCTTTCCTTTTACCAAGTTTATCATATAAATCCAACAATCTTTCCTTAATCTCTTCTTTTTCTTCATCATTTAATTTCATCCTAAACAACTTTTCATAAAGTTTAGAAGCTTTCTCTCTCTTCAATTTATTCATAAGTTTTTTACCAATCTCCTCATAAAATACAACAATACTCTCATAAATTTCTTTTTTTTCCCTGGAATTACCCTCGGCCAAAGCTCTCTTCAAAGCTTTATCAGATTCCTCAAACTTCCCTGCCAAAACATAAGTTTTAGCCTCTTTAGAATAATATTTTTGTTTATCTTTAAAAGTTAGACAATTCATTCCAATATTTTTAAACATCTTTGCAGCATCAACATACATTTCTTTTCTAAAATAAATTTCAGCAAGTTTCAAAGAAGCAAATTTCCTCATTTCCAAAGGCGGCATAATTTTCAAATAATTAGTTAAATAATCAATCTGAATAAAATCACCCCTATCTTTCAAAACTTCTTCAACATCTTTTTTATGCATATCTTTAGTTAACATGTTAAATAAAAATAATTTGACTATTTAAGGATTTTTGTGGTAAAATTATTTTTTGTTTATTTTTTTAGAAATTTTGGGAGAATGTTCTTTTAATGTTACTTTTTTATTTTTTTCATCAATTGTAATTTTAAATCTATCAAAAAATCCTTGTCTCCCTAAAATTACAGGAATATCATCGGTATGTAAAACTTCAACCTTTGCATTAAATGTGTGGTAACCACGTTCCTTTTTTATTCTAAATGATGCATAACCTTTGTCTACTGGTACTTCTCCTCCAATCCCATTAGAAGTTGATTTTTCGTGAATTTTTAAATTTATTAAATCTGCAAGACCTTTTGGCAAAACTATCACATCAGAACCAGAATCAATTAAACACATTACTTCAACATATCCTCCAGAATTCATTTTAAATTCTACTGGAATTGTTGGTTTTCTCAAACCATTAGTAGCACCATCAATTGCATGATATCTAAAATTTAGAACCATTTTAATAAATCATGGATTCTTTAGTTGGAACTTTTGCTAGAGTTAATTTTTTATTTGGATGTAGTTTTTTTGCTTTTTCAAATAATGATTTTATATCATCTCCGGAAACTATTATATGTTCATCTAATAAAACTACCCATTTTCCTGCTAAAGGATTATCTTCCATGTCAAATCAAAAGAATAATCTTTTTTAAATATTTCTTTTCCAAATGGATAAAATAAATTTCGTGAAGTATGTGGAAATAAAAAAAAATAAAAAGTAAAATCCAATAATCAACACAGAATTTGTTTCCAGATAATTATTCATTCCGCAAAGAGAAAGATTGTTTTGTCAAATAAAAGACCCCAGTCACCTTTCAAAAAAATTATTCCTCTTTCGAGGAAAAAATTATAAAAAAATAAAAATAAAAATTAAAGTAAAATTACTTTGTTTTTGTGATTTCTAAACACATACCCGCTGCTACAGTTGCACCTGCATCTCTAACTGCGAATCTACTCATGAAAGGATTATTTTTTTGAGTTTCTAAAGCTAGATTACCTTGCGGTTTAAGTCTTACTTTAGCAACATCTCCATTCTTTAAGAAGTCCGGATTTTCTTTAATAACTTCCCCAGTTCTCGGATCAATTTGAGCGATTAACTCAACAAATTGACATGGAACTTGAGCAGTGTGAATGTGGAAAACAGGAGTATATCCTTTAGCTAACACAGTTTGGTGATTGATTACCGCAATTTGACCAATAAATTCTTCAACAATTGGTATGGGATGATTTGCTTCGCAAATAACATCTCCTCTTGCCAAATCTTTCTTACCAACTCCCCTAATATTAACACCAACATTCATTCCAGCTGGAGCTTCAGGATGAGTTTCATGATGAGCTTCAATAGTTTTAACTTCACCATCAACTCCTTCACCAGTTCTACCTGGTAAAATTTTAACTTTTTGACCAACTTTCATAATGCCCGTTTCAATCTTTCCTACAGGAACAGTTCCAATACCAGTAATTTCATATACGTCCTGGATTGGCATTCTCATAGGTAAGTTTGTTGGTAATTCTGGAGCCGGGAAAAGATCGATTTGTTCTCTAATAGTCGGTCCTTTATACCAAGACATTTTATCAGATTTATTAACTATATTGTCTCCCATCAATCCTGAACATGCAATAAAAGCAGTAGTTTCTGGATTAATTCCAACTTGTTGTAATAATTTAGAAACATCAGCTTTAACTTGATTATATTTTTCCTCAGAATATTCAACAGCATCCATCTTATTGACAGCCACTGATAAATTTTTAACACCCATAGTTCTCAATAACCATAAGTGTTCAGTAGTTTGAGGTTGTACACCTCCTGGAGCAGATATAACTAAGAAAGCAGCATCAGCTTGTGAAGCACCAGTAATCATATTCTTAACAAAGTCCCTGTGACCTGGAGCATCAATAATAGTAATTGCAAACTTTTCAGTATCTAACTTTTTATAAGATAAATCAATAGTAACTCCTCTTTCTCTTTCTTCTTTTATGTTATCCATAACATAAGCGAATTCGAAACCAGCTTTACCATGTTTTTCGGCTTCTTCTCTAAGTTTTTTCATTTCTTGTTCAGAAACTGCACCACCATCGAACATCATTCTACCTACACAAGTAGATTTTCCTGCATCAACGTGTCCAACGAACACAACATTCATATTTGGTTTTTCTTTTGCCATTTGATTATCCTCCTTTGTAGCTTTTTACTATAAATTAGACAGATTACAGAATTACATCCTAACTGTCATGAATAAACTAATAAAAATTAGGTTTATAAAACTTTCCGAGAAAAAAATAACATTATATGTTCGATAAAATTAATTTTTTTTATGATTCTCAAGGTAGTTTTTAAAATCTTGAATAGAAAGAGGTTTGTGACTTGATTTTTTTAATTCTGCCCTAATTTCAGCTATTTGAGTATCATAATCTCTAATTTCATCAAACTTCAAGGTTTTACTTGCCCAATTAAAATAATCTTTTTTATTTGGAATTTTATTCTCTGAAAAATTATTAAATTCATAATAAATAGCATTTTGTTTTTTTAAATTCCATTCCCCACAATCGATACTTTTTGCAACATAAAATCCTCCTCCAAAAATAAAAGAAGAAACAAAAGTTAAGCCAAATGCCCACATTTTAAGTTTATCTTCAATATACATACAAAATAAATATTTTCATTTTTTATAAATATTTCTAATTTTACCACTAAAAAATTAATGTAATTAACTTATTGGTTCTCAGCCAATCCTTTTCTATCCCTAATAGATTTAATAATTCCAGCTTGCAAAGCTTGGGGAATTTTTTCAAAAGTTTGATCCAAAATTGAAGAAGTTCCTTTTCCTTCTGTAGTTGATCTTAAATCATTACTCCAACCAATCATTTCAGCTACAGGAATTTTTGCTGTAATTTCTGCAGTGTTCCCATCTTGTTTCATATCAAGCATTTGACCCCTCTTTCCACCAACTAATTTTGTTATGGCTCCCATATACTCACTTGGCATTTCAATCACATGAATTTGTAATGGTTCTAACAATGAAGGAGTTGCTGTTTTCATTGCATTTTTAATGCCATCCCTTACAGCAGGATAAACTTGAGCAGGACCTCTGTGAATAGCATCTTCATGCAATTTAATATCAACTAATGTTACTCTCATTTTCATACATGGATCTCTAGCTAAAGGACCTTCATCCATAACCATTTCAAAAGCATCCATAACCATTTCAATAACTTCACCAATGTGAACTTCACCCCGAGTTTCATCCAATAAAACATTACCTTTGTAAATATCTTTCATATTTCTAATTTCGTCACTTCCCCAACCCATCCCAGTTAAGCATTGAGTAACAGACTCATCTTTCTTCTTGATTCTTCCTTCTCTCAATTCGCCACTTTGAATTTTAGAATAGAGATTTTCATCTAAAGGTTCAACTTTAATATAGAATGCATTATGTTTATTTGGAGATCGCCCTTCAGCAGCTTCCGAACCTTTAACAACAGATTCTCTATAAACAATAATTGGAGCAGAAGTTTTAACTTAAAACCTTTTTCAGTTTTAATTCTATTTTCAATAATTTCTAAATGTAATTCTCCCATTCCAGACATCAAAGATTCACCAGTCTGTTCATTAATTGTAATTTTTAATGATGGATCTTCTTTACCAACTTGTCTTAATACTTCAACTAATTTAGGTAAATCTGCGGCTCTAAGTGCTTCAATAGATTTTGTAACAACTGGTTCAAATAAATGAGTAATTGCTTCAAAAGGTTCAATTTCAGTTGTAGCAACAGTTTCACCAACAACAACATCCCTTAATCCAACAACTCCAATAATGTTTCCTGCAACAGCTTTATCTACTAAAATTCTTTTAGCTCCCTTATAAACAGACACCTGTTGAATTCTAACCGTTTTCTTTGCAGAGGCCATATAAACCTCATCACCCTGTTTTAAAGTTCCTGAAAATAATCTTCCTGCAGCAACTTCACCAGCATGTTTATCAATGGTAATTTTAATTGGAACAAAAGCAATATTTCCATTTGGATTACATTCCATAATAGATTTACCTGGTTCTACATCTGTATTTCCATGCCAGATTTTTGGAATCCTATATTTTTGAGCTGTAACTGGATCAGGATGATGCGTAACAGTCATTCCCAAAACAACTTCATGTAAGGGTGCTTTTTTGGCCAATTCTTTATGATTATCATTTTCATAAGCATCAATAATATCTTTGAAGGTAATATTATGTTTTTTCATATATGGAACACTTAATGCCCAATTATGGAATGCTGAACCAAATGTAACAGTTCCTTCACCAACTCCAACCTTCCATTTCTCTTTATATCCTTCAGGAGCAATTTTTTCAATTAATTGATTAACATGATTAATAATCGCAATAAATTTAGCTTGCATAGCTTCAGGAGTCAATTTAACTTCTTTGATCAATCTATCAACTTTATTAATGAATAAAACAGGTTTAACCAATTCTTTCAAAGCTTGTCTAACAACAGTTTCAGTTTGAGGCATAACTCCTTCAACAGCACAAGATAAAATAACACATCCATCAACAGCTCTCATAGCTCTCGTAACATCTCCACCAAAATCAACATGTCCAGGAGTATCAATCAAATTAATCAAATAATCTTCTCCATCAACTTGATGAATCATAGAAACCGAAGCTGAATCAATTGTAATTCCTCTTTCTGCTTCATCCTCGTGAAAATCCAAAGCTCTTTGTTTACCTGCAGTTTCTTCAGAAAGCATACCAGCACCAGCAAGTAAATTATCTGAAAACGTTGTCTTACCATGATCAATATGTGCAGCAATAGCAATATTTCTAATATGATCTTGCTTCTCCATTAAGTCAACTATTTCTACCATAAATAAGATTTACAAAAATTAGTTTAAAAATGTTTTTATTATAAAAAACATTTTTACGTACCAATTCATCGGTGCATGGAAATATTTCTGAAAAAAATTTTATACATTGAACAAATGTGAAGCATAAAGATGTTTTTATTCTAAAAGATAATTATCAAATGATTTTTAATCATTGTAAATAAATATTTCTTTCACTCTAAATAAATTAGCTGCAACTTCATCTAAAAAACAATCTTTAATATTTTTTGGAATTTTATTTCTAATTTTAACATTATATTTTAATTTGCTATATTTTTTACCAATTTTTACAAAATCTTTTTTTAAAAAATACATTTTTGGAGAATTGATTTCTTTCAAATCAGTCTCAAT
>CAZRBZ010000031.1:6801-11919 GCA_964598515.1 Candidatus Woesearchaeota archaeon
CATAAATTTTCAAAAAGAATTTATCAATAGAAATTTTTAATGCTTTTGAAAAGTTTTGATAAATTTTACTTTTAAATTCCTTAAAATTTTCTCCAGAAAAAGATTTATTTTTTGAAATTATTTCTTCTTTTGGAGCTTTAGAAATCTTTTTTGGAATATTATGATTATAATTCACTAAAATATCCTTTAAGATAATTGAAAAATTTTTATTTAATTTAAGCTTTGTAAAATAATTAGATTGTTTATAATAAAAATCTGCAATATCCAAATAAGAATAATCAATTGCCTTTTTTGCTCTTTTTATTAAAATTAATATTTCATCAACAATTCTATTTTCTTTTTCAGAATTTATTTTTAATTTTATTTTTTTAATATAATATCTTTCACACAATTTATTCAAATATTTAACTTCTGATTTTTAATATTCTGAATTTATTTTTTTCTTTTATTATAAATGATTTACCAAATAATATAAAACATTATTTTCAAATTCAATTCTAAATTCATTAATTGCTCTAATATAAAGATCCTCTTCCAATGAATTTATTCCGTCTTCAAATGAATTTATCCTTGTCATAAAAAAAGGTATTAAAAATATTTTATAAATAAATATGTTTTCAAAACTATGTTTTCTTTTTCCCTAATTTTGAATTATTTTTTATTAAGAGGATATAAAATTATTTCGCAACGTACGTTTGTACGTAAAAAATTAAATCTTTGTATTTTAACCAAAAAGAAACAAAATTATTAACGAGCACTATCAGCTTGAGCCTCTGATTCCTTCTTCTTCCTCAAAGCTAAACTATCTCCATTTTCATCAGCTGCCATCATAATTTCTTCAGCCAACGCTTGAGCCAATTTTTTCTTTTTACCAAAAGCTTTATCCCCAGAACCATGAACCAGCCATTTCAAAGCTAAATTAACTCTTCTAATTGGAGAAACATCAACAGCTTGAGGATATCTAGCACCACCATACTCAACAACTGTAACTTCATCTCTTGGTGCAGCTTTTTCAATTGCCCTAACTAATACTTGAACCGGATTTTCTTCTTTTCTTTTCTCAACAATTTCTAAAGCGTCAATAACCATTTTCATATTTTTAGAATATTTTCCAGTAGCATGTCCAACTTCAAATTTATGCTTCTTTCCTCGATGTCCCGCCAAAGCTAATTTATTCATAAGTCTTTCAACAATATTAACTCTAACTTGACCAAATTTAACAACATTTCTTCCATGAGTTTTTAAAGCAAGTTTTGGTTCTAAATTAATTGCAGATTTTAATCCAGAATCTTTAACTTCAATTTCAGTAATATCCCATTTATCAAAAATTTTAAATTTTTCAGTCATTTTATCTTCTACCTTTCCGAAGAAATTTGTATAGCATAATCTTCGCAGGATTGTAATTTAATTGCTTTATCATCTTCTACCCTTCTCTATCTTTCCACTTACCAATCTTGATAACGGTTGATCATTTACTTTAAGAATTTTATACCTTACTCCGGGAATATCTCCTTTACTTCTTCCCTGTTTTCCACCAATTCTTTCAATCATAACTTCATCATGTTCATCGATGAACTTTTGAGCTAAATTACCTGGAATAAAAGCTGAAACTTGTTTATTATTTTTAGTCAATTGAACTTTACAACATTTTCTCATAGCAGAATTGGGCTGTTTAGCTTCTTTTTGGAATTTAGAAATAACAATTCCCTTCGCTTGATTAGCACCCCCCAAAGGATCTGATTTCGCATAAAGATCTAAAATTTGAACTTTAAATTTTCTAGATTTCCATCTAAATTTTTTTCTATCATTTATTTTTTTTGCAGCATTTTTTAATCCCATTTTAATCTCGATATAGTTATTGTTAAGAAATTTAGTTTTTAAAGCTTGCTATTATTTTCATTTTCAACAATGATTTCGAGCGCATTTTTAGAATATTTTTTAATAAATTTCTCGTCGGCTTTTTTAGATATTTTTTTCATTATTGGAAAAACCCATTTTTGTATAAATCTATTACTGGAATTAACCCTATAAAATATTTTTTCATTAGAATAGTAAATTCTTTGATACATGTCAGAAATTTCTTTGTTTTCAAATATGTTTATTTTTTCTAATTTAGAAACATCTTCAATTATTTGGTTTTTCCAATTTGGTCTCCACAATTCAATTAAATAGTTTAATTGATTTTTTAATTCATCAATTTTGCCTTGATAAATCACATAATAGTTTTTTTCATTAATAATTTTTTTCATAACAATTAAAACAAATAGAAATATTTAATATTATCTAAATAACTTTATATTCTATTCCAAAAAATTCTTTAACAATTTTTTGCATTTCAATTAATCTTCTTTTATTTCTTCCAAGAAGTGCAGCTTTATTTTGTGATCCAGCATTTACAATAATTTCATTATTTTTTATTTCAATACTATTAAATGTGACCGGATTAATTATTCCTCGAATAAATGCTTCCGCATCTTGAATATCTCTTGGTTTTGGTAAAATTCTAATTCTTTTTTTTAAAATATTTGACATTTTTTTCAAATTTTCTCCACTTTTTCCTAGAGCTTGAGAAATTTTAGATTTCGGAATACAAAACATTAAAATATTATTATAATCAAAACAATATCTTGTTTGAACTCTTGTAATTTTTGAAAAAAGATTCAAATGTCTCATATCCTGCATGTTTATTGTACTTATCATATATTCTTAATTTTGGATATACACTTCAGCGTATAATTGTTTTAATTAACAAACACCAGAAGGGCGAACATGTTCCGAATTTTGCCAATAAACGTTAGTTTAAAGCAAAATCCGCGGAGGGTGAATTGAACGTTACCTTATCGAAGGTGAGTGTGAAAATTCGCTAATTCAGCGAATTTGTAATTGTCTCTAATTTAATATAATTAATCTTATTTATAAAAATTGTCATTGTAGGTTCATTCATTGCTTGCTTCAATAATTTTTGAATCTACTACCTTTTTTTCCTTTTCATCTTTTGTAAGTTTACCAATGACATTTACAGCCAATCCTGGAAGACCAGTACCAACAGGAACGGGTTGATTTAAAATAATATTTTCAATAACACTTTCAAGTTTATCCGTTTGACCTTTAATTATGGCGTTTACAAATTGTTTAATTGGAGTTTCAAAAGTAGCTCTTGCAAGAATAGAAGCTTTTTGAGCAATTATTCCCATCCTAGTAACTCCTTTAACTTCTCCAGTATTTGTCATTGCATCTGCACCTAATTTTAAATGTCTTTCATTAATATCTAATCCTTGTGAATTAATAACTTCTTTAACTTCATTAATAATTAATTGTCTTGCGGCTTCAATACCAAATATTCCTTCAACTTCATGAAGATCATTTGAAATAATTTTAGATTTATCAATCTCTTTGAGTTTAATAACTTCTTTAAGATTTGTTCCAAGAGTTACAATTACAAAATTTTTACCTCTTTTAACAATCAAAATTTGTTCAACACCTTTAATTCCAGAGATGATGGTATTTTTTAATTTTTCTTTAAGTTGATAAATTTCTTTAAATTCATAAGCAGCAGCATCTAAAATAATAGTATTTGATTGTTCTTTAACATCAAATCCTAAATCATTCAATTTCTCAACAGTTTTTTTTATAGTTATATGTGTTCTTTTTAATCCATTTTTATCCAATGTAACTATAATTTTTTTACTTCCAAAATTTAAATTAATTTCTGAAGAAATTTCTTTTAATCTAACCTCTTTAATTTTTTCAGCTAAAATTTTTGCTTGTTCTTCATTATTATATTCTTTTTCTAAATAAATTTCCATTTTTGGAGAAGAGGGTTTTTTTCTAGCATCAAAGATTTCAATAATTCTTGGTAAACCAGTTGTAACTTGCATTTCAGCTACACCTGCCATGTGGAATGTATTCAAAACCATTTGTGTTGAAGATTCACCAAAAGATTGTGCTGCAACAAGACCAATAGCTTCGCCAGGAGCTACTTCTTCATTTAAATGAATTTTTGAAACATCAATTCCATCGTCACCATATTTAAATTGAATTATATTATTTGAACCATCTCTAATCGTTTTATCATATTCTACCCTAATATCTTGGAAAGCATTAGCTAATCTTCTATACAAATAACCTGATTTGGGTGTTCTTAATGCAGTATCCATTAATGAATCCCTACCTGTAATTGCTTGAAAGAAAAATTCATCTGGTCTTAAACCTTTAATAAATGAACTTTTAATAAATCCTCTTGAAGCAGGAGATAAATCTCCTTTCTTAAAGAAAGGTAATGTTCTTTCAGTATAACCAATATCTATTCTTCCACCTGCAAAAGCTTGTTGACCAACACAAGAAGCCATTTGAGTAATATTTAATATATTTCCTCCTCCTCCCGCTTTCATCATACTACTTACCGGATTAGTTTCTGGAAAATCCTTTTTAACAATAGCACCAATTTTTGTTCTAACTTCATTTAATGATTTAAGTAAATGAATTTCTCTTGATTCTTCAGCAGTTTTACCTGGAATTAATTCAATGGATCCTTCATTATATGTATGAATAATTTCTTTAGCTTTCTTTTCACTTTCTTTAACAATTTTTTCACCTTCATTAATTAATTTTTCATCTAAATCAAAATCTTCAACAGATGCAGTAATACCTCGATTAGATAAATAATTTTTACCTAAATTGAACGCCTTTCTAATAGCATTAAAAGCTTCATTTCTCCCATATTTAGCATCTATAATTTTTACTAATTCTCCATCCTCTTCCGCAAAAGTTGTTTTATCAATATCTCCAGAAATAATTTTACCTTCTTTAATTTCAATAGAATTATTTACAAAATCAATTTTAGGTAAAATTAATGAAAATAATTCTGTACCAGAAATTGTTTTTTTTGTAACTTCTTCATCAATGTCTGAATTAAATAATAATTGATTTGCCTCTTCTTTAGTAAATTCAGCTTTACCTAATAAATAATTTCCAGTATTAACATCTTTAATACAACCAATTAAGTTTGTATTATTTTTAGGAGAAATTAAGTTTTGTTTAACATCTAATAATTCTCTAGCCTCAGCTCTTGCTTCTTCAGTTTGAGGAACATGCAAATTCATTTCATCTCCATCAAAA
>CAZRBZ010000032.1:0-11844 GCA_964598515.1 Candidatus Woesearchaeota archaeon
ATGAAGCACTAACACAAGACCAAATAACTAAACTATACACACAAACAGCACCAAATATAATAGAAGGAGAAGAACAATCTCAAGTAACAGATAATCCTCCACAAGTAATTTTAAATTTACCAATAGAATATTATAATTCAACTTCCTCCACTATTAATTTTAATGTTACTGTAACAGATGACATAGAAGTTGAAAATGTTTCTCTTTATATCGACGGTGTTTTAAATGAAACAAATTCAAGTTCGTTTAATGGAACATATATATTTACTAAAACTTTAAGTGAAGGAAAACATAATTGGAGTATTTTAGCATTTAATAATAATTCACTTTCAAATCAATCGGAAACAAGAAATATAGTTATTGACTTAACAAATCCAACTGCAAATTTTGGTTCTTCAGCAACTGAGGCAGGTAGTTATGACCAAGATTGGATTTATAATCAAATTAGTTCAATTGATACTGGAACTGGATTAAGAAATTTAACTCTTTATATATATAATGAAACAGAATTAATAACTTATTCAAATCTGAATTTAGCAGCTCCAAAAGGAAATACTGGTTATGGGGCAAATTTTACAAGTTTAGATTACGGAACTTATTATATGAATGCTTCTGCTTGTGATTATTCAAATAGATGTAGTTCTACAGGAACAAGAACTATTATTTTAGATAGTCCCCCAGTAGTTAATTTAATATCACCAGAAAATAATTCAAATTTTACAGTTAGTTTAATAACTTTTAATGGAACTGCTTACGATGATATAAATTTAGTTAATGTTTCTTTAATTTTAGATGGAGTGATTAATGAGACTAATTCAAGTGGAATTAATAATTCGAATTATATATTTACAAAAACATTAAATCTCGGAACTCATAATTGGACTTATAAAGTTTGTGATTCTATTGGTTCATGTACAACTGCAGAGAATAGATATTTTATAATTAAAGAAAGTAATGTTCCAAACGTTACAATAAATTCACCACTCAATCAAACTTATGGAACAAACTCAATAACTTTTAATATAACAGCAATAGATGATACCGAAATAGATTCTTGTGTTTATTCTTTAAATGATGGGAATAATATAACTATGGAAAGGGCAACTTTTGCGGAAGGTACTTACACTGAAGAATATTTTTCTACTTCTGGAAGGACTGGAATTACAAATAATGGAACTTATTTTTGGACAACTGATACAGTTTCTGATGAAGTTTATAAATATTGGATGAATGGAACTTATACTGGAGACCATTTTGATGTTGCTGCTACAGGACTTAATTATCCAAGAGGAATAACTTACTATAATGATTTTTTATGGATAACTGATTCAGAGGATGCAGAAGTTTATAAATTTGATTTAGACGGAACTTATGCTAGTTTTTCTTTTGACACTGCTGCAAGTGGAAATACAGGACCTTATGGAATTACAAATAATGGAACTTATTTTTGGATAGTTAATGTAGTTAATGATGCTGTGTATAAATATTGGGTAAATGGAACTTATGCAGAAAGTTCTTTTAGTGTTTCAGCTAATGGAAATAATTATCCACATGGGATTACTACAGATGGAATATATCTTTGGATAATTGATAGTTCTCTACCACATAAACTTTTCAAATATTATTTGAATGAAACTTATATTAATAATTTTGAAATAAAAGGAACAAATGGTGTTACAAATAATGGAACTTATTTTTGGTCAATCCAATATACTGAGGCTGAAGTTTATAAATCTTATATGGCTGGTTATTATGTTGGTGATTATTACACTGCAACAAATTCTTCTATGATTGATGGATTACACAATGTTAATTATTATTGTAATGATACTTTTGGAAATATAAATGGAAGTGAAAGTGTATTTTTTTCGGTGGATACAACTAGACCAAATATTCAAATAGTTTATCCAGAAAATACAACTTATGCAATCGGTCCAACAACTTTAGATTATACAGTAAATGATACACACCTAGATACTTGTTGGTATAGTTTAGATAAAGGAATTACAAATAATTCTATAATTGATTGTGCAAATTTAACTGGATTAATTTCAATTGAAAGATTAAATAATTGGACAGTGTATGCTAATGATACTTTAGGTAATGAAAATTCAAGTATTATTCATTTTACAGTGGATACAATCACGCCTTTAATTGAATATTCTAATGGAACTGAAGAAAATAACACTTATTTTAATAGAAATTGGATTTACATAAACGTTAGTGTAGAAGAAATGAATGAAAAAAATATAACTTTTTATTTATATAATACAACTGAATTAATTGATTCAATAACTTATACAAATGAAACTTATGAAGTTAATTTTACTGGTTTAACTGATAATAGTTATTTTTATAATGTAACAATCTTTGATATAGTAAATCATTCAAATTCTACAGAAACAAGAAAAATAACTTTAGACACTGTTTTTCCTTTAATTAATTTAACATATCCAATAAGTACAAATTATTCTGGTCCAGTTACTCAATTAAATTATACATTCAATGAAACAAATCCAGATAATTGTTGGTATTCATTAGATTTAGGTATTACAAATGTTTCTATAACTTGTGGTAATAATGTTTCTGGACTTAGTTCTGAAGTTGGAGTTTATTCTACTTGGATTATTTGGATAAATGATAGTGTCGGACAAACTAATAGTTCTAATGTAACTTTTTATACTGAAAGTCCATATAAAGATTTTAATATAACTATAACCCCAAATACATTATTTTGGTTTTATCCAGACAATGGAACACATCAAGGAGTACCTGCTTATAATCAAACAGATTTAATAGGTGTTTTTACAGCAAATAATAATTTAACTAACGACATTTCAATTTGGGCAAAATTAAACACAACTAATACAAACATAACTCTAAAAATTGGAGATAATTCTACTTATGTTAATTCAGTTTCAATAACTGATTCTTATGTTCAAATTTATGAAAATCTCAGTATAGATTCAACAATTTATTTATGGGCTTGGGCAGATTATAATAATCCTTTACAACCTTGGTATCCAGAATTAGAAATTTCAGGAGTATATTTATAATGAAGTTCTATCCGAAGTTTTTTATAACATTGGGAAGTGCTGGAAATAGTTCTTTTTATATTAAAGATTTAAATGGAGATTGGCAAGAATTTAGTGATTATAATTATTTTAAAATAGCTAAAAGACAAAATCAAGTTAGTGAGTTTGAAATAGATATGTGGGATTTAGAAGCTGCTGAAAAATTATATGTAAAAGAATTTGCAGAAGTATTGTTTTTCTCAGAAAATAATTTAATTTTAAAAGGAAGAATTCAAAAAATAACTTATAGAACTGCTTATGAAGTTTCTATAAATGGATTTGGTATGGAATCAAAACTTCTTGAAAAAGAATTAATAAAAAATGGAGATAAAAGAGTTCAATATACAAATGAATCTGCTCAAACTATTGCAAAAGAAATTTTAAGTTCAGACACTTCAGGTTCTTCACCTTGGATAATTACACCAAATACTAATGGATTATTTGATACAGATTATGGAAATATTTCAATGAGATATGAATATGGTAATAGACTTAATTCATTAGGAAAATTAACTGAAGCAATAGAACATGAATGGGGTGTTTCACAAGGAGATAGTTATAATGATGATTTTTTCAATATTGCACCACTTTTACCTAATACAACAAGAGCTACAGTTTCTCAAGAAACATTTAATATAACTGGAGAAAATGCTAATTGTTATTTAACACAAAAAGAAACAGATATTACAAATGTAGCAAATAAAATTGATTGTTACGATGATAAAACTGAAGTCTTAACTAAAGATGGTTTTAAGCTTTTTAAGAATGTTACTTATGAAGATAAAATAGCCACATTAAATCCAGATACTGATGAATTAGAATATCATAATCCTACTGATATGCAAGTAGCCAAACATAAAGGTAAAATGTTGAAATTTGATTCTAAACAAATAAATTTATTAGTTACTGAAAATCATAATTTATATACAAAGAAAATTAATAATAAAAAAGGATTTTATTTAACAAAACCAAAAGACCATTTCGGACAATGGTTAAAAATGAAAAAAGATTGTAATTGGTCTGGTAAAAAACAAGAGTATTTTACAATACCAAAAATGATTAATGAATGGACAACAGAAGATAATTCGAGAGGTTTTAGAAAAAGAAAAAAAATATATAAATGGGATGAAAAGAAAATTCCAATGGATTTATGGGTTAAATTTATGGGTTGGTATCTATCTGAAGGTTCTTTAAGTTCAGAAAAATCAAGTGAAAAAAGTGGATATAAAATAGATATTAGACAAATCAAAGAACCCAATAGAACAGAAATTTATGAATTGATTGAAGAGATGGGATTTAATGCATTTTTATGTAAAGGGCGGGTTTCATTTTATCACAAACCATTATGGACTTATTTAAAACAATTTGGTCATGCAGAAGAAAAATATGTTCCACAAGATATTAAAGATTTGGATTCAAAATTAATAGATAAATTTTTAAATACATTATTTTTGGGTGATGGTCATTTTGATAAAACATCTAAAAAAATGCAAGGATATAGTTCAACATCTAAAAAACTTAGAGATGATGTTGCAGAATTATTATTAAAAACTGGTAAGTCGTGTAAAGTTTCAGAAAGACAAAGAGATATGTGTCTGAATGATAAAACATATGGTTGTAGAAAAATATATGAATTAAGTGTTAATCATTCTTTTTTAACTCCACAAATAAAACCTTCCCAAATGACAAAGATTGATTATGATGGAATGATTTATGATTTAACTGTACCAAATCATATACTTTTTGTAAGGAGAGAAGGAGTTTCTTGTTGGAGTGGAAACTGCTTAGGCTACGGAGATGGCGTAAATCAAAAACATACAAGTACTTATAATGCAAGTGAAACATATTCAATTTTAGCTACAGAAATAACTGCAATTTCAACAACTATCTCTCTTGTCGATGCTTCAAGTTTTCCTAGCTCTGGAGAAATAAGAATAGCTGAGGAAAGAATAATTTATACTGGAAAATCTGGAAATGATTTGACTGGGTGTGATAGGGGTGCAAATTCTACAACACCTTTAGCCCATAAAAAGAATGTTTATACTGAAAAATATGTTGATATTGATTCTGCAGAATCTGGAAGTTCTATTGGTACAAATGGATTAATGGATTATACTATTACAGAAAGAGACATAATTGATATTGAAACATTAGAATTAATTGGAAGTAGAAAATTATTAGAAAGAATGAATCCGATTGTAAGAATAAGAGTTACTCCAAATGAACCATTAGACACAGCGGGCAATAGACAAATAGGTGATTTAATTACAATTAATGATGCTGAATCAGATATAGTTGATGATTATAGGATTGTTGGAATAAATTATATTTCAAATTATGGTGATTTAGAATTAGAAATTGAAGCAAGTAATAAATCTTTATCTTTTATTGAACAAATGCAAAAACAAAAAGAACAAAATGAAAATCTCTCTAAATATATGCAAGGTGCAACAAACATATATGCTATTAATGAGGCTGAAAATTGTGATTCTTCTCATTATTTGGATATGAGATTTTATTTACCAGAAGATATAGTTGCTATAAATTCAATTAAATTAAATTTTAAATTAAAAGATTATAGGGCATATTCAACTGGTGTTAGTGGTGCTCCTGTTTCACAAACAAATACTTCAATGTGGCATTCTTCAGCAATAGCTTCAATAACAAAATTAAGTGGGGTAGGTTATGCTAATGGGATGGTTTATGGTTTAGGAACTACAAGTGGGATTGTTACTGGAACAAGTTTAAATCAAACACCAGATTATGATTGGGAATTACCTCGTTCAGTTTCTAATGCTTATTGGGTTAAATCTAGTGATACAACCCCCGATGCTTGGTCAGATTTAAGTACAACATATAGTGGAGTACTTACTGATTATTATTCAATTTCAAGTAAAAGATTTTTATTGGGTGAAAGTTTTGGTTACACTACAGCATATACTAGTTCTAGTACTAGAAATGATATTATAAAAGCTTCTAGTTATAATACTACTACTTGGCCAGCTAATGTTTTTACACAATGTAAGGCTGAAAATCTTTCTGGAACTTTTGATAAAATAAGAACTTCTTTTAGTATACAAAATGGTACTGGGGCAACAGCATATCCAACAATAACTCTTTCTAGGTCTCCAGATGGTAGTAGTTGGACAACTGTACAAACATATACACCAACTTTAACTTCTTCTCAAATTTATCAGCAACAAATAGAAGAATCAACAGATTATAGAGATTATATATATAAAGTCAATATTACAAATATGAATGTTAATAATGATTTTGATAAGTCTTGGATTATTTTAAATGTTGGAACTTATATAAAATCAACAAATGAATTAAATTATGGAATTAAAACAGAAACTTTAACTTCTCCTTCAGTTGATTTATATATTGGAGAAGATGATGGTACAATGACAAAAAAAGATACATATACTACAAATCAAACAGAATTAGATATAACTTCAGAAGTTTCAGAAATTGGAGAAGGAAAATGGGTAAATGTTCAATTTAGACCAAATAAAAATATGAGAATAGAAGCAAATGCTTATGTAAAAATATTTATAGAATCAAAATGACTTTAATTATAAAAGGCGAAAAAGCAAAAAAGAATGAAAAGAGAAATGTTTTAAAAAGTGGAATAATTCCAATTTATGTGGAAATAGAAGATAAAAGTAAGCCACTTTCTAAGTCTTAGATAGTCCAAATAAGCCCATACAACCATTCTAATGAATGATTTCTAAAAAGTAATAGTAATACACTATTTAAGATAAATAAGACCCTTATTTAGAAGATTTGTATTTTCCTAACCAAACTTTAAGAAAGTTTGCTAACCAAGGGAAAAATACAACAGCATATGAATTAAATCCACCAAAGTCTACAGTAGTAGTCAAATTAGCAATAAAAAGTATTGCTGCACCACCAAGAGAAATTAACAAAGATTTTCCAATCTTTTTTAAACCATTTGTGTCTAATTTTCCATTTGTTATAATTTTTGTTTTTGTCATAAGATATTTAATACCTCCTTATATTTAAACCTTTCGGTTTTTGATTATGGTGGGGGAATTTCACCCCCTTACGATGAGTACCGTAATTTATAATTATACTGAGTTATAAAGTGTATAATAACTTCAAAATGTAATTAAACTTAATTTATTGAAACTAATTTAACAGTTTCGTCATCAAAGTCTCCTTCATCAAAGTTTACAGAGTAAACAATAACTAAGTCTTTTTCGAATGTGTCTCTAACACCTTCTTCAAACTCATATTCAACTTCAATTTCAAATGTAACTAAAGCTCCTTTATCTTCATCTTCTTCAAGACCAAGCATAGTAACTTTAATTTCTGTTTTAGTAAAATTTATTTCAAAATTTCTTTCAATTTCTCCCTCAAATAAACTAGAAAGGTAATTATAGATTACTCTATAATTGTGGTCTTCTAATTCTTCAAAAGCAGAAATATTGGATTCATTTTTAATCTCATTAGATTCATTGGAATAAGCTCTTTCTAAGTAATTATTTAACAATTCATTATCAGCATTTTCAACTGTAATTTCTGGAAGAGAAACTAAACTTGCAATTTCTTCTGCAGTTGGAATTGATAAACTATTAATTTCTTCAGTTACAATATTTTTAACATCTTCACTAGTTAAATTATCTTTAGATAAGGTGAAGGCACCAAATAAACTAGTTAAAACAACTAGAGAACATAGAACAACAAGAATCACATTTAAATTTTTATTATCAGATTTCATATTTAGAATTATCCTCCTTTTTATCTTTTTATATATAAATTGGTCATTTTTTGTTTAATTTTAAAAATTCCTACATATTTAAAGTTTTCTATAGTCATTTTTTTGTATAAAAGTTAAAATATCCCAATAATGAAAAATACTTTCACCATCTTCTCTAACTGAAACTGTTTGTCCTTTCATAAAATTCATAAATGATTCTAATGACTTTTTTTGAAATAATTCTTTCAATTCGTTTTCAGTTAATCCTATTTTTTTCATAGTTAGTTAAATTCCTTTTCCTTTATAAACCTTTCTTACAACTCTTTAGTAATAACTTTTTTAAAGTTCCCAGGTAGTTATATCAAATCCTTTTGTATCAACTCTTATAATTGGTAAGGGATATTTATCTTTTTTTAATTCAAAACGTTTCTCACTCTCACTATGTAATACCTCTATAATACAACCAATTCCATTCATATCTATTGCAACAATATCTGCCCTTCCTCCCCCAACAAATTCCGCTTCCGTTATACAAGAATATCCTTGACTAGTTAATTTCCAAACTATATCACACATAACTTTGAAATGTTTATAACAAACCCCTTTCCAAAGTTTTACACAACCAATCCTAGTAGCATATAAACTTTCTCTTTTAATTAATTCAAGTGTTTTTTTTCTATTCTGTAATTTCTGTATTTTGTTCATAGTATTTTTCAAAAGCCTTTTCAATTTTTATTTGTTCCTTTTTTGTAAGATTAACATTGTCTATTTTTTCTTTTCTCCATTCACACCCACATTTACAAACATAAATAACTACTTTATCACTATTATATATTTTAGTTTCTTTCTTTCTACAATTTGGGTTTATCTGGCACATTTTATTCTGTTATTATTCCCGCCATTATACCTATTCCCACTACTTCTAACCAAATAATATTTAAAGTTATTCCTAAATATAATGGAACCAATATAAATGTCATTTTAATTAAACTAGTTAATATTCTTTTTGATGCTTTCATTTTTTATCTCCTAAATGCACGTCAGCAGAGGGCTTCTTAGAAGAACTATCAGTTTCTTCAAAACCAGATTTTAGGTCTGTATATCCTCCCTCCCCTTGTATACCAGGTTGCTGACTTTCAACAGGATTTTGAAAAGGTAACAATTCGTGACAGCCTACCGAAGTTTGCGGGGTATCCTCGTTCATCCTTTGCGAAGTACTTGTCGGTTCAAATATTTTCTCCGCTTGTTGTTCCTGTTGAATATAACCCATTAATTTTACCACTTCAATTAATTGTTTGATATGTTTACATTGAGGGATTGGGTTTCCCATACTTTTCGGAATTGTAACTCCTTTACAAGTACAATCAAATGAAATAACTTTTTCATCATTTTCATCCAATTCTATATTTAAATTATAAGTTTTTTTTGAATCACTATAAATTTTAGCAAATATTTTACTATTATATTCTTCTCCAACCCCAAATTCAAAATTTATAAATTTCATTTTTTTATTTCACTCCTTAAAAATTTAAATTTACAAAATGGACACATATAGTGGTCCACTCCATCATATTTTTCTCTTATTTCCACACCTATTAATTTTGAGAATCTATATGGTTTAGAATAACTTTCTTTTTCCATTTTAATTAAATCTTTATCTGAATATTCATCATATTCTTTCATACTTCTCCAAACGTCTTTTATTCTTCCACTATCCCAAGACTTCTTACATTTAGGACAATTTCCATACATTGATAGTTTACTTATCATTTTAAATTCTCCTCACTAATATTAAACATCTTCTTTAAAACTTGTATTGCTCCACCATAATCAGAACCCTCATGCCAACAAGAATATTCTTCATTCATAAAAATAAAATATTCAGAATCTGGATGTTCTTTACTTATTGGAAAATTCACATACCCAAATTTATCAAGTAAATCCCAATGTTCCTTAGCTAATCTTTCAATTTCCTTTACCCAATTAATTGCTTCTTGTTTTAATTCTTTTCTACTTACACAATCTGTATCCTGTGGTTCTAAATCTTTTAATGTTTTCATTCTTCATACCAATCCTTTGCTATTTCAAGTAATTCATCTTTATACCAATTTTCTAAATCTTCATCATTTTCTGGTAAGTGTTCAGAATCCATACTCTCTCTAAATTCTTGAATTATCTCGTCTTTATTAATATAATAATAATCTTCATATCCTTTCATATTAAACAAATGTGTGTTTCCTTTATAATACTTTCTATTCACTGTAAAGTTACACTTCCCCTATCAACAAAAGCATTATTAATTTGGTGAGGGTAATTAAGACTAGTATCACAAAACATTTCAAATCCAGCTTTTTTATATTTTCTACAAAAATAGATGTCTTCTCCAGTTTCACGAATTTTATCATCAACTATATCATATTCTCTATTATAAAAAGGAAATTTAATTTTCTCGAACACATCAAGATTAATTAAACTACCAACCATTCCAGTACCTTCTATTTTAACTAATCCATCATCTTCTTTAAAATTACAAATATTTCCTTCTGAATTAACAATATCTAAATCCACATCATAAAATTGTGTTTGAGTAAATGGTGTTATTTTTCTATTTGTAACCCCACAAACAAAATCTTTTTTGTGTTCAAGCAACCTAATAATCATATCATCTGGATAAATGTGGTCATCGTCTAATTGTACTATATGTGTTGCCCCCTTACATAAAGCATCTAGAACAGAATAATTACGAATTGAATCAACCGCTGGAGCATAAATATTATTAATAATTATTGGAATCCCATTTTCTCTTGCGTTTTCCATAATTCTTATAAGATTTAAAGCAAAATAAGTTGGAATATATTTAAAATTAGAAATAATAGAAATACAAACTTTTGGTCTTTTTATTAATGTTTTTTCCCATCCTTTAACTAACTCAATCATCCACTCGTGATTTGGTTTATCCCCCCCCCAAGAACGTTTACTAATAATATTTCCTTCAGAAATTAATTGTTTAAGATAACCAATTTTGAATAATCTAACTTTTTCTGCAAATTCAATTTCTTCTTTAGGTAAGTTTGCTTCTTTTTGTTTAGAGTGTTCTTGGTGAAACATGGGAATATTTAAATCAATTATTGTCATTCCATCCATTTTTGCTTGTTCAAATAAACGATTATCCATGGCACCCCAATAAAGTCCAATTCCTTCATCATATCCACCAATTAAATTAATCCACTTTCTTGGAAACACTTGTATTCCACCATTAGCAGAAGAATAAATATTATTTCTTGGGTTTTCTTCAAACCAAGGCTTAGATTTTTTAATCATTTTCTCATAATCCTCTGAAATATCTTTCAATTCAATTCTACATACATTTGTATTAAAAATTACTGTGTTTTCATTAATTTCTTTTTCAATAGCATTTAAAATATCTTTAGTTAAAATCATATCACAATCAATAGTACAAATATAATCCGCTTCTGACTTTTTTATCCCACAGTTTAATGCGTAACTCTTATTCCAAATCTTATATTCTTTTCCTTCTTTTCTTATAATCTCACAATCTTTTAATTTTATTGGTTTATCACTATTATAATCAACAACAAATATTTTATTAGCAATTTCTTTAAATGAATTTATACATCTTTGAATACGTTCATTTTCCCTATTTCGAACAGCTAAAACGAAGTCAATTGATTTATTTTCCATACCTATAATATTCTTTTTAACAATCATTTATTTTTTCCTCATTAAATAGTTTATTTATATTAATTATTTTTTGTTCTACAAAATTACAATCATTATTTTTAATATAAAGATTATATAGGTGTTTTATTTCTAATCCATAATATTCTGAATTTATGCTTACTTTATCTCCAAATTTAAATTTCATCTTTCGTTTCTCCTAATAACTCTGGATTTTCATAAATGTTTCCTATTACTTCACAGTCTTCAAAAACACCACTCCCAACCATTCCTCTTCCACCAGTAACATTATAATGTCTCCTGCGATATTTTTCTTGTTAATCATTTTAATTTACTAAACCATCC
>CAZRBZ010000033.1:0-11684 GCA_964598515.1 Candidatus Woesearchaeota archaeon
TCCTTCCCAAGGATCTCCCCCAAGTCTTATAGCATATTTTATTTGATTATCAGAAGCATATCTTATCCCTGGTTTCCTATTAATCTTATTTGTAGGATTAATAGGATTTGGAATATTCCCTTGATTAATTAGAATCTTTTCAATCTTTTCAAGTTTCACCAGAATTGTTTCGAAAATTGTTTGTGTTATTTTATCCATCGTTGTTTCCTATTTTTTTGACGTGTTTTTTGTTTTTAAAAGTTTCTACTATTTTTTAGTGACTACCAACCATATTCTTTTTGACAACCTCTGCATTTATTGTCCCGGTTTAATCCGTGGCCGCATTTAATACAAAAACTGTTTTCTTTTGCGAATGATTCCTCAGTGTATTCAAATAATTTTAAATTATAATCAATTTCTTTTCTGTTTTGTTCAACTAAACTTTTTAATTTAGGGTCTCTTTGATGTTTAAACATTTCTATATAGATTTTTTTCAAGGCCGCAATATCTGAATATTTAATTTCCATTAATACCATCCCTCTTTAATATCTTTTCTTAATTCATTCAATTCTTGACATTTTTTATCCCACAAAAAAATCATACAACTCAATAAAAGAAATAAAAAAACAGCGACTAAAAAATAACCTTCAAAAACAAAATCTTTTAATAAAAATCCAATTCCCATCATACAAACAATTATTAAAATAAAAATATTTTTTCTTTTTTCTATTTCTTTCATTTGTCAATCTCCCAATCTTCTTCAACTTTTTTTAATTGAACTCTGAATTTTACATCATCATCTATTTCTTTATTGTCTAATCTTGTTTTTAATCCGAGTGGAGCTTCAATTAAATTCAATAAATCTTTTTTATAAAATTTAATATATTCAATTTCTTTTGTTGTGATATCTCCAAGAATAACTTTATATCTTTTTGAAGTTTTTTTCATTGCAGTTAAAACATAAATTTTATTGAATTCTTGCAGTCCTTGTAAAATTGTTTTTACTTCACTTTTTGAAATCCATAAATTTTTCATTTTAAATCTCCTACAATCTCTAAAAACATTTCTTTGTGAAATTCTGTTATTGTCTCAAATTGATTTTCAATCATTAAATAAAATTCATGAAGTATTCTTTCTTGTAAATATTTTTTTTTCATCTTAAATTCACCTTTATTTTTGTATCAGTTGAGTCAATTATTTCTTGTGCAGAAATTTTCTCAATTTGTTTTTGAGTTTTTTTAGTTTCAAGTTTAAAATGTTTCATTGAATTAAGCAAATCTATTGACTGTTCAGTCATTTCTGCAATTTTTCCTAAAGTTAAGTATTTTAGTTGGTTTATTTCTGCGTTCATTTTGTTGTTTCCTATTTCTCCTACGAATATTTCCTTTTTAAAAGCATCTACTTTTCTTCCGTGACATCACGTCTTCCTACAATCTTGAATTTAAGGAATTCTGGTTTGTTTTCAGATAAATTTAATTTTTTACATATGCTCATAGGAATATTTGTTCTAAAGTGAGCTCTATGTTTTTGAAATTTAATCCTTACTTCAAACTCATCAACATATTGTTTTATTGGTTTCATTCCCTTGTCAATTAATTTTTCATTAATTAGATTAGCCACCAAGTCCATTTCTTTTCTTAATCCAATCATTGAAGATTCAAATTCTTCTTTTTCCAGAGTTGTATCTAATTTAATCAATGTATCAACTTTGAAACTTGCAGTTTTTTGGGATAGTTTATTCATTTCTTTTTTTAATTCTTCTAATCTTTCTAAATCATCTTTAAATTTGTGAGATAAGTTTGATTGTTTTATTCCGTTCCATTCTCCTCTTTCAACTTTTTTCAAATGGGTATCAACTGTTGCTTGTAAGGTTCTACAAACCATCTTTCCTTCAATGCATTTTATAAAAAGATTTTGTTGGTATTTTGAATCATGAACTCTTGCTAATTGTTCAGCATGTTTAATTAATAATTTTCCTTCTCTATTGATCCCCCTTTTACTAAAAATTAATTTTTGTTTCATGTGTTGAGGTAATTTTAAAATTGTTAAATAAGAAACTGCATTATTTTCACTTATTCCGATACTCTTTAAAATTTCTTGTAATTCAAAAATATCGTTTTCTTTAAATCCTTTAGTTAAATCATCACGATTGTTTGCCCAATGACCTCTTCGATTATAATTTTTTAATTTCCCAACAATTGACATCATTCTATCAATGTCTCCCCGAGTAGTTTTTATTTGACCTATTAATAATTTGATTGATTGGGCTTTTTCATAAGGATTTAAATCTTCTCTAATTAAATTTTCATGCACCAGATCAATCATCAATTCATTGTTCAAATTTCTTTTTTTTACAATTGCAGGAATTTTCAAATATTTTTTATTTATTTTAACTAATTTTTTATATGCACTAAATCTTCTATGACCATTTACAATAAAATATCCTTCTTTATTTTTTAGTAGTGTGATTGGATTAATCAAACCACGTTCCCGGATACTTTTTGTTAAAATCTTTAAAGGTTCATATTCTATTTGTTCCCTTGTTTGATAAGGATTATCTTGAATTAATTTTAATTCTATTTCTTGTATTTTCATTTTAATAATAGGGAATATTTTCCTTTTGTATTTTTTTTAATTTTGATTCCAAAATTTTTCTTTTATTTTTTGGCAGATTTTCTTTCAAAACTTTTTTTATTGTTTCTTCATTTGCTTCTTTCAAGTGCATCTTAAAATTAATATCAGTTGCAGGCACAGAACTCAACCAACTCAGATGTTCTTTTTGAATTTTCATTTATATTTTCTCCGCTACCCCACAAGCTTTCATTAATAAATCTTCTTTTGTTATTCCAAGTTTTGCGGATTGAATTACTGCTGTTTCTTCTGCATCTATTTTTCTACCTTGAATTATCATTCGAGCCATGTTCTGAACTATCTTTTTTTCTTGAACAAATCCATTTTGACGCCACTTTTGAATAAAGTTGATTCGCTCTATGCATTCTCTTTCTTTTATTTCTAAAATGTCTAATTCGTGTTTTAATTTTTCTTTATTATTTTTTATGTTGTCTAATTGTTTCATCGGATCAGAATTAATAAAATATTGTGCTACTGCAAAATCAATGAATGCTCCATCAGATTTTAATCCGTTTAAATGTTTTCCCTCTTGAATTAATGGAGTTGTTGTTTTATCCAAAGAATAACTTTTCCTTTCCCAATCTCTATCTCCTTTTTGTCTCGCCATTGTTGTTTCCTGACTACCTAAAAACTTGTTTCTTTTTAAAAGCATCTACTTTTTTGAAGTGACGACATACTTTGAAACTGTTAATCCTGCAATTCCAAGAATTTTTCCTATCTTCGAACAATTAGGTTTTCCATTTGATTTTAATATTGTTTTTGATAATTCTAAAATTTTATTTATTTTTTCTTTACTAAATTTATTGTGTGGTTTAAACTTACCTATTTTTTTACCACCACCATGAATTGAAGAATGGTCTCCTCGCATCAGAACATATAAATTTTTAATAGAATTATTTAATTTATTTTCATCTTTATGATGAATAACTTCCCAATTTTCTAATTTCATTCCGAGATGTAATTGCATTAAAATTCTATGACATTTATACCTAATTTTTCCATATTTTTTATTTTTTGGTTGCCAACAATAATAACCTTTGTGAATTCTTTTCGAATAATTGAACAATCCTTTAAAAAAATCAATTTCTTGTTTAGTTAATGGTCTCATACACTAATCAAACTTCTTGTGTTTAAAAAATAATGCGTGGGGGTCAGAGTAGCATTTCCAGTGGAAATCAATTTTGAGTTTTTCAGAATTAATTAATAAATTAATAATTATAATAATAAATTAATAATTAATAAATATTTATATATATAGTGTTCCATAGGCAAAAAGGACTGTCCCCCAACCTTAATTTCCAATGGAAAGTTCTTTGTAAAAATAATTTATTCCCTTTCAGCTTAACCCCTATTTCCCGTAGAAAAATTTAAAGGGTGTATTTCCTGTGGAAACCCATTTTTGACCTAATTTCTTGAAATAATCATTAATCCAAATTACAAAAATGATTAAAATTAGGATAAAAATTTTATTTATTAAATTATTCATTTGAATTTATTTTTAATAAGATGAATATTTGTATTTTTTGATATAAGAAATCATTGTTTTGTATTCTTTTAATTCCTGTGGAGAAAGTAATCCATCTTTATCCTTATCTAACATTTCAACAAATTTTTCAATTGCATAATCTTCAGCTTTACTAAATGCATAATTGATTAATTTCTTAAGAATTGGATAAATTAATGTTTTGAATATTGGATTCATGTTATTTTGAAGTTTTTGGTTTATTTAAATCTTTTGAAAAAACCGGGACTCCAGAGAAGTCCTCAGTTTGTGGATGTTTTAGGAAACAACAAGAATTAACTTGATCCACATAAATATTAATAAAATTCTCTTTAAAAAAGATTGCTTTAATCTTCAAATTCAAATTTATTCGCAAAATGATTTTTAAAATAATTGTATGCTTCTGGCCCAACACTATATTCCTTTCCTGGTCTAAAAATACCATAAGGCCCATCAATCCCATTATCTTCAGCAATATATTTTATTTTTACTTTTCCAAAAAGATTTTTTATTAATTTATTATTTTGTTTATTTGGGATATAAATTTTTGTTTTTCTAATCATTTTTTGAAGTGTGATATCATAATGCTTGGCCACTACATCCCATGATAACTCATTCACAGCGAATTTTCTGTTTTTTTGACCCAATGCTTCATAATGTTTAAAATTGCTCTTAAAATCGCTTAAAATCTCTAAAAGTTCAATCGTATTTCTTTGACACCAAATAATCCCTTGATTTTGCGCATTCTCATAATGCCAACCAGTAGGAAATGCTATAACAGGAATTCCGCTTGCCATTGCTTCATTGATCGTGTTTGAATGCCCTTCTGAATGACTTAACAAAACCAACAAACCTATTTTATTATAAAATTCTGGCATATCCTTAAAATCTCTTACTCGATCTGAATCGTTTGTTGCACTTTTTAATTCAAGATTTAATTCTTCACAAACTGGTTTTAAAATTGAAGAATATCCTTTCAAAAAATCTTCTGGATAAGTCCTGGTCCTTCCAACAAAACCAATAAATGGTATACTATTCATACTTGTCATACTTTTTGGTTTAAATTTTTCTGTATCAACTCCATTTGGTAAAATAAAAACTTCTTGTTTTCTTCCAATTTTTTTTAATTTGTATTTTAATCTAAATTCAATATCTTTATTTTGGCAGATTATTCCAACTTCTTCTTTATTTGATTGAAGATGGGCAGTTGTTCGATCGTCTCCTAAATCTCCCCCAGTGGTCACAGTTGAAAAACTAATCTTTCTTAAATCTGGTCTCAAGTTTAATAATTTTTGATGTCGTTTTGAACTGCACCTGGCCCAGACTAAATCTCCTTTCCAATCTTTATATTTTGGATAATCTTTTTTTGCATCTGCAATAATTAAAAAATCATATTTTTCTTTTAATCTTTCAGTGATTTGTTTAATTGTTGTAAAATAACACCATTGAAAATCATCAATATGAATTAATATTTTTGGTTTTGTTTTTTCTTTTTGAAAAAATAAATTAAATTCTTTTTCATATCCAGGGAATCTATTTTCTAAATTATCAATAAATTTTAATTCGGTATAATCATAATCTTCTTCATTAAAAATTCCTTTCCCAGTTTTTCCCCTGTCGGACCAACTACATGCTTCTTCTTCATAATAAAAATTTGACCATTTCCCAAATTTAATTAAACCCCTATTTTTTGTTTGGATTTCACATAAAGCTAATTGATCGGCATACCATTCAGTTTTTCGCTTCTCACAATTTGCTCTGTATTGTTTAATTGTTTCAAGATCATTCATTCCAAAAATCTCACAAGCATAAACATTTTTACCAAAATCTTTTTTAAAATTTCTTCTCATTAATAAAACATCTAAACTTTCCAATCTGTTTAATAAATCTTCTGGGCTTTTTTTAATTAAGGCCGTGCAATCAATCCATAGAAGCGGTTCTCCTAATCTAATATATGCTTTTTCCATAAATTCTCCTTTTAGATAAGTTACTTTAAACACATTATTAATTCCACTTTCTTTTCTTACTATTTGCTTTTTTTCAGAAATAAATTGCACCTTTGGAAATCTCTTTTTTAATTTATTTTTTGTTTTTGCTTTAACATTAATTAAAAAAATAATTTTCTTTTCATTGGGGATTGTGTCTTCTAAACTTGTCAAGAAATGATGCAACCAATTAACATAAGACTCAGTTGTCATGCTCACGATTGCCATATAAAGAATAAATTTTTTGTATTTATAAATGTTAGTTGCATTAATTATTAAAAACAATCCTTGCAAGAAATCCAATGATTCCACCCATTGCTGTAATCAATGTCATTGCCCACCATGGGAGTCTGGTAGATAAATGATTATATAATTTGGTGTTTGTTTCTGACAAATTTTTAAAATTTATATTTTGTTGCAAGATAAATGCATCAAAATTTTTAGTTAAATTATCAATTTTGTTTCTATTAACTTCCCCATAAGCACATACCATAATTTAAAGATGATTTAATTAATTATAAACTTTTGCTTAAATTGAACTATCAAATGCATTTATTTCTTCTTGAAGAGATTCCACAAATTTAACATGTTTAATTTTATTTTCAATTTTTTCAAGATTTTTCATATCTTCAAAATTTTTTTTAAATTGTTTAAGTTCTTCAATTCTTTCTGGAGAAAAATTATTTTTTTTCAAAAATTCTTTTGTTTCTTTAATTACTTTTGAATTTCTTTCTTTATTAATTTTTAATTTTTTTCTATCAATTTCTGGAAAAAATAAATTTCCATCTATATCTAAAATTGCACCTTTTGGCCCTTTTTTCAAATTCATTTTAAATTTTATCTAATTCTATTTCTGTATTTTTGAAACTTTCTAAAGTTTTTTCTTCAACTGGTTTTGCATTCTTATATTTTGCTTCAAGAAGTTTTTTGACTTCTATTTGCCATTTAGGAACCCCAGATAAATCAAACTTTTTTTTATCTAAATTAAGACCAAGATTATCAATTCCATAATCACATTTTGTCTTAACTCTCAAAATATTTCCTTCTTCAAAAATATCTAAAATTTTTATTTTCATTTTAGGTATCTAATTCATGTTTGCATTTAATTGTGCCTTGGACTAAGTCCGCAGTGGTGTTGTTTGTATAAACTCTTACTTGCCAAAAACCTGACGAATCTGGATAAACGCCACCATTTGAAATATCGACATTAGTATCAATTGTTTTTCCAGTATTTAAAATTGAATGCTTTTGAATCCATGAACTTCCATTCCAAAAATCTAAATAAATATTTACTCCTGTTGCATTAATAGAACCTGAATCACTTACTCCATCTCCTATTGATACATTGTGATTATGACTTGAAGCTGAATAACTTCCATCTGCATGATCATGATTATCCGCTGAATAACTTCCATCTGCATGATCATGATTCGAAAATCCAATGGCTAAATTTCCAGAAACAGTTATGGATCCAGTTTGAGGATATATTCTTAATCTTATTTGATTCCCAGTTGATGTGAATTCACCAATTTGTATTCCCCCTATTTGAAAGTCTGCAATTGAAGAATCAAAACCAGCAATAGATTGCAAAAGAACATCCCCATAATAACTATGTTCTAATAAAATTAAAATATCTTCTGGTCCTCCAGATATTTCTTCAATTTTCATGGTTGCAAATAAATTTTCTCCCAAATTATTAGGAAAATTCACTCCATCATGAAATGCAAGAGTTGTCCATGAACCTGAAGAGCAAGAAACATTTGAAAAAAAATCTGTTGCAGACACATTAAATAAATCTGTTTCTCCAGAGCTTCCACTAACTCCTGGTTGTGTGCTTGAACTTGTTCCATTAACTGATGGTGCGACATTATCTTCGCTCGCAGTTCCAATTCCTGACCTATAGGGATCAACATCATAATCTAATGTAAATTTTTCAACCCGAAGATTATCTGCTTCATCTTTAATAAAATCTTCTGATAAAAATCCTTTTACTCTTAATGGAGCTGTTGAATCTGCGTTTATCATCTCACTAAAAGTTAAAACATTTGTTGTCCCTTGCATATAAGTTTGACTGTCCCTATTTGATTTTTCAATTTCTCCAATTATTTGATTTCTTCGCTTCTGGGCTTTTGCATATTCTTTATTTGTGACTTGAAAAACAAGAATTTCTTCTGATTCAAATCCTCGTTCAATTGATACAACTCGAACTTCTTCTTCATTTAAATCATATTCTGGTGCGTCTATTGTGATTACATCTCCTTCAACTATTTTTGTTGAAAGTGTCAAGTCTGTTACTTCGAATGTATAAACTTTTTGGGGTAATTTTGTATAAGCAACTGTTGAATCTGCGAGTTTGTTTGCTTCGTCAATTGAAATAACCGTTAAATCTCGAATTGTTTTTGGGATTATTCCATAAGTTGTTTGACTACTTGTATCTTGTCCGTGTGAAGTTTCAGAAACAATTTGAGAAGTTCCATCCCCTTTTCCATAAACTTTTACTTTATTGCCTACTGGATAAGTTGTTTGAAAAGTTATATTTTTTATATTGTTTTCATAAATTAATGAGACTACACTTGTTTGACTCCCTTGATAATTTAATAAACTGATTTGCTTTGTTGAATAATCAAGTGCTAAATCTTGACTTGTTTTATTACTTAAATTTCCTGTGGTATTCCAGATATTATCTGAATCTTGAATTCTAAAATCAGTATTTACTCCTGTGTCAATTGTTCCTGTTGTCCATGTGCTTGAATTTCCGACTATACTTGAAAAAATTGAAGAACTGGCAGTATTTTTCCATAATTCTGTCGAAAATGTATTTTCTTTAGTCATTTGAAATTCTGAACCATTAAAATGAATTGCCATGACCCCCCCCGAAAATTGTGTTTTTGAATCAATTATTCCTTCAAAATCTAAAGTTCCATTTTTATAAATTTTGACAATTGCGCCCTCGGTTATGCTTTGTCTGGTCAGAACATCTAAACCATTTATTTTAAAATTTCCTTCATTAAATTTGTTTAAATTTTTGGCATATCTTAAAGAATTAGGATTAATTCCAACCACATTTCCTGATAAATCTGTAATTGTTGCAGTGTATTCTGTCATTATGCTGTCCAGCCATCTCTGAACTTAACCGTCGGTGTTCCAGTAACATTTGCGAAAGTTAAGGCTCCAGGCCCTTCTCCTGTTTGTAACTTTAATATTTTTCCAGTTGCAATTGTGACCTCTGTTGGACTTGTAAAACTCGAATTATCATCTACTTCAAAATAAGGCAATTTGCTAATTAATAATTGTCCACCTGCAGAAACCATTTTAATTTGTTTGTATCTAAAATAAGAATTCCCAGAAAATTTTGATTCTGAGACTTTTACTTGAACACCTGTTGAATCTGTGATTGTTAAATCTCCAGAACCATCATAAACTCCAGTGATTTCTTCTACAAATGTTTCAATATTTCCACTGTTTGTCCCAGTAGTTTTTTTAGTATCTCCGAATAAAATTCCGAATATTGTGTTAAATGTTCCAACATAATCCACAAAGTTTTGACGTTCCCCCGAATTTGTTTGTTTTAATTGTCCGCCTGTTCCTAAATAAAATCTATCTGATTTAAAATAAAGTTTTTTTAATTTAGTTGTTTCAGAGAAATGTTTACTTAATTCTTCATAATCTGTATTTTTGTCTGTGCTTGAAAAATGACCAGCTAATACAATTGGTCTTGGTCTTATTCCACCGCCACTAATCAAAATAGCATATTTTGCATATGGAAATTCTTTTAAATTATAATTTGGTTCCATCGAATCATCAAATGATTGGGGATTATACGGAAATGTGAATGTGTCAAGAGTTCCTTCATAATTTTCAATTTTCATTAATGCCATTATACTATTATTACTCCCGGAGATCCCATTGCATAATATTCTATATCTTGGTCTTTTTGGTATTGATTATATGCTTGAATTTGTTTGTCTAAAAATCCAGGACCACCACCAATTTCTCTTTGATAAGTATTAATTAAGGGTAAAGCACCAATAGCTGCTGTTGTGCCTGCTACACTCATTGCACCGCCAATTCCTGCCCCTACTTGACCTGCACCACCTGTAAAAAAATTAGTAATTCCAGAAAACATTCTTCCAAGAAAACTCCCTTTAATAAAAGACCATGCTTTTGTTAATCCATTAACTGCCGAAGTGACTCCTATTACAATTCCACTTATTACTTTCCATCCTGCAAAAGCCAAACCAACACCAGTAATTCCTTTTATTAATGAACTGAATGTGTCTGGATTATCTTCAACCCAATCTGTAAATTTTGTTAAAATATTTGCGAAAGTGTCGAACTCATCACTCAATGCTTCTCCAACTGCATTTTTTAATCTAAATGCACTTACTTCCATACTTGCCATTGCTCCGGCAGTAGCAGGAGCATTTTTTGCTATTCCAATTAATGCAGTTGTTCCAATTGTTCCAAGAATTGCGAAGCTCTTACTTAATTTACTTAAACCTTTTTCAGTTCTTGTTGTATCTGCATTTAAAGAATCAAATTTTCCAGTCAACTCGTCAATACTTCTTTCAAGTGAATTCATGCTTTGAGTGAATGAAGATTCATCTAATGAAAGACCTACTTGCATTTCTCCGATATCTGTTGGCATTTTATAATCCTTTTGCTTGAAGTTTGAAATCTTCAATTTGTTTAATTGATTTTTGTTTTGAGTTCACTATCCTCTCAATTTCATTTATCATTTTTATATCCTTTGACCATTGTTTTCTGAATTCATGAGTTGGAATTCCTTTTTGTTGGGCTTTGTACATTTCCCAGTAAAAGTTCGATTGATGATCAAGTTCAAATGTTTCGCCAGTTGTTCCTTCAATAGCAAAAATTATTTTTTTTTTACTTCTTCGTCTGGCTCATCAATTGATTGGACTTTACTGACTAATTTATCTAAAAAGCCCACTTTGTCAATTTTTCCAAGAATTTTATATTTATTTTCTGGGCTTAATTTTGTGAATTCAATTTCTTCATTTAATTTTAACCATTGTTTAATAATGTTCTTTGGAACTTGACATTCTAAATTTCTTAATTTAACTTTAAATAACTTGAGAGGATTTGCCCTTTTTTTAGTTATTTCCTCTTCTTGCCCAGTTTGTTTATTGAGTTTTTTTGTTTGATAAGATTCCATATACTCATGATAATATTCAAACATTTCAGATTCAGTTGTTGGTTTGTAATTAAATTCAATCTCTTCAATTGTAAATTCAATTTTTTCTTCTTTTCTTTCTAAATTTTCCCAGTTAATATTGTTCATTGTCTTCTCCTGTGATATCGAGTGTTTTTGGTGTAATTAAAACATTTGCATTATTCACTCCTTGTTGGGTTGCACTCAAACCTGAAAATAAAACGGCATTGCTATTTAAAAAGGTTATACTATCATGTGTGTCAGAAATGAATTCGAGTTTTGTCACGCCAGTTAATTCGTCTCCATTCACAAAATCACTCAAAAAAGTATTATCAAATTGATTAACATTAACTTCCAATGAATAATCTTGTTTTACTGCAATTGGTTCTCCAATCAAACCATCAAAAGTAGCATT
>CAZRBZ010000034.1:0-11185 GCA_964598515.1 Candidatus Woesearchaeota archaeon
ACTTCTTATTAATCCCATGTGAGATAAAGAGAAGAGTAGTTTATAAGATTATTTGGGATTCACATATTTTTCAAAACTTTAATTCTATCATCTAATGGTGGATGAGTTCCACCCATTTTTCTAAGAGGATTTGAAAAGAATAATGGTGCTAATGCTTTTGATACTTTCTTTTCAGGATTATTATCTCCCTTAATCTTCTCCAATGCTCCAATTAATCCGTTTGGATTTCTTGTGAATTTTATTGCTGTTGCATCTGCTGAGTATTCTCTTTTTCTTGAAATTGAGGCTTGAACAAGCATTACGACTATTGGTGCTAGGATTGCTAGAACTATACCAATTATCATGAATATTGCTCCTGATTTGTCATTACCTCTACGGCCTCCTCCGAACCATAAACTTCTTAGAAATATTTGTGAGATTATTGCAATCATTCCGACCATTACTGTTACTAATGTGATATATCTTATGTCGTAGTTTCCTATATGTCCTAATTCATGGGCTAAAACCCCTTCTAGTTCTCTTCTTTCTAATTTTTCTAATGCTCCTTCTGTTACACAGATTACTGCGTGTTCTGGATCTCTTCCTGATGCAAATGCATTTATTTGTTTTGATTTCATGATGTATAATTCTGGCATTGGAAGTCCTGAGGCTATAGTTAGTGATTCAACTAATCTGTAATAATCTGAATATTCTGAACGTTTTGCTTTGATGGCTCCTACTGAAGCTATTGCAATTTTGTGTGAATTATAGTAGTTGATTAAAGTATAGGACAATGAAAAAATTATTGCGATAATCATTATTAAGAAAAAATATTCTGGTGAAAATGCGAATGAAATGACATAACCTAAAGCTACTAGAATTATTGCTATGAATGTTATAAGAAAAAATGATTTTCTTTTGTTTCTTGAAATTTGGTCTCGGAAGTCTATACGTTTCATGTTAGGAAGAAGAGGAAAGAGTTTTTAAGTTTGGTGTGTTAAAATAAATTGTTTGCTTCGCTCATTATAAAAATTAAATTATTATCTCAGACGAGGCATTGATTGAGTTTATGGAGTGGATTTAGAATATTGTTTATCAAAACTTATTGGTTTTTTATACATTATTTTTTAAGAATTTATTTTTTGTTCTTTTTATTTTTTGTTCTTTTTATTTTTTGTTTTGATAATATCAGATTTTTTTGGAATAATAATCCATAAAACAAAATAAGCTAAAAAACCAAATCCACTCATAAAGAATAAAAGAACTGCAATAACTCTAGTTAGAACGGGATCTACTTCAAAATGCTCAGCAATTCCTCCGCAAACTCCTCCAAGAACTTTATCTTTTTCAGAACGATATAGTCTTTTAATTTTCTTTGTCATAATTTCCATAAAATAATTTAGTTTTTAAAAACTTCTTTTGAAAAAATATATCTTTTGAAAAATTAAAACCCAACTTTAACAACTTTTTTTTCGACTTCTGTTATCTTCAAGTATTCTCTTTTCTTTTTTCCAAACATTCCTGCAAAGATTAATCCTGGGAATTTCATACATAAGTCGTTGTATCTTAGGATTGAATCATTATAGTTTTGTCTTGCGTATGCAACTCGATCTTCTGTTGAGGATAATTCTCTTTGTAGTTCCATAAAATTTGTGTTTGCTTTTAAATCTGGATAACCTTCTGCGATTGCGAATAGTTTTCCTAACGCTCCTTCTAAAACATCATTTGCTTTTACTTTATTTTCTATTCCTTTTGCTCCAATTAAGGCTTTTCTTGCTTCTGTTATTTCTTTCATAATTCCTTTTTCGTGTTTTGCATATCCTTTTACTGTTTCGATTAAGTTTGGAATTAAGTCTGCTCTTCTTTTTAGTTGAACATTAATTTGAGATAGTGAATTGTCTATTCTGTTTCCCAAAATTATGAATTTATTATAATATCCAAATACGATTAAAAGAATTAATACGATTGCTCCAATTATTATCCCAATTATCATAGTTAATTAAATAATTTGAAATTTATAAAGGTTGTTCTTGTTAAAGGGAAAAATTAATGGGGGAAGTTCAGAGTTGGAAAAGAGTTTATGGGTAAAATTATGAGGTTTTTAAAAAGATTATTAAACTAAACAATTTGTTTTAATTTATGGCAATAAAAGTAAGTGATGCATGTATTGGATGTGCAAGTTGTGTTTCTATTTGTGAGGAAGTTTTTGAGATGAAGGGTGCTAAGGCATATGTTAAAACTCAGAAAGACATTCCTTGTGTTGATGAAGCGATTAAGACTTGTCCGGTAAATGCTATAAGTAAATAAAAAAATATTAATTAAATTTTTTTATAAAAATTTATATATTGAATTAATAGAAAAACCTTTATTAAGTATTTTTTATTATACTATTTATGGCAAAGGAGAATAAAGTGATGTCTAGCGAATTTATTAAGTGGTTTTCTAAATTGGGTTCTGATAATTTAGATATTGCTGGCGAGAAGGGTGCTAATTTGGGTGAATTGTTTAATTTAAAGATTCCTGTTCCAAATGGTTTTGTTGTTACGACTAAGACTTATGATGATTTTTTGGAGAAATCTAAAATTAAGAATAAAATTAATTCTTTTTTGAATCAAATTGATGTTAATAATTCTGAACAATTAGAGAATTATCTTTTTAATATCCAGCATTTGATTTTAAACGCAGAATTTCCTGAGAATTTGAAGGAGGAGATTTTGGAATCTTATGAAAATCTTGGAACTAATAAATTAGAGATTGAAAAGGGTTCTGCTTTTGATATTTTGAATAGTGCTGCTGAATCTGTTTTTGTTGCTGTTAGAAGTAGTTTGCCGAGAGAGAAAATTTATAAAACAAATAATATCCGGGAACAAGATACTTATTTGAATGTTAAAGGCAAGGAAAATTTATTGGTTCATATTAAGAAATGTTTTGCTTCTTTATTTAATACTGAAACAATTAAAAGATATTTAAAAGAAGATATTTCTTTTGATAAAATTAAAATTGCAGTGGTTGTCCAAAAGATGGTTGAAGGTGAAAAGTCTGGAATTATTTATTCTACAAATAATTCTAATGAAATTTTTGTTAAAGCTATTTGGGGACTTGGTGAAGGAATGAATGTTGAGGATATTATTCCTGATCAATATGTTTTGTCAAAGGAACTTGAAGTTTTAGATAAAAAAATCAATGAAAAAAGTTGGGGGGTTGTTAGAGATGCGGGGGGTAATTTGAAAAAGATAAAATTAAGTCCTGAAAGGAGTGTTTGTTCTGTTTTAGCAAATCATGAAATTCAAAGATTAGGAGATTTGGCTGAAAAAATTGAGAAACATTTTGAATGTCCTCAAGAAATTGAATTTGTTATTGGTGAAGATATTTATATTGTTCAGACAAGGAAATTGGTTGCATTTGAAAATATACCTCCTCACGATGTTCCCGACACGAGAATCTCTAACGAGGAATTCTCAATTACTGGAGCTGGGGACAAAATTGTTGATAAGGAGGTAGTGAAGGAAATTATTGAAGAGAAAGTTGTTGGAGGAAATAAAGGAGTTGGTGAAATTACAGAAAAAGTAATTGAAAAAGAGAAGAGCAAAGTTAAGTTTGAGAAAAAAGTAAGTAAAAATATTGGTCGTGTTGAAAGAATTACTAAAACTAAATTAAATTTGGTTGTTGATTCTTCTCATTTTTTAGAAGATTATAAAGAAACTGGTTTGAAAAAAGTTGGATTTTTGAAAATTGAAAATGTTATTAAGGAATCTGGAAAACATCCTAATTATTTTTTGAGTAAAAATTATATTAATGAATATGAAAATATTATTTACAAAGGTATTAATTCTTTTTTTAATAATTTTGAAGAAGTTTGGATGAGAACGTCTGATTTTAGAAGTGATGAACTTAATACTTTGGAAGGAGCACCAAATAAATTTGAGAAAAATCCAATATTGGGTTTGCATGGTATTAGATATGGTTTGAAATATTTGAATATTTTAGAATCTGAATTAAGGGCGTTGAAAAGAGCTGCTAAAAATAAAAAGGTTGGGATTTTAATTCCTGGAATTATTTCTGTGGATGAATTAAAAAAAGTTAAAGAATTATTAAATAAAATAGATTTTAATCCGAAAATTGGAATTATTATTGAAACTCCTTCGGCTGTTCAATTGATTAAGAATTTTACCGAAGAAGGAATTGATAGAATTTTAATTGAAACTAATAATTTAATTCAGCATTTGTTATGTATTGATTTAGAAAATGAGAATTTGAATTATTTATATGATACAATACATCCTGCTTTGATGTATCAATTGGAATATGTTATTAGGGTTTGTAAGAGAAGAGGAATTGAAACAAGTATTTCTGGAAAGGCTTTGTTAAATGATGGACTTTTGAAATTTTTGATTCAGAAAGAAATTGCTATTATTTGTGTTAAACCTGAATTGGCAAGAGAATTTTCTGAAAAGATTTTTGGTTTTGAAAAGGAATTGTTTGCTGGAACGGATAAAGAACCTAGGCAGTATGAATTAGAAAAAACTAAAGAAGAATATATTGAAAAAGTATTAGTTGAAAATGCAAATGTTCCTAAGACAATGGAAGATTTGGAAGTTTTGGCAGAAACTGAAAAGGTTGTTCCTAAAATGGGATTGAAGATTAAGAAGGATATTCAAGCTATTGAAAAAGAGAAAAAAGAATATCAAGAGAATGGTGTTCTTGGAGCAGAAAAGGTTGCTTTGGAAAAACAAGATGAAGAAGAATTGGCAAGAGATATTTATGAAAAGGGTATTGAAGAAGTAAGAGAACATCCTGAAGAGGAATTTGATAAGGAAATTGAGATTCATGAAGAAGATGCTGAAAATATAGTTAATGATGAGGATAAGGCTGTGGAAATTATTGAAGCTGAGAAGAAAGAATATGAGGAAAATAAAGATAAAGAGAAAGATGTATTGGGAATTTTTTGATAATTAAAATAAAGGCATAAATTTCTCAAATGTGATTTGGAGATTTTAAAGAATAATTAGTGTAAAAAATTTAAGAGAGGTGTTAGAAGTTTTTTTGTGGAATTTAATAATTGATTTTAAGAAGAGTTGAGATAATTATTTGTTTAGTAAAAGTGAGTGAAAATTAAATTTACCTTTAATAATTTAATTAAGCGAAGCGATTATTCTAAGTTTTAAATAATTTTTTAATATGTTTATCCTAGGAATATTTATAAATCTCTTCTTCCTTTATGAGTTATGACAAAGAAGGTGATTAAAAAGAAAACTGTTTCTAAACGAAATGTGAGTTCAAGGGAACAAGAAAGAAAAGTAGAAAAAATTCTTATTGAAAATTTTGTTTCTTTACAAAAAGTTATGACAAATCTTTCGGTTAAGTTTGAAGATTTGACAAAACAACTTTCTGAGTTGTTAAATTTATTTGAAGATTCTGCAAAAGCTTTAGTGAAAAAAGATTTTAGTGAAGATAAAAAAGATAATAATGAAATGATATTTAAATTAAATTCTATCATGGATCAAAATAAAGTTATTGCAAAAGGTTTAACTTTGATGCATGAAACTGCAGCAAGCCCTGACACACATTATTCTTTGGCTCCTGTTCAAAAAGAATTAGAACAAATTCCACCTGTTAAGAAAGAATTCTCTAAACCTATTGTTAAAGAAGAACCCGAATTAAAAATTCCAAAGGTCCCTTCTATTCCTGAATCGGGATTTCCAAAGTTACCTTCTGATAAAAATTTACCTTAGAATGTTAAATAATACTTCAAAGGAATTTAGAGAATTATTTTTATTAAAATTTACAGAGCAATTAATTTTACATTCAAAAAATATTGAAATTTTTAAATTGGAAGAATTATTGAAGCGAAGAGAAAATGTTAAAGATGTTGATGAAATAAAACTGGAAGTAAAAAAGAAATTACATCCAAAACAAATTAATAAAAATATTTCTTTTTCTGAGGATCCATTTTCTAAAAAAGCCGAGGAAAAAAGAATTTTAAGACCTAAATTTAAAAGGAAGGAAATTTTAGCTCCTCCTTCGAGAAAAATTTTAAGAATTCCCAAATCTACTCGACTTCCTCCTCAATTTAGTTATTTGCAACCAACAGCTACGAATAAATCAATTGATTTGAATAAATTGAACCTTTTAATTCAAGATAAAAATGTTCAATCTATCGAATGTGAGGGTGAAGATACAAAGGTTTTGGTTATTGGAACAATGGGAAAAAAACCAACCACCATTGTTTTATCTAAAGAAGAAATTGATTCAATTATTAATAGATTTTCTCAAGAATCCAAAATTCCTAAAACTCCTGGGGTGTTTAAGGTGGTTGTTGGAAAATTAATGTTAACTGCAATGATTTCTGAGGCTGTTGGAACAAGGTTTATGATAAAAAAGATTCAAGATAAATCTGCTGTGGGACAGGTTCCTAGAAGAAGGTTTTAGTAGAAAATAGTTTTTTACATAACAGTATAATTTTCATCTAAATCTTCTCTTCTTTCTGTTAAGTAGGTTTCTTCTGAGAATTTGTTTGTTAAATCTTTTAACCAAATTATTCTATCTCTATCTATTTGTTTTTTGAAGTCAGTTTCATTTAGGTTTATATTGTAATGATGTTCCATGGTGTAATCCCCTAATGTGAATATTACATTAAATTTATTTTTGTAAATATTTACTTTTGTTTGGACAATTACTAATCCAATTTCATCTTTTAGCAATTGTTTTTCTTTTTCTGTTAAATTTATTTGTTCAAATGTTAAATCAATAGTTATGTTTTCTATTGAAATATTTATTTTTTCTATTGTGAAGTTTGTTTCATTTGTTATGGATTGAGTTTCATTTGTGATATTTTCTAGGGGTTCGGGTTCTTCTTCCGTGGGTTCTTCGGTTGGTTGTTCTGGTGATATTTGATCTTGTATGGAATATATTTCCTTTTCTTGATAAATCATTTTTATTGTTATATCTCCTTCTTCTAAGGAAATATTTAAATCATTTAGATTAATTGGAAATATTTTTATTTCTTCTTCTAAATATTCTTCTCCAAATCCTTCTATTATTTCTGAATAATTTGTTGAAATTATTACTTTGTTATTTTCAATGTTAATATTTAGAATATCTTCAGGTAATTCTTTTTCTTCTGTTTTTACACTTCCTGAAATAATTTCTATATTGCTGTTTTCTGGAATATTATATTCAGTAGGATTATTCTTTGAAACATCTCCCTGAATTTCTTCTTCAATTATTTTTCCAGTTAAGATTCTTCTGAAAAATAAAGGCAGGGAATTAATAACATTTCCAGTAATTGGGGTAGGACTTTCTTCAATTATTTCTTCTGTTTGATTTTCTTCAATTGGTGTTGATTCTTCTTCAGTTATTTCTTCAATAGGTTCTTCAGTTATTTCTTCTGTTTGATTTTCTTCAATTGGTGTTGATTCTTCTTCTGTTTTATTTTGTTTTTTTGAAGTTATGTTTAGTTTGAAAAATACGGGAGGGATTATTTCTTTTTGACCTGCTATCCCATATCCTTTTCCCTCCCCTGTTAACTCTATTTTTTCAATAAAATACTTTCCTTCAGTAGGATTTGTATCAACTAAATCGCTTAGGTTGAATTCATAAAAATTTTCTGCATTTTCTATTATTATTTTTGTATCATAAGGCAAGAGTTCCCCTTGTTTTAATTCAAAATTTATTTTTCCTTGAATTACTTCTCCTTCTTGATAATTTTCTTCGATATTTAATATAACTCTTCCAGAAAATTGAATGCTGAAAAAGATTATCCAAGATATGAGAAATAAAAATAATATGGTTCCCAATACAATAATTAATTTTTTCCTATTTTTTTTCTCTTCTTTTTTTATTCCGTGATATTCAGAAATAACTTTTCCTCCCACCCTTCTACTATGATATACATAAGGCCCATAAATTTTACCGTTTTTCTCAATGTATTTTTTGTATGCCATTTGTAAGTAACTGAAAAAAGTAAAAAGTCTATTTAAACTTTTTTAAGCCAAAATTTTGAAAGAAGATAATTATCTTTCAAAGAAATTTAATAAAAATAAAAAAAATAAATTAATTAATTATACAGTTGGTTGAGCTGATTGTTCAGGAATGTAAGGGACTAAAATCAATGTTTCATTTCCTATTGGAATTTGCACATATCCATTTGCTTGTAGTTCTGGCAAAATAAAATTATAAACATATAATTCAATTCCTTCTAATCTTCTTTCATCTGCATATTTATTCATTTGTGGTTTTATTACAAAGAAAAAAGCTATGAACAATATTAGTAATACTACAACAATAGATAAAATTCCAATTGTCAATTTACTTTTATTGTGTTGTCTCATTATTTTTTACCTCCTTTTATTATTTTTATTTAGTTTCAATTTCTAATAATGTTGTTATGTCTCTTATCTGAATGTTTCCAGTAAGAACAACTTTCATAGAAATCAAATCTCCTTTTTCAAAAGTGAGAATTCCTTGTGAAATTGAATCATAATCTTCATAAGTGTTTGTTTCTGTTACAGTAAATGTGTTTCTAAATCCAAATTCTTTCCCATTTTTATAAATTATTATCTCAACATTTCCAGCCCCGTCAATTGCTTCCAAATTAGTTGATAATCCTGTGATGCTACCTTTTCTAATCATCACATATCCTTTCTCTTGACTACCTAAAACTCCTACTGCATTTTTTAAAAAGCTTGTTTCAGAAATTACACCATTATAACCAAATGTTAGAAGCATTTTTTGAGCAAATTCTTTTATTGTTTCTTTTATTTTTGTATCTGATGCAGTAATTATATAAATTGGTTTTTCTTCGTCAGTTACTTGAACTTCATATAGTGCTAAATTTGTTTCATCAATGTTTTGTAAATTTATTTCTTCAGGTAAATTATTAAAATCTACTTCCGTTATTTCTCCTATTTGAGTTTCATCAACTCCTTTTGTTTTTATAACATTTTTTACAAAGTCTTGAACATTTTCTGTAATTTGAGTTGTTTCTGCAAAGACAGTTGTTCCTAATAATACAATTGCAAAAACAAAAAAGATGAGATATTTTTTCATTTTATTTCTTTTATGTTTATTATAGCTTTTCTTTTTATTTAAAGGTTTTTGTGGTTAAATTTATAACTTGTTTTAATTTTATTTAATTATGGAAGTTCAAGATAAAATTACTTTAGAAAAACTAGAAAAATATTCCAATGTAACTGAGAGTGCTTTTAAAATTGTGAAAGAAAGTATTATCGAAGGTAAAGAAGATTATGCTAGTGAGATTTTGGATATGGTCACTAATTATATTTCTGATGCAAAACATTTTGAAAAGAAAGGAGATTATGTTAATGCTTTTGCTGCTTTGAATTATGCACATGGTTGGATTGATTCTGGAGTTAGATTAGATATATTTGAAGTTGGAGATAATAATAAATTATTTACAATTAAGTGAACTACAATAATCTTTAAAAGGTTTAAATGTTTAATTCCTTTTCATGAAAAATTTAAATGGTTTTAATTTTATTTCGAATGGAGAAGAGATTAAGAAAGTTAGATTAATTAAAATTTCTTCAAAAGTTAAAGATTTTTCGGATTATTCAATTTTAAACAATGAACTTCTCCAGTATATGAAAAATAATAATAGTAAAAAATATTGTTTAGATTTTTCAAATATTAAATTGCTAGATTATACTCGGCCGTTACGTAGTATGATGCAATTTCAAATAATTTGTCACAATGAGACTAGTGTTGAACCTTATTTTATTATGGAAGATAGGCATTTTTCAAAAATGGCGAATGCTGGATTTGGTAAGAATAAATTTCCTTATGTTTTTAATTCTAGAAAAGATTTAGAAAAATTTTTATCTAAGTAAAATATAAAAACTGTTTTTTGTTTTATTATTTATGAAAAGAAAAAAAAAGAGTTGTAGTACTTAGTCTTGGTGGAAGTCAAATTATCCCTAATGATGTTAATTATAGTTATTTGAAAAAATTTGAATTAGTTTTGAAAAAGCATGAACTGGATTATAAATTTATTATTGTTTGTGGTGGGGGGAGTTTAGCAAGAAAATATATTAATGCAATAAGAAAGCATGGTGGAGATGAATTTCATCAATCTTTGGTTGGAATTAGTGCAACTAGGGCAAATGCAAGGTTTGTTTCTCATTTTTTTGGATTTGATTCTATGCGGGGGGTTCCTCATACTGTAAAAACTGTTGGAAAATATTTAAAAAAACAAGGAATTGTTTTTTGTGGTGCTTTGGAATATAAAGAAAATCAAACTTCAGATTCTGTGGCTGCTATTTTAGCTAAAAGATTTAAGGGAGAATTTGTTAATTTGACTAATGTTAAAGGTCTTTATACAAAAGATCCTAATAAATATAAAAATGCAGAATTCATTTCTAAAATTTCATGGAAAGATTTTGATATAATGGTGAATAAAATTAAGTTTAAACCTGGACAACATTTTGTTTTGGATCAAAATGCTTCAAAAATTATTAGGAAGAAAAGAATTCCAACACATATAATAAAGGATTTAAATCAATTAGATAAATATTTGAGTTGGCAGAAGTTCATTGGAACAACTATATCAAATTAAGGCTTTTTGTTTCTTTTTTATTTTAACTTCGTTATTTACTTGCTTACGTACAAACGTACGCTGCGCAAGTAAATGCCTTGTTAAAATGAAAAAATAATTCAAAAAGAAAAGCAGGGGAAAAGGGGTAATTAGTAGGGGAAGGGAGCAGAGAAAGGGGAAAAGATAAAAACACTTCTTTCTTAATATTTTTATGGAAAGAGTTATTTTGAAACCAATGGATTTCAATAAGTTGAAAATTGCAGTTAGAAATAATAGAGGAAAAGAAATTATTTTTAGTTCTAAGGATGATGAATTAAATCGCAAGGTTTTGGAAAAATTGGATGTTTCTGGTATTTTGATTAGTTTAGAAGGAAGAAAGGATTATATGAAACAGAGGAATTCTGGTTTTAACCAAGTTATGGCAAAGATTGCAAAAAAGAATAATATTTTTATTGGAATTAATTTTGATGAGCTTGTTAATTCTAAAGAAAAAAATAAAATAATTTCTAGATTAAAACAAAATATTTTTTTATGTAATAAAAATAATGTTCAAATGAAGTTTATTTTAGGAAAGGAGAAAAAAGATATTTATGATTTAAAGAGTCTGGGATTAGTTTTGGGCATGCCAACTTGGATGATAAAAAATATTTTATA
>CAZRBZ010000035.1:0-10973 GCA_964598515.1 Candidatus Woesearchaeota archaeon
AATAAAACACAAGCTAATAAAGGTATTCTAACAATTGACTATGATGGAGTTAATGAATCAGTAGTTTTAGAAGATTACAGAGCCATACAAGAAGAATTTAAGCTTCCACAAGCATATCTGTTCAAAACTAAAAAAAATAATTTTCACATTGTTTGTTTAAAGAAATTTAAACATTCTGAGATATATAAAATATTAATTAATACTCGTTGCGATTCTAATTATACTTCCATGCCTTTGAGAAACCCCTTTCGTTCTTATGTTATTAGATTAAGTGATAAAAAAGGTTCTAAAAATCCAACTTTTGTAAAGATGATTGGTGAAAAGCAAAACCTAAATTTTGAAATATCTAAAGCACACTTATTACTGATTAAATTAATATATAAAAAAATAAAACACCCAATTTATAAAAATAAAGATAAGGGAAGAAAAGTATTTTTAGATAAATACGAAACATCAAGATGAGTAGTCATGATCCTTCAAAACCATCTTATAAAGAAAGTACATCTGATGAATATAAAGCACTTTTTAGAAGAATTGAACTAGCATTTGACCCAGAAGAAATGACTAAAGATAGATTAATTGAATGGTTGAATAATGAAACACTTGCTGATATGTTTGCAATAACAGAAGAAATATATCAAAATATTGAAGAAGCTAAAACAATTGAAGAATTGAAAGAGTTGAAAATTGAAGTTAGATTATCTAAAACACATCAAACTGAATTATTAGATAAAATTGAAGAAAAAATTGAAGAATTAAAAATTGAAGAAAAAGAAGAAATTATAGCTGTTGGAATAACAAATGTTGAAGAATTTGCAGAATCAAGAAAGATTAAACTAACTGAAACAATAATTGGAAGAATTGAATTATGGAAAGACGGAAAAGAAAGATTTGTTATAAGAGAACAAGGGAGGTTAAAAGCATGGAAGATAATTTAATGCCTTACTGGGCTTATTACGAAGCAACAGAAATCTTAGGTTATACAAGAGAAGAATTACAGAAAAAATTTAATATTTCAAAAAATATTTAAAATTAATTTAATTATATATTATATGAAACCCCCATTAATCTACTTCTCCTGCATAATCCTTTTTATTTTTTTAGCTTGGTTGGTTGAGAAATAATTAAAAACCTAAAGGGGTGCAGAAAAGAATCACTCATAAGAATAATTAACCTCTTCTACTCCCCCTTTAGGATATAAAAGAGGTGATGGTATTATTAACGATAGATATTATTTAAATGTTTGTTTTTTTATAAACTGTAAAATTTCCATCAAAACTTATTAAAATGTCTTCATGTGTTTGCAAATATTTTTTTATTGGTTTTATTTTTTTAGAATCTAAGATGTGTTGTTCTTCTCCATTTGATTTTGTTTCAAAAAAAGGCATTCTTTTTATTCTTGTGATTATTAAATTATATTTTGCTACTTTCTCTCTTTTATTCATTCCAGGAAATTCTTTTTTTGCCCAATTCCAAATAGAAAAATCTTTTCCTTTTTTTAATTTATAAAATTTTCTCAAAATTAAAATGTCTAAATGGTCTAAAATCATGCTTCTGATAACACCTTTGCATTTTTTTCATTTACTCCTAGAATAGATAAATATCTTAAATACAATTGGTTATGAATATCTGCGAATTTTTCTAATTCTTTTATTTTGTCTTGGTCTTTGTTTATACGATTCATTACTTCTTCAACACCGATTGCTTCTCTTAATGTATGTTTTAGCTGACACCAGGATTGATTTTTTAAATCAACTCCAAATAAATCTACAATTAATTTCATTAATTCACTTCTAAGTTCACGAGATTCAATCCATTTGTTTAACTCTTCTTTTTTCTTGGTCATATTATAATTCCATTTACAATGCGATTCTTCTCCGACAGCATGAATTAGCATCTCAAATCCGTCTTCGGCTAAGCCAACATCTTTCTCATTTATTTTTTCTCTTCTTAATTTCATCTTCTTCCTACACTACAACAAGCAACAGCAACTTTTTTTAAAAAACTATCACTACTTACACTCTTTTTCTTTTTACAAAGTTTTGCAACTACTAAAACTACTAAAACTAAAATAATTAATATAATCCATATCATTTTTATTATTTTTTCTCACAGTTAAACTGCATTTTCTTTGACATTGTGTCAAATAAACCTTCTTGTAAATCCATGTCTCCCTCAAAACTATCAACTGAAGGTCTACATTGAGAATCAACTGCCATACTCATTCTTGCAGTTCTATTTCCAGTTTTATCTTCTCTTATTCTTTCACATTGAAGTTTTCCATCAACAGTTTTACATTTAATATCGTCTTTTTTCATTTTTATCCTCCTTTTTAATTTAAAAAATCATCTCCTACTAATTTTTTTAATCTGTGCCTCATAAACTTTTCTTCTTCTGCACCAATAATTAAAGCACCATCAATATAAGTAAGGGGATACCTATCAAAATCTTCATCTTTAAGTTTATCTTGTATTAAATCACTTTTTATTCCATGTATTTCAAAACTTGTATTGTCAATTATTCTTATTCTTTTATCTATTGGTAAATTTGCGTTTATGTCTGGGATAATTCTTTTTAAAATTAAACAAGCTGGACAACCTTCTTCTACTATTGTAAATCTACTGTTCATACTTCACCTGCCCAGGTTCTACCTTACTATAAACTGCTAATGTTGGATTAACCTTAGTCAGATCATAAATTGGAATATTATAAGCCTTATTTAGTATATAAACTTCTTCTTCTGAATATTGATAAGTTTTTTTGTCTGAATTTCCAAAACGATTAATAAAATGTCTTTCTATTATTTTATTTTCATCCCAAAGCACACCATTTTCTAAAGCAACATCTGTAAACTTGATTAAAATAAAATGTGGAGGATAAGTTGAAATTTTTTCTTTTTTAAAAAAATTAATCACTTGATTCAATATCTCCAACATCGTCTCCCTCCTCTACATATTCTGATTCTTCTTCTGGTTCTTCTGTTTCTTCTTTTTTATTGTCTTTTTCTTTGGCTTTTTTGTCTACTTCTTCCATCATTTTTTTACCTACAATATTTGTTTTCATTGAAGTTAAATTTTTATTTATTTCTTGTATCCCTTTTAAATTTGATGCTAAAAAAGAACTTGCTAAAATATTTGCATTACTGGATAAACAGTGGCATAAAACTTTTTTTGGAGCATATCTTTTTTGAGAAAATGTACTAACAACTGATTGAATAATTAATGTGTCAAAAATATTTATTATTTCTTGAAATTGTTGTAAATAATATTCTAAATTATTTTCTATTTTAGTAGATTGTGTGTTTAATCCCCTTAAAACTATTCCTAAATTTTTTTCAAAAACTGAATTAAAATATTTTTCTGTTTCTGATACTTCTTCAACAGCCCCAATATAATTAAGTAGGTGATTTAGACTATCTTGTATAATTAATTTTGATTTATAAAGTAAAATTTTCATATTATCCAAAGCAAAATAATTTATTGTTACTAGATTATCAAAGTCTAAAGATTTTCTTGCTACTTCTTTTAAAAATATCCTATCTTCATCTTCAAAAACAAGTTCTCTTAAATTAAAACTCACAATTCATAACCTCTACTTTTTAATTTTAATTTTAATTGATTTAATTTTACTTCATTTAATTTATAATGTATTGTTCTTTTTTGTATTGTTTTTATTTTTTTAAGATAACCCATATCACTAAGTAATCTTAATGCTTGGTTAGAATCATCCCTTTTTAAAGCAAGACTTATTTCTTTATTGGTGTATTCTCTTTCAATATCATTATTCATATACATAAAATAAGCTACATCTAAATAAACTGCTTTTCCTTTTATATATTGATGGCAGTATGGACAAATTTCATGTTTCATTTATCAGCTCCTTTTGGAATATCTGTTTCTAAGGTTTCTTTAATTTGTTTCATATCTTTTAATTTACTAACTAAATCTGTTTGAGATTCTTCTCTTTCTGCAGAAGATAATAATTTCTTATTTGCTTTTGTTAACATACCTATTTTATCCTCTTTAATTGTTGAACTATTTTGAGAATTTGCTAAATCTTTTGAAAGATTATTCATGGCTTTTCTGATATTAGACATTTCATTTATATCTTGTGTTCTATCATTTCTTTTAGATTCTATTTCTTCTGTTTGCACTCTTAAAGCTAAAGATAATTCTTCATTCTTTTTTCTTAGTTCAACATTTAATAATTCTGCTACTTCTAATTCTTTGGATACCCTAGCATAATTTTCATCCTTTTCTGCCAATATTTTATACAATTTTATTTCACTAGTTCTTAATTTTTTAATAGTAGTTCCTTCAAATTCTACTGGTCTTATAAGTCTAGTTGTCAGTTTATCAACATAAGTATAATTTTTATCTAATAAAACTGGTATTCTTTTTGCAGAAATATCATTGCTTAAACCATCAACACTTTCAAAAATTTCCCTAGGGTCAAACCCAGAAGTTATTGGATTCATATCTTGGTCATATAGAACAAGTCCTTGTTTTTCACTTAAACCAATATCTCCAAAAGTTCCTAAAACTGCATCTCTTTCAGCAGTTAAAATTTTTATTTGTTTTGCTAGTTTTGGATTTTTGATTATTGCAGTGAAAAACTTTTTTAATGAAAGAACATTAGCAATTCTTTTTTTCTTGATTTCTTCAAATTGAGCATTTAAATCTTCTTTAACTAATTTTTCCTCTTTTATTTTATTGTCAGAATCTTCATATTGTCTTAGTTTTGTTTGTTGTTTTTGGATAGCAGAGTCTTTTTCAACATTTGAATATCTTAAACTTTTAGTTTGTTTTTCTAATTGTTCAATCCTTTTTATTAAAACTTCTTCTTTATTTACATCTAAACCTTCAACAAAAATAGATTTCTTTTTTCTTTTAAACAAATCAAAAAAACCCATTTTAATCTTGACCCACCATCATTGGTATTTTAGTTTCTTCTTTTTTATTTTTAGATAATAAAACAATAACTAATATTAAAATTATAATCCCTCCAATTAAATAATAAATCCAATTATCTAATTTCTTTTTATGTAAAGTTATTCTTTCAGAATCATAACCACTTATTTCTGGAATTTCTAATTTAACTTCTTTTTCAAAAATAAAATCTTCTGACACACCATCAATAAAACTTATTTGTTTATCATCAATTGTGGCATCAAAAGTTAAAGGTAGAATCTTATTCTCATTATCCATTATTTTAAAAGTAATAACCTCATCTTTCTTAAATTCACTAACTTCTTTTCCATTAACAAATTTAACAACAACATAAGAATCACTCTTAATAGTATAATTAATTAATTCTGAACTAGTATATCCTGGTTTTCCTGCTTGTAATTTAAATTCTCCTAATTCATCTGCATCATAATTAAATTTTCCATTTGTATCTGTTGTAAATTCTTGGCTAATACCAGAAGGGCTAGTGATTTTAACACTAGCACCCTCAATAGATTCATTTAATTTATTTGAGACTATTCCTTTGATTAATCTTGAAGTTGAATCTTCAAAAATTATTTGTAATGTGTTTTTATTTTCTTCATCTTCTTTTAATTCTAAATAATCATTATAACTTCTATCAAAAAATAAAACATTTGTATATGGTTCACATCCTTCTTTTTCTAATTGAACAATTAAATCTTCTTTATATTCTTCTGCTAATCTTTGTCCAAAATATCCAACATTTGAAGAAAAACCATTTAAAGGTTCTATTTCTCCTGCTTGATCTAATACTCTAACAATAACTGAATCTTCATATTTTCCACTCTCTGAATTAATTGTTTTTATTGCAAAAATATTTCCTCTTTTTATTGTTACTCCTAAAGTATCCAATCCCAAAATACATTCATTTGATTCTTCTTCTGTTTCACTTTGAATAATATTAAATCCAGATTCAGAACTTAACACCCTAATTTTAGCAAAACTAAATGGAGAAGTAAAAGCACTTTCTAATTGAAATTTAATTGTATCCCCATCACATAAAACTTCAATATCTTGTCCGATTGTTAAAAAATCATCTTTATTATTATTACATCCACTTAAAAGAAATCTTATTTTGTCATCATCTGTTGTTTGAACTTTAAAATCAATCAAACCACCAACTTCTATTTCTTCCCCTTCAGAAACAGTTAATAAACCTAAATCCCAATAATCTTCTGTTATGTTTAAAGTAATATTATATTTTACACTATTAACAGTAAAATCAAAAAAGGATTGTCCTTGATAACAAATATAATTTGGTTTTGGAAATAAACTTATTTGTAAAAAATTGGGAGAAGTTTTTGTTAAAGCTAGTTGATAATTAACTAATGAGTCACTTGAACCCATTGTATAGTTAACTGTTGAATTAAAATTAAAAGTTTCTGAATAACTTTCACCACATTTTAAATTGATTTGTGTTGGAATATTTTCAAAACTTTCCTCAGCACTTACTAATCCAAACATAAAAATTCCTAAGATTAAAATTGATAATATTTTTTTTAACATTTTTCTTTATATCCACATAATTTACATTTCCTATAAGTTATTGCTTTTGATTTTTTTCCGTGAGGAAAATTTTTTTTGTATATTGTCATCGTCTTTTTTTTACATTTAGGACAAATTGGTAAATCTACTTTTTTAATCTTAATTTTTATTATTGCTTTTATCACTTTCTTTCATACAACTTACCCTTAACTTCTTTTAATTTTCTTACAGCTTCTTGTTTGTTTGTAGCTTTAACACATGAATTAATTTTTCCACTTTCAATTTTACAATATTCTTTTATTTTCATAATAATTCCTCCATTTTTTTCTTAAATTCAACTTGATCAATTTTTTTCATAATTAATTTTCCATTATCTGTTACAACCAATAAAGTATCTCCATTTTTTAAACCTAATGATTCTGATGACTTAGAAATAGACACTCTTCCATTAACATATTCTGCTTGATAAACATCTGTCATAGATTATTTAAAACATCTGTCTTTTTAAATGTATCGGCAGACAGACAGAAGTTATATTCTCAAAGACAGACAAGAGATATTAATAAAAAGACAAACAGTTAATAAATATCACAAGACAGACAATTTGAAACACAATATATATGAATTTAAATAAATTGATTAAAAAAGATAATTTTTTAATTAAAAAATGAATAATCTATAAATAAATACTTGTTAATATTGTTAATATTGTTAATATTGTTAAGATTGTTAAGATTGTTAATTATTAACAATCTTAACAACAATATAACCATTCTTTAGTTACATGTAAGGTTTGAAATAGGGTTAATTCCCTCTATAAATAGTCAATATTGTATACCTATCTTAACAATCTTAACAATCTTAACACTGTTTTATTATGTTAAATTCTTAATTTTTGTATTTTATTCTTGTTTTTCTTTGTTTTTTAGAATTTTGTAACTAGGAAGCATATAATAAGAAGCAGATAAAACTTCAATTGCTCTTTCAATATCTTTTTCTTCAATTTTTTCAGATAATCTTAATTTTGCAGAAGAAATAGCTAATCTTATTAAAGATTCTTGAAGTCTTGCATTAATATATCTGTCATTATCTTTAAATTTCCGAGCAGAAACAAAAACATTTATTAATTTTTTTTGAATTTCTCCTGTAATCTTTGGTTCTTCAAAATTTCTAACATAAAAGAAAAACTTTTTTAAAAATTCATCATTATATGTTTGATTCAAAATATTTCTATGTCTTTCAATCATAGCTTTACTTATTGCTTTATCTTTTTCTGTATTTACAACATCTTTTATAACAAAAACTAAATCATATCTATTTAAAATAGCAGATTGAATATTAAATTGTTTTGTTAAAGGAATATTTTTTTTAAAAATTCCTTCTTTTGGATTAGCACAAGCCAAAAATCCCCCTGTTACTGGGAGTTTTGCTTGAATACTAGCTTTTGCAATATTTATTTCTTGTTCACTCATGGCTTCTTGTAATTTTGGTTTTTCTTCTTCTCCTAAATTATTTAATTCATCAATAAATAAAAATTCTTTTGCTAAAACACAAGCACCTGGTTGCACACCCCACCCTCCAGTAAAATCATCTTTAATAACCGAAGCAGTCAAACCAACAGCAGAAGCACTTCCCCCAGTTTGTTTTCTTGATCCAGGAGTTAATTGAACAGCACGATTACATAAAACTGTTTTACCAGTTCCAGGGTCTCCAACAAAACAAATATTACTTTTATTTCTTGTTTTATTATTTTTCTTTTCATTTTTTTTATTTGCCAAAAAAAGTATAATTGCATTTTTTTCTTGTTCAAGTCCAGAAATATCTGGAGCAAAAGATTCTCTTAATTCTTTTAATCCATTAATATCTATTTTTGAAGCAAGTTCTTTTATTTGAATTATTTCCTCTTCAGAAAAATTATTCAAATTTATTTCATCTTCACTAGGTTCTAAATTATTAATTTCAATAATTTTTTCAAATATTGTAGAAATACCACCTTTATTTAATTCAACTGGGATTTCTTTAATTGTTCCATAAATTTTTATTTCATTTCCTGGAAAAACTTTTTTAATATTTTTTTCATTAACTAAATCTTCTTTAATAAAACAATTAATTCTCTTTGAAAGAGGACTATCAGATTTTTCATATAAATCTTCCAAAATAATTCTAGCCATATTTATCATTTCTTTATTAATCAATTTGAATCCACTTCTTCTTCCACATGAACACCTTTTTGGTTCTTTGAATTTTTTCTCTGTTTGCGATACTGAAATTATTGTTCCACAACTAGGGCATTCAAATTTTGCATTAACGCATTGTGATTTAACATCACTCAATTGCATAACTCTTCCAACAACACTTCTAAATTTATTAATATCATTAGACCTAAGATTTTCAATTTTTCTTTCATAAATTTTTGAAAGATTTTCAATTTTTATTTTGATATTTGTTGCTAAACCCATTTCTTCAATAGAATATTCAAAAAGTTCTAAAGTTTCTTTTGGATTTTCAATTAATTCTTCAGAAATTGAAGGGGAATCTTCTGTTAATTTTTCAAAATCTAAATAAAGAATTTTATTTTTTTGGCATATTTTTAATTCTTTTTTATTAGTTTCAAAAAAAGATTTCATTTCTTTTAATAATTCTTCTTTTTTGTTAGAACATACTTCCAAAATTTTATTTTGTTCTTTCTGAAATTCAATTTCTTTATTTTTATTTTTTATTTTTATTTCTAGTTGCTCTTTATATGTTGGAGATAAATCATAAAATGTTTTAGTTCCTTCTTTTCTAGAAATAATTAAATCTTCTTTATGTCTAGTTCTTAAAACATAGAATGAATTTGGATTTTCTATTTTTGCAATTTTACACAATTTTTCTGCTGTTTGTTCCCCATTATCATATAAATAAAAAAATATTTTTTCTTTTTGGCTTTCTGGGTTATTTAATAAGTCAGTTTTATTTTTTTCTTCAATTTCTTCTGATATTGTTTTTGTAAAATCTATTTCTTTATTCATTTTTTACCTCCTGCACAGAAATGATATTATTTTTATTATAAGTTAATATTTCATCAAATTTATCTTTAAATGTAACAAAAGAATTTTCTTCAAAACTATCTTCAATAACTTCGCAAGTAAAAGTAATTATTTTTCCACCAATATCAAAACAAATTTTATATCTGTGATATTTTAAAAACTTCACTTCTTTTCTCTCCTTTTATTTCTTTTCGTTTCATTTTATTTAAATTAGTTAAAACTATTTAAATCTTTGTTTAACTTTGTTCTAATTTTAAATTTTTTATTAAAGCATTAAACTTTGAATTTTCTTTTTTGTATTGTTGAACAAATTTTAATAATTCTCCTTCAATCAAAGCATTTTTTTTCCTTTTTTCTAATGAACAAATAATATCAATAGCATAAATAATATTTTCTCCAATTGTTGTATTTATTGGAATTTTTTTTATCTTCATAATTTTAATATTCATAATAACTATTTAAATGTTTTTATTTTATTTAAATCATAAAAACAAGAAAACATATATTTATAAATATTAAAAAATTAAATATGGTATGGTCAAAAAAATAATCAAAGAAAAAAATAAAGAAAAAATAATTCCAGATTATGATAATTGTCCTAATTGTGAAAATAAATTAATTATAAGAAAGAATGGAAATAAATTTTGTCTTAAATGTGGGACGGAGATTGAAAAAAAACAATGAGTAAAACAAAATTATACCTTAAAACCAAAGACGAATTAATTGAAACAATTTTACAAATTAATTATGAAAATAAAATATTAAGAAAAAAACTAAAAAGTATTAAAGAAATTTCTATAATTTCTAAATATTCTTTAAAAATTTAAAATGTTAAATAAAGATTTACAACACATAATTAAATTATATAAAGAAGGTAGGTATAAAATAAATTCAGAAAATAATATGGATGTAGATGGGTGTAATGTTCAAAGACAAACAAAACAAGGAAGAACTTTACTAATTTGTGATTGTAAAAATGATACAAAATTCTGTAATGAAAGTCCAATATGCAGACACAAGAAATTCTTTCTAAACTTCCCTTTCTTAGAATTAATTTCAGAAAAAGCAAGAGAAAAATTAAACTTTTACAAGGTAGCAAAATCACAACCAATTGATATAGAAATTATATTCAGTAAAATAATAGACGACTTAAATAACTTCAAGGAGTTGGATTTCAGATGAAAAAAAAAATAAATCACCTACTTATACTTGCTTTGATTGTAACAATTAGTTTATTTATTATAATGAACAGTAACACAAATTGCAATAATACAGAATTTAAAATAACTAAAGAAGAATGTTTGAATGAAACTTTTGAATTGGAATTATCAAAAGTAATTAATGGAGAAAGAACAATTACAGTATATGATACTGGTAAAACAAAATTAATAAATCTTGCAGTTGAAATAAATTTAGGAGAACAATGTTTTAATGAATCTGCAAAAAAATGTAAAGGTTATTATGAAGTTTG
>CAZRBZ010000036.1:0-10668 GCA_964598515.1 Candidatus Woesearchaeota archaeon
GTTGAGGAAGAAGGAAGAGTTGGATTTTTTAGAAGGATTTGGAATTGGTTTAGAAAATTATTTATAAAATCGTAGTCTTTTATGGGACATAAGTCAGCTTCCCCCTTTCATTCATAAGAAGCTGGCTTATTTTTTATTTTTGTTGGAAAAAGATTTAAGATTAGGGGGAAGTTTTGAGATTTGAATTTTGAAAATATTCTTTGTTGGAATTTATAGTATAATCTTTAAAGCAAATTGCTGAAAATAAATTTCAGAATTGATATATTTAATTATTGCTCTTGGCAAGAACATTGTTTGAGTTTAGATGTTTTCCAAAAACTCTCTAACTTTTCAGATATGTGATACGACGGATAATTATTTTATCTCTTAAATCATGAGTGAAGGGAGTTAAGTTCTTTTTGAGGATATTTGTTTAGATAATTCAACCTTCAATGTAAAGTGTAGTGAAAAGTAAATCTTGTTTTATCTGGTCTTCTATAAAAGGATACTTTTATAAATAAGTGGTCTTGTATATGAGTATGGAAAAAAAGGAAGCATTTAAGATTTTAATAAAAGAATTTCATGAATCAGAAATTCCCACATTTTTTGATAGAACAAAAAGAATTGATTTTAATAATAAAATAACTACTCTTGTTGGACCTAGAAGAAGTGGTAAAACATTTTATTTTTATCAATTAATGAAATCTTTGAAAGTGGATAAGAAAAAAATAATTTATATTAATTTTGAAGATGATCGGTTGCTTCCAATAGGTCTTCATGATTTAAATTTTATTTTAGAGGCTTATTATGAAATGTATCCAGAGAATAAGAATAATGAGATTTTTGTATTTTTTGATGAAATTCAAAATGTAGAAAATTGGGAAGTGTATGTTCGTCGTATTTATGATAAAGAAAAAGTTAGGTTGTTTGTGACGGGATCTAATTCTAAATTACTTAGTCGTGAAATTGCAACAAGTCTTAGGGGAAGGACTTTAACTTATAATATATTTCCTTTAGATTTTAAGGAATTTTTAAGTTTTAAAGGCATAAAATATGAAAAAGATATTTTATATTCTAAAAGTAGATTTAAAATTAAAAAATTATTTTTAGAATATTTGTCCATGGGAGGATTTCCAGAAGTAGTGATGGAAGAGAATAACCTTGAAATGAAAATTCTTGAAGATTATTTTGATTTAATATTATATAAGGATATTGTAGAGAGATTTAATATTAGAAATCTTATTTTTTTGAAGATGCTTTCTAAATATTTATTTACAAATGTTTCAAATCTTTTTAGTATAAACAAATATTATAATGTTATTAAAAAAGACATGAGCATAGGGAAGGAAACAATAATAGAATATTTGTCTTATTTGCAAGAATCTGGCATGATTTATTTATTGTCGTTTTTTTCTTATTCATTGAAGCAACAACAAATAAATCCGAAGAAAGTTTATTGTGTGGATAATGGACTTCGAAATGCAATTAGTTTTAAATTTTCAGAGGATATTGGACGATTGGCTGAAAATTTAGTTTTTGTAGAATTGAAAAGAAAAGGTAAAGAATTTTTTTATTGGAAAAATAAAAAGGGACAAGAAATTGATTTTGTAATTAAGAATAAAGATAAAAGTTTGAGTTGTGTTAATGTTAGTTATGCAAATAAAATTCATGAAAGGGAAATTAATGGACTCTTGGAATTTAAAAAAGAGTTTGAACAATGTAAAGATTTGATAATTTTAACTAAGGATTTAGAGAAAGAGGAAAAGTTTGGAAGAATTAAAATTAGATTTATTCCTATTTATAAATTCATGCTTGAAGAAATTTTATAAATTGTTCGTTGATTTTTATTGAGATTTCTTTGGGTGGGGTTAATTCTGTTTATGCTGAATTGAGTATTAAATCTATTTATGAGGAGATGCCTGCTGTTAGTGAGGAGGCTAAGGTTGAAGGTGAAGTTGATTTAGAGGTTGAGGAAGAAGGAAGAGTTGGATTTTTTAGAAGGATTTGGAATTGGTTTAGAAAATTATTTATAAAATCGTAGTCTTTTATGGGACATAAGTCAGCTTCCCCCTTTCATTCATAAGAAGCTGGCTTATTTTTTATTTTTGTTGGAAAAAGATTTAAGATTAGGGGGAAGTTTTGAGATTTGAATTTTAGTATATAGTATTTAAAGCAGAAAAGAAAAATTTTGTTTCGTTTCACTTAAAATTAATATTTAATTATCTCTTGTAGTATATCCAAAGGGGCATATCCTTGGCATGATCTAAAGGCTTCGAGAATTTGCTAAAGGAGATTTCAGACACATTGTTTGAGTTTAGATGTTTTCCAAAAACCCTCTAACTTTTCAGATATGTGATACGACGGATAATTATTTTATTAATTAGGTTATGAACGAAGGGAGTTAATTTGAGATAAATAAAAAATAAAGGTAGATTTATGAAAATTAAGATATTAGTAATATTTATTAAAACAATTCTCTTTTTTCTTTTATGATTGATTATGAAAAATTAGGTTTTAAAGCTGGACTTGAAATTCATCAGCAGTTGGATACCCATAAGTTGTTTTGTAGTTGTCCTTCGGTTCTTCGGAGTGATAAGCCCGAGTTTATTGTAACGAGGAAATTGCACAAGGTTTCTGGGGAGTCTGGAGAGGTTGATGTTGCTGCAGCTTATCAGCATTCTTTGAATAAGGATTTTATTTATGAGGGTTATGATACTACTTGTTTGGTTGAATTGGATGAGGAACCGCCGCATAAAATTAATCAGGACGCTTTGAGAATTGCTTTGGATATTTCTTGTTTATTAAATTGTGAAATTATTCCTTTGAGTCAAATTATGAGGAAGACTGTGATTAATGGTTCTAATACTTCTGGTTTTCAGAGGACAGTTATGATTGCTCGTGGAGGTTATATTGAAACTAGTGAAGGTAAAGTGACTATTGATTCTGTTTATCTTGAGGAAGATTCTGCACGAAAGGTCAAGGAAGAAAATGGTAAAGTTTATTGGAGGATGGATAGATTGGGAATTCCTTTGGTTGAGGTTACTACTGGGCCTGATTTGAAGAATGCTAAACATGTTAAAGAGGTTGCTTTAAAGATTGGAGAGATTCTTAGGAGTTGTAAGGTTCGTAGAGGGATTGGAACAATTAGGCAAGATTTGAATATTTCTATTAAGGGTTCTAATCGGGTTGAGATTAAGGGTTTTCAGGATCCTAAGATTATGGAGAAATGTGTTAATTTAGAGGTTTTGAGACAGAAAGAATTTTTGGATAATAAAAAAGTTAATGATCTTGAGGTTAGGAATTGTTTGCCTGATGGGAAGACTGAGTTTATTCGTCCAATGCCTGGAGCTTCTAGAATGTATCCTGAAACTGATTTGCCTTTGTTACATGTTTCTCGAGATTTTATTAATGGGGTTAAGAAGAATTTACCTAAACTTCGTGGAGAGATTGAAGAGGATTTGAGAAAGCAAGGGCTTAGTGATGAAATTATTAGGATGATTTTTAAAAGTAGGAAGTTGGATTTATATAAGGATTTGTATGAATTGAATGGCAATCCTCGTTTGATTTCTAAAGTTTTATTTTTGATTCCGAAGGAGATTGCTGGAAAACAAAAAATGTCTTTGAATGAAGTTGAAGAAATTTTGAATAAGGATGTTTTGGTTTTTATTTTGGATTCTGTATATAATGAAAAACTCCATGAAGGAGATTTGAAAATGGTTATGGAGAGGATTGTTAAGGGTGAATCTCCGAAGGATGCGATTAAGATTGAGAAAAAGGATTTGGCTGATGTTGAGGAGAAGATTTTGGGATTAATTAAAGGGAAACCTGGACTTAGTGCGAATGCTTATATGGGATTGGTTATGAAAGAGATGAAGGGTGCTATTAATGGTGGAGATGCTATAGGTATTATTAGGAAATTGTTGAAATAAATAATTTTAAATAGTATAAAATTTATACTAATTAGTATAAAAAATGAACTTGTTTAATATTTGTAATAAAAATAATTTGGAAATTGTTTCTTTTCTTCGGGGAAGCAGAAAATATTTTAATGAAATTTTTGAATTTACTGGTGTTAAGAGCAAGAATACTTTGGTTAAGTGTTTGAATGAATTGGTGAGTTTTAGAGTTGCTAATTGTGAGAAGTCTAAAAGCAACACTTTTTATTCTTTAAATTTTGAAAGCGGGTTAACTATTTCTATTTTGATGTTTATTGATAAATTGAGAGTTGAAAAGTTGTCTTCTGTTATTAATTTTGTTTTTAGAGATTTGATCTTAGGTGTTAAACCGAATTTGTTGATTTTGTTTGGTTCTTATGCTAAGGGAAATTATTCTAAAGGGAGTGATTTGGATTTGTTGATTGTTGGGGGAGTTAGAGATAAAAAGAAATTGATTGAAGAAGTGAGTTTGAAATATGGTATTGAAGTTAATTGTGTTTATATGGATTTTAAAGAATTTAATGTTTTGAATGAGTCTTTGAATCATATTATTAAAACTGGTTATCCTTTAGTTGGGGGTGAATTTTTTTATAATGAGTTCAAGAAAATTTAATTGGAAAAGTTGGTTTAATAAAAAGAAATGTGAGAATTCTTTTAATTTCTTTTTGAAGAAGGGTGAGATTAAAAAAGAGGGTGAAAGATTATATTTGTCTAAATCTCATATGAAAAAGGTTGATTATAATTTAGGTTTTATCAATTCTTTATTTAAGCAGAAGAAGTTTTATGATTGGATTATTGTTGGTTCTTATTATGCAATTTATCATGCTTCTTTAGCACTTTTGACAAGCCAGGGTTATTCATCGAAGAATCATTCTGCTACTCTTTGTGCTTTGATTTATTTGTTTCATGATAAATTGGAAAAAGAAGATATTGAATTGGTTTCTTTGAGTTCTTTAGAAAAAGAAGAAATTACTTATTTTGTCGAGGCTAAAGAAAAGAGGGAGTTGGTTAGCTATGGGATTAAGGGGGAATTAAATAGGAATGATGCTTTTGAGTTGAGATTAAAAGCAATTGAGTTTGTTAATAGAGTTAGAGAGATATTAATTTAAAGTATATAATTTTTAAGGTAAAAAAAGAAAACAATTTGCTCGCTGTTGCTTGTAATTGATATGTTAAATTATCGCTCTGGCAAGAATATGGACTATGTTTAGATTTTTGTAGGTTTAATGAGTTGGGCTATGACTGATGTGAGTTAACTTGATGTTAAATTATGTTAGTGTTTGGAAAAGATATTTAATAATTATTATTATTCCCTCTCTAGCCCCTAAATTCAAAAATTCAATTTTAAGAAATTTTTACAATCTTCCATCCCTATCCCCAACCAACCATTTGTGGCATTGTATTCCCCAGTTTGTCAATCATTGCAATTCAATAATTGTTTTTGGATGAAGATTGTATTTATAAAATTGAATCTTTTTTTAATATTTTTGAATATTTGAATGTCCCCTTAGTTTGTCCAATCAATAAAAGATTAATTGTCATTATTGTTAGGTTTTATAACAAATAATTTAATAAATACAAACTTTCTTTCTCTAACATGGAAAGAACATATATCAAAAATTTGAAGGAGGGGCAGGAAGTTTTGCTTAATGGTTGGGCTTATGATATTCGTGATTTGAATAAGTTGGCTTTTGTTTCTTTGAGAGATATGACTGGAATTGTTCAATGTGTTTTGAAGGGTGAGGAATTGATGGTGAAGGTTAAGGAGTTGACTATTGAATCTGCTGTTGAAATTAAGGGAATTGTTAAAGTTGCGAATGTTAAGGCTGATTTTTTGAGGAGTGATGTTGAAGTTGTTGTTAGTGAAATTAATATTATTAGTAAGGCTGAAAGATTACCTATTCAAATTAATGATCAAAATGTTGAGACTGAATTATCTACTAGATTAGATAATAGATTTTTAGATATTAGAAAACCTAAGGTTAAGGCTATTTTTGAGATTCAATCTACAATGCTTCAGGCTTATAGGGAATTTTTGATTAAAGAAGGTGCAATGGAAGCTATTTTTCCTTCGATAATTGGTGCATCTTCTGAGGGTGGAACTGAATTGTTTAAGGCAAAGTATTTTGAAAGAGAAGTTTTTTTGAGTCAGAGTTGTCAATTGTATAAGCAAATGCTTGCTTGTTCTTTGGAAAAAGTTTTTACTGTGTTTAGTGTTTGGAGAGCGGAGAAACATAATACTTCTAGACATTTGAATGAGGCTAGACAATATGATTATGAAGAAGCTTTTTGTGATGAGTTTAAGGTTATGGGTGTTTTGGATAGATGTGTTAAATATATTATTGAAAAAGTTTTAGAAAAACATGAAAATGAGTTAAAAATTTTAAATGTTGAATTAAAAGTTCCTAAGTCTAAATATTTTAAATTTTCTGAAGTTAAGGAATTGATGGAAAAGAAAAAGGTTCCAATGGAAGGACATGATTTGAGTAATGATGCTGAGAAAAAATTGGATGAGTTATATCCCGATACTATTGTGTTTGTTCATGATTGGCCGATTGAAGGTAAGCCGTTTTATATTATGCCCAAGGGTAAAGGTTTAAGTGGCGGTTTTGATGCTATTTACAAAGGAATGGAGATTGCTTCTGGTGGACAGAGAGTCCATATTCCTAAAATTTTGGAAAAACAATTGAAAGAAAGAGATTTGGATCCAAAGAATTTTAAGAGTTATATTGATAGTTTTAGATTTGGTGCTCCTCCTCATGCTGGTTTTGGGATGGGTGTTGAGAGATTGACCATGCTTATTTTGGGAATTCAGAATATTCGAGAAGTTGTTTTGTTTCCTAGGGATCGAACTCGAATTACTCCCTAAGTTTTTGCGTTCTTTTTAATTTATACTTGTTAAAAAATTTCTTACGTATAGACATACGCTATGAAATTTTTGTAACTGCGTCTAAATCAAAAATAACTACAAAAAGAATAAAATAATTCAAAATTGGAACAAAGAAAAAGGGAGAAGGAACAAATGTCAGAAAAAATATAAATTCTTTTAAAGGTTAGGATTTTTTATTGGTAATGAAAAGGTTAGTTGAATTAATTGATCATGTTGAGAAGAGTGGAAAAAAAATTAGAAAGTTTTCTAATTTAAAATATTTTTATGAAAGAATTGAAAAACCTCAAATAAATTATTATACTTATGATTTTGACATTATTCAAAAAAATAATTTAGAAATAAAAGAGGATATTATTAAATCTATTAGAAATTATAAAAATTTTGAGTTGATTAAAGATAATTTGAAAAATGCCATAATATTTATTCGTCCTTCAGGGGATGCTGAGAAAATTGTTAAAGATTATTGGAAAAATTTGAAAGAGTGTGGAATAACTAATTCTGTTTATGAAATTAATTGTTACCTTGATAAAATTTATAAAAAAATGGGGTTTGTCGGAAATAACAATAATTAAAAATAAAGGCTTCTATGTTTTTATAATGGATAAACAATTTATTTCAATTAAGCTGCAAATCAGGAGATTTTTACAAAATCGACATTAAAAAAATGGAATACATGTCAATTAAGGATGCTATGAAGAAAGGTTCTGGAGAAGTAGCTGTGCGTGGATGGGTTCATCGTGAGCGTGGTTCTAATAAAATGAGGTTTATTGTTCTTCGTGATTCTACAAATATTATTCAATGTGTGATTAAGAGAGAAGATTTTGAAGACAAATGGAAGGAGATTGATAAGTTAAAGATTGAAAGTTCTGTTAAAATTGTTGGAAATATTAAGGTGGATGAAAGGGCACCTACTGGATTTGAAATTTCTGTTAAGGATATTGAAATTGTTCATATTGCTGAAGATTTTCCTATTGGAAAAGATTTAAATGAAGAACTTTTAGGAGATAGAAGACATTTGTGGTTAAGGAGTAGAAAGATGACTGCCATTCTGAAAATTAGGAGTACTGTTTTTGGAGCTATTCATGAATATTTTAGGGGAGAGGGTTTTACTGAATTTCAATCGCCTTTGATTTTGGGTGCTGCTGGTGAAAGTGGTTCTTCTGTTTTTGAGGTTCAATATTTTGATAAGAAAGCTTATTTGGCTCAGACTTGGCAACTTCATGCTGAAACTGCAATTTTTGCTTTGGGTAAAATTTATTGTATTGCACCTTCTTTTAGAGCTGAGAAATCTAATACTTCTAGACACTTGTGCGAGTATTGGCATGCGGAAATGGAAGTTCCTTGGTCAACTTTTGAAGGTTTGCAGGATTATGCAGAGGGAGTCATGAAACATATTGTTAAGAGGGTTTTAGAAAAAAATAAGGAAGAATTGGAAATTTTGGAAAGAAATTTGAAAACTTTGAATGCTACAGTAAAAAAGAAATTTCCTAAAGTTAGTTATACTGAAGTTTTAAAATTGTTAAAAGATAAATTTGCTTTTAAAATTGATTGGGGAAAAGATCTTCGAACTATTGAAGAGGATAAACTTTCTGAATTGTATGATACTCCTGTGATTGTTACAGATTACCCTAAACAAGTTAAAGCATTTTATATGAAAGAATCTCCTGAGACAATTAATAAACCTGAAAAGGAAAAAACTGTTCAAGGTTTTGATGTTATTGGTCCAGAGGGTTATGGTGAATTGTTTGGTGCTTCGCAAAGGGAAGAGAATATTGAAGTTATTAAGGATAATTTGATTAGGGAAGGTGAAGATTTGAAAAATTATGAGTTTTATTTTGATTCTAGAAGATATGGCTCAATACCTCATGGGGGATTTGGAATGGGTGTTGAGAGAGTTATTTCTTGGATTTGTGGGTTAGACACAATTAAAGATGCTATTGCATTTCCTAGAACTATGAGAAGGATGAGTCCTTAAAGAAGAAGGCTTTCCCACCCGCCATCCCCCAACCAACCTGCCCAGAGGGGAAGAATTAATTGAGATGATTGAAGAAGCAGAAATATCTTTTAAATACAAAGATGATGAAGACTTAATTGAGTTGGATGAGGATTTGGAAGAATAATTTTAAGAAAGTTTTATATATGTCTGGGTACTCATACTCATATGGGTAGTATGAATATTTCTATTAGAAAAGAAGCATATGATTTGTTGAGTGCTTTGAAGGGTAAGGATAAAAGTTTTTCTGATGTTATTATTGAAGTTGTGAGTGAGCGAAAGAAAGGAAATAGTCGTGATATTCTGAAATTTGCGGGAATCTTGAAAGAGAAGGGAGATGATTATTGGAAGGGTAGAAAAAAAGATTATGAAAAGATAAGAAAAGAGTTAAATTTTGAATTAGAAAATCGGAGCAAAAAATAAAATGATTGGTCTAGATACTTGCGCGATTATTGATTTTTTAAAAGGGGATGAAAATTTAATAAATTTGATAGGTGGTTTGGGAGAAGAATTATGTTTATCTCAAATTAGTTATTTTGAGCTTTCTTTTGGTATTAATCCTAAGATTAAATCACATTTGGAAGAAGAGAGTTATTATGATATCTTGTTTAATACTTTTAAAATTGTGGGAATTGATAACTCTTTATTTAAGAATTCTTCTAGGTTATTTTGGAAAATGAAATCTCTTGGTCGGGAAATTGGAAAAATAGATTCTATCATTGCTAGTGGTTTTATTTTAGCAGGAGTTAATAAAATTATTACTAGAGATAAACATTTTGAAAAAATTAAAGGGTTGAAGGTTTTGAGTTATTAATTAGTTTTATAAGTTTGAAGAGATATTAGGAAGTATGGATATAAAAAAAGTTTTGAATGAGTTTGTTAAAGAATGTTCTAATAAATTAGATTTGTTAAGTATAATCCAATTTGGTTCTTCTACACATAGTGAAGATTTCCATGATATTGATTTGGTTTTTATGTTTAAGGAGGATATTGTTCCTACAAAAACTATTTTTGATTTAATTGAAATAATAAAAAATTTTGAAAAAGAATATTCAGAGATTGTTTTTGATTTTGGTGGAGTTTCAGATAGAAAGAGAGTAGCTAAAAATTCTATAACTGTGATTCCTCTTGGTAAAAAAGATATAAATGTTATTCATAATCCTCATGATATATTTTTTTATAAAAATTTAAATGAAGATAAGAAGAAAATTATTTTGTTTGGTAAAGATCCGTTTGATAGAAAATTTAATCTTACTAATCAACATTTATTTGAAATGTTGACGGTTGAATTAAATCATTCTTTAAGAAAATCTTTAGATGATGATAAAACAAAATTTGATTCTCTTTATTTTCTTTTTAAAACATTTCTTAGAGCGATGTTAATCAATGAAGGTACTTTTCAAAAAAAAGAATTATTGGAAGAATTTAAAAATAATTTTAAAGATAAAATAAAATTACCTAAAAATTCTAAAGATATAATTAAAAAGAAAATTATAACTGAAGATTTTGGTGATATATTAAAATTTTCTGAAGATTGTTTAAGGTATTTAATCAAATAAAATGGTTAAGATATTAGTTATTGGTGATTTGCATGGGAGAATGCCGAGGATTCATTTTAAGGATTTTGATTATATTGTTTGTGTTGGAGATGTTTGTAGTGATAAATTATTGAGACCATTGTATAAGAAATATTTTGCTTTGATTAAAAAATTTGGTGTCGAGGAAGTTCCTAATTTTGAAGATTTTGTTAATGTGGAATTGGGTGAAAATAAGCATGATGAACTTTTGGAAAAAGAAATGGTTGCTGGAAGAAAAATTTTAGAGTATTTAAATTCTTTTGGTAAATCTGTGTTTTTTATTCCTGGAAATTG